>JAJTCK010000008.1 GCA_021323175.1 Solirubrobacterales bacterium | reverse complement strand
GTCGGATCCCCCGACTCGACCCGCGGCGCTAGCTCCCGGTAGATGGAGCGGCTGAATCGATACATAGCCCGGTTTTCCTCCTTGAAGCCCTGCTGCGGCCAATTGCTTCCGGTAGGTCTTCCCTCAAAGCGGGCGATTGATACCTAGCCCGCTCAGCCCCAGGCGTGCCAGGCGGGCTCGCCGTCCGGCCCGCAGACCAGGTGGCGGCCGTCGAGCCCGGGATCGCGCCCGGGGAACTCGACTCGCCGGTGCGATCCGCGGGACTCGCGGCGCTCGAGCGCAAAGCGGGCCACCAGTCGGGCCAGGGGATAGGGGTCTTCCAGCAGCGCCTCCAGCTCCTCGGCTCGGCGTCGCGGGCCCGCGAGCCTCCAGACCGCCGCTCGCGTCGAAGCCGGAGGGGGCGTGAAGCGCCACTTCGGGAGCTCGGGCGGCGAGCCCTGATCCGGCTCGCGCAGGGCGGCCGCAGCCGCCCTGGTTCCCAGCACGAAGCACTCGGTGAGGCTGTTGGACGCCAGCCGGTTGGCACCGTGTAGGCCTGTGCACGCGGTCTCGCCCACCGCGAACAGGCCCGGCAGCGAGGTGCGGCCCTCCAGGTCGGTCGCCACGCCGCCCATGACGTAGTGGGACGCCGGCGCCACCGGGACCGGGTCCCGCTCGGGCTGGAACCCAGCGCCCTCCAGCGCCTCGAAAACGTTGGGGAAGCGCTCGCGCTCGAGTCCCCGCAGGTCCAGCGACACATGGTCCCTCCCCTCCTGGTCCATGCGCTCGAGAATCGACAGGGTCACGGCATCTCGGGGGGCGAGCTCGTCCGTGAAGCGCTGCCCAGAGGCGTCCAGCAGCGTCGCGCCCTCGCCGCGGACAGCCTCGGTGACCAGCAGCCCGTCGGCGTCGGTGCCCGGGGCGGCGAGGGCGGTCGGGTGGAACTGGCAGAGCTCCAGGTCAGCCAGTTCGGCGCCGGCCGCGTTGGCCATCACCGCGCCCGCTCCGATTGCGCCCCAGGGGTTCGTCGTGCGCGCCCACAGCGCAGCCGCCCCGCCGGTGGCGAGGACCGTGGTGCGGGCGGCGACGGGGCCGGAGTCGGCGATCACGCCGTGGCAGCGGGCCCCGTCACTCCACAGGGCCAGAGCCGAGGCGCCCTCGGCGACGTGCACCCGGGTTTCCGCAGCGGCGAGTTGGGCCAGCCGCTCGGTGATCCTCTTGCCGGTTCCTGCGCCGCCCGCGTGGACCACCCGCCTGCGGGAATGACCTCCCTCGAGCGCCAGTTCCAGGTTGCCGTCGGCGTCGCGGTCGAAGTCGACGCCCCGGCGCTCCAGCTCGCCGACCACCTCAGGGGCCTCGCGCGCAAGGGCCTCGGCGGCCGACCGCCGGCAGGCATCGCGGCCGGCCGCGACGGTGTCCTCGGCGTGCAGCTCCGGTGAGTCGTCGGGTCCGATCGCGGCGGCCAGGCCACCCTGGGCCCAGAAGCTCGAGCTCTCCCGCAGTGTCTGCTCGTGCGCCATGAAGCCGACTACCGTACCCGGCCCGTGGCCCTCTACGTCCGCCATCCGAGCTGCTTCCAGCACGACACGGGCGGCCACCCCGAGAGTGCGCGGCGGCTGGTCGCGATCGAGGAGTCCCTGGCCGAGCGGGACTGGATGGGGCTGGAGGTCGTCGACGCCATTGCCGCCGAGCGCGAGCAGCTGCTTCGCGTCCACGAGGCTGCGCTGGTGGACCGGATCGAGGACCTCTCGGCCAGGGGCGGGGGAATGATCGACCTGGACACGATCGCCAGCGCGGGGTCGTGGGAGGCGGCTCTGCACGCGGCGGGCGCCGCCGCCGGCGCCGCCGATCGTTTGCTCAGCGCCGGCGATGGTGGATATGCCTTCTGCGGGACCCGCCCGCCCGGCCACCACGCCGAGCGGGCCCGCGCCATGGGCTTCTGCCTGTTCAACAACGCCGCCGTCGCCGCGGCCGAGGCCAGGGCGCGTCACGGCACTGAGCGCGTGCTGATCCTGGACTGGGACGTCCACCACGGCAACGGGACCGAGGAGATCTTCTACGGGTCATCCGACGTCGTCTACGCGAGCATCCATCAGAGCCCGCTGTATCCCGGTACGGGCGCAGCGACCGACCTCGGGACCGGCGAGGGCGAGGGGTTCACGGTCAACCTCCCGGTGCCGCCGGGCAGCGGCCCCGACGAGTTCCTGGCGCTGGTCCAGGGCGTGATCGCCCCGATCTGCAGGGAGTGGAAGCCGGGGCTGATGATCGTCTCCGCGGGCTACGACGCCCACCGCGACGACCCGCTGGCCGAGTGCGAGCTGGACGAGACCGCCTACGCCGACATGACCGCGGCGATGCGCGATCTGGGGTCCGAGCTGGGCGCCCCTCTGCTGGTGCTGCTCGAGGGCGGCTACTCGGTCACCGCGCTGGCCCGGTCGGTCCTGGCGACCCTCGACGCGCTTGCCGGAGACGCATCCCCACGCGAAGCGCCCGGTGCCTTCGCCGCGCCGTTCCGGGAGCGGCTGGTGCCCTTCTGGCCCTCGCTCGCGTAGGGCGCCCTAGCGGCCCTAGACGGTCAGCTTCTGCTTGAGCGCGTCGAGCATGGGCTTCGGCAGCCCCGGGATCGTGTCCATCTGGTCCACGGACTCGAATCCGTCCCGGCGCTCGCGGTAGGCGATCACGCGTGTGGCCTGGGTGACCGACATCCCCAGCTCACGAAGCTGCTCGAAGGTCGCCTCGTTCACGTTGACGGGCTCGCCCGGAGCCGAGGCCTCGGCCGGCTCGAGCGCGCGGACCTCGATGGCGGGCTCCTCGTCCGCGCCGGTCTCGGCGGGGGAACGTCGCCTCAGCCACGCGAACAGGGCACGCCGCTGGGGCCGCTCCGCGCCCGGCTCCTCCCGGGTGTCCTGCTCGTCGGCGGAGGACTTCGGGGCGGCCGCGGCGGCCCGCTCGTCCCTCTCGATTTCGGCGCGCCGCGGGCCTCGTTCGCTCTCGAGCGCCCGGGTCAGCTCGTCTATCTCGGCCTGCACGCGTCGCTCCGTCTCGGCCCGAACGCTCGTCACGGTTGCTTCGACCCGCTCGTCCGACTCGGCCTGCAGCTTCTCGGCCTGCTCGGCGAGCAGGCGGTTCGACTCCATCCGCATGCGCGACTCGACCTCCGCCCGGGTCTTCTCGACGGCGCTGCGCAGCTGCTCGTCGAACTCCGAGCGCAGTCGCTGTGCCTCGAGCTCGATCTGCTGCGCGGCCTCCTGCTGCAGCCGGGTCGCCGAGGCCGTCGGCCTTTTCTCGGCGCCTGCGTCCAACCCGGCGCTCTCGGGCTCGTCGGCCTGATCGGGCTTCGGGACGGCGATCACCCGGATCTCCGAGGGGCCGCCCGCGCCGGCCTCCACCTCGCCCACGCGGCTCCGAAGCTCTTCCAGGGAGCGCGTGGCGGCGTCGCGCTCCCGCTGCAGGTCCCCGACGAGCGCCAGGATCTCGGCTGTGGCGCGCTCCTCGGCGGTGCGGATCGGCCTCATGCGAGGGCCCCCGGGTTGGTCCCCTTGGCGCTCGCTCATCGAGGTGACTCTAGGGAAGATCCGGACGTCCGGGAGCACCTAATGGGCGAGTTTGCGGACGCGAGCCTCACGCACCGGCCAGGAGCCCGGCGTAAGCAGAGAGAACGCGCTCGGCCATCCGTTCGGCCGAGAAGAGGGCCGGCATGGCACCCGGCTCCACCCTGGGGTCGCCCGCGTCCAGGTGACGGCGCGCCAGCCGGCTCCAGACGGAAGCGTCGAAGGGGGCGACCAAGCAGCCGTTCACGGTGCCGGCCACGAGCGGAGCGGCGCCGACCGGGGTGGCGAGAACGGGCACCCCGCACGCCAGCGCCTCCAGGGGCGCTAGGCCGAACCCCTCGCTCTCGGAGGTGACGAGCACGGCCGCGGCGGCGTTGACCCAAAGCGGCATCTCCTCCGGGCTCACCTCGCGGGTCACCAGCAGCTCCGCGTCGGCGAGCCCGGCCACTTCAGCGGCTCGATCGTGTCGCTTCACCGCCCGGTCCGGGTTCGCCGGGAAAAGCAGGTAGCGGCCCTCGGGGTCAAGTCGCAGGCGACGGCGCGCCTCGGCGCGGTCGATTGGATGGAAGCGCCGCGTGTCAACGCCGCACGGCAGGACCGCAATCGCAGCCGGGCCCGGAGGCAGACCGCGGCGGCCGCCCTCGGGCCCGAAGATGGAGCGGGAGGCTCCCGCCGCCAGGTCCAGCCGCCGGGTGAGCAGCCTCGAGGACGGGCCGACCAGGGAGTGCCGTACGTCGGTGCCGTGGAACGTGACCACGAGCGGGCGCGCCCCGGCGAGGGCGGCGACCCATCCGCAGAGTCCGTAGTGGGCGTGGACGACGTCGAACGACTGCTGCCGAAGCTGCGCGCGCAGGCGGCGGGCGGCCGGGAGGTATGCGCCCGCCCCGAGCTCGAAGCCGAAGACCTCCACGTCGGCGCCCAGCCCTCGCATGGCGTCGACCTGGTCGGCCACGAAGCGTCCGAGCCGGGGACGCTCGGGCGACGGGTAGAGGTTGGTGACGATCAGCGCCCTCACGCGCGGCCAGCCTAGATGACGCCCGGGTTCTCCCGGGCGCGGCCTGGCGAACCGAATTCGGCGCCTGAGCGACGCCAACGCGTCACACCCCGGTGTGGATCGGCGCGACGGCGCACCGCACGATCGGCGCACAAGCCACCCGAGGAGGAACCGATGCAAACCGACACACGCTTCCCCGCCCCTGGCCGCGCTCCCACTCCCTGGTCCCGGGCCGCGGTTCGGCTCCGCGGCGACGCCGGTCAGGGGACGGTCGAGTACGTAGGCCTGATCCTGCTGGTCGCGCTGCTGATGGTCGGCATGGTCGCGGCGCTCAAGGGCTTCCAGGGCGCCCAGGGCCTGGAACTGGCCGAGACCATCGTCGACAAGATCCGGGCGGCGGTGAACAAGGTGACGTTCAAGTAGCCAGCGGGGGCAGCGGCGCGGCCTGACGGCGTTCTGGGACACTGCGCCCGTGCCCCCCAGCCGCAGCAACGACCGCGCCCCTGCCCAGATCCGGGCGACCAGCATCGCGCCCGGATTCGTCAGGACCGCCGACGGCTCCGCTCTGATCAGCCAGGGCGAGACCAGGGTCATCTGCACCGCCTCGGTCAGCGACTCGGTCCCGCGCTGGATGGAGGGACGAGGGCGCGGATGGGTGACTGCCGAATACGGAATGCTCCCCGCCTCGACGGGCGACCGCAAGCAGCGCGACGTCAGCCGCGGCAAGCAGGACGGTCGCGGGGTCGAGATCCAGCGGCTCATCGGCCGCTCACTGCGCGCCATCGTCGACTTCGAGGGCCTGGGCGAGCGTTCCGTGTTCGTCGACTGCGACGTCCTCCAGGCGGATGGGGGTACGCGCTGCGCCGCGATCACCGGCGGCTTCGTCGCCCTCCACCTCGCCCTGGACGGGCTGGCGCGAAAGGGCGACATCGAGGCGGTGCCGCTGAACCAGTCCGTCGCAGCGGTCAGCGTCGGCATGGTGGAGGGCCGCGCCCTCTGCGATCTCGATTACGTCGAGGACAGCTCGGCCGAGGTCGACGCCAACGTCGTGATGACCGGCGACGGTGGACTGGTCGAGGTCCAGGCGACCGCCGAGCGGACGCCTCTGTCGCGCGCGCACCTGGACGAGCTGCTGGCCCTGGCCGAGGGTGGGATCGCAGAGCTCCGCGAGGTCCAGTCGGAGGCGGCCGGCGGCCTGCCGGGATAGCCCCGGTGGACGGCGGGCAGCCGATGGTCGTCGCCACCCGCAACGAGCACAAGCTCCGCGAGCTGGGCGAGGCCCTGCCGGCGGTGGAACTCGAGCCCCTGCCCGACGACGTCGAGCTGCCGCCGGAGACCGGCGAGACCTTCGCCGAGAACGCGCTCGGCAAGGCCCGGGCGGCGCGCCGGGCGACGGGTCGCGCGGCGATCGCGGACGACTCCGGCATCGAGGCGGCCGCCCTCGGCGGGCTTCCCGGCGTCAGGTCCGCGCGGTACGCGGGGGAGGACGCGACCGACGAGCAGAACCTGGCCAAGCTGCTCGGCGAGCTCGAGGGGGCGGAGGACCGGCGGCTCACATACGTCTGCGCGATCGCCCTGGTCAGCGAGGATGGGACCGAGCGGTTGTTCGAGGGGCGCTGCAAGGGCACGTTGGCCGACGAGCCCCGGGGGGACGGCGGCTTCGGTTACGACCCCGCCTTCGTCCCCGACGACACCGGGCCGGAGGATGGACGCACGATGGCCGAGCTTGCCTCGATCGAGAAGCACGCGATCAGCCACAGGGGCCGGGCCGCCCGGGCCCTGGCCGAGCACCTGGGGCGGCGGGAGAGCCGGCGCCCGTGAGCATCACCAAGCCGGGAGCCGCCGCCGTCTCGGTCACCTACAACGTCGTCCTGATCGTGGCGAAGCTCGCCGCGGCGATCCTCACCGGCTCGGTGGCGATGCTGAGCGAGGCCCTCAATTCCTTCATCGACCTGGTCGCGTCGGTCATCGCGCTGGTCGCGGTGCGGCGCGCCGACGTCCCCGCTGACCGCGAGCACCCCTACGGTCACCAGAAGATTGAGAGCGTCGCGGCGACGATCGAGGGGATGCTGATCGTCTTGGTCGCCGGCTTCATCATCTTCGAGTCGGCCGGCCGCCTGATCAGCGGCGAGACCGGGATCGAGAGCGTCGGGATCGGGATCGTCGTGATCGCCTTCTCCACGGTGTCCGCGGCGGCCGTCGCCCTGTTCCTGCGAGAGCAGGCGCGGGTGCACCGCTCGCCCGCCCTCGAGGGCGACGCGGCTCACCTGTCGGCCGACGCCATCACCTCGTTCGGGGTCCTGCTGGGGCTGGTGGCGATCCAGATCACCGGCGCCGAGTGGGTGGACTCCGCGGTCGCCATCGCCCTGTCCCTCTTCATCATCGTCACGGGGATCAACATCATCCGCAAGGCGGCGGGGATCCTCGTGGACGAGACGCTGCCCGCCGAGGAGATGGACCGGATCGAGGAGGCGATTGCCCGGGTGCGCCCGCCGGAGGTCGTCGGGTACCACAAGCTGCGAGCCCGGACGACGGGCACGCGACGCTACATCGAGATGCACGTCCAGTTCCGCGACGGGACCTCGCTCGAGCAGGCCCACGGGCTGGCGCACGGGCTGCGCAATGCGATCGAGGGAGAGCTCCGCGACGCCGAGGTGCTGATCCACGTCGAGCCGGAGAGCTCCCGGCGCGACCCGGCGAGCGAACCGGAGCAGTACCGGGCTGGCTAGGGGCCGCAAGGCCGCACCATCTCGGGCCTGCCGCCGGCGGCCGCGACCCGTCTCGGCGGCCGCCCCCGGCCCCGCCTCATCGCGAAGCCGTCCCGTTTACAACAGGTTCACCGCGGCGGCCAGGCCGACCGCCCCGACGACGATGCTGTAGCCGGTGTAGCCCCCGATCGCCAGCAGGACGACGGCGACCAGGCAGACGACGATCACGGTGACCCAGGATCCCTGTGCGAGTGTCACGCCAGCTATTTTGACTCCGATGGCCGACGACGGCGCCCAGACCCTCACCGACCCCCGCGAGGCGGTCTCCTATCTCGAGGAGATCTCGCCCGAGATGCGCGGCTGCGCGATCCTCGACGCGGCCGGCGAGGTGCTCGCATGCAGCGGCGACGGCGAGGCCTGGAAGGACGTGGCTGCCGGCTTCGTCCACGCCGCCGACGTGGCCGGAGACCAGGAGGCCGCCCACGTCCACGTGGCCACCGGGGACGGCGAGGTCTTCATGGTTCGCCAGGACGGGATGACGGCTGTGGCCGCCACCGACCGCTTCGTCCTCGCCTCCCTGATGCTCTTCGACCTCAGGGCCGTGCTCCGCGACCTCGCCAGGGAGATGTGAGCGGTGCCGCCCAAGCCCCACCGGCTGCTGCTCGATCGCGTCTCGAGCTATGCGGACGACGCCGCTGCCTACATGAGGCGCCGCCGTCACCTGCGGAAGCCCTTCGCCCGGGTTTCCTACCCGGGCGGCCGGGCGCTCGAGTTCTCGTCCGAGACCGATCAGGGCAAAACCCTGTTCCTCGCCGCCGCCAGTGTCCTCGACGTGGCCGGCCCGCCCAGGCCCGAGGCCCGGCAGGCGCGCGCCGGGGCTTCGCCGAGCGCCAAACCCAGCTCGTGACAACGGCGTACAAGGCCTCGGGTATGGCTCCGAGGCCGGTGTTACTGTCGGCCGCCACTCCAATCCGAGGAGGCATGACGTGACGAAAGCTGAGTTCTTGGACGTGCTCGCGGGCGACAACCGAGTTGGGAACAAGAAGGAGGCTGCCGCCGCGGTCGATGCCGTGCTGGATGCGATCACCGGCGTGCTCGCGAAGGGGGGCGAGGTCAACTTCACCGGATTCGGGAAGTTCGCGGTCGCGGAGAGGGGGCCCCGACAGGGGGTCAACCCGCGGACGGGCGAGCGGATCTTCATCCCCGGCGGAAAGGTGCCGCGCTTCTCGGCCGGCTCCGCGCTGAAGAAGCAGGTGAAGGGCGGCTCTTCCGGGGGCTCTTCGGAGGGGCGCGGCGCAGCCGCCTAGCGCCAGGCCCTTCGCAGACCGGCTCGCGGCGCTCACCGAGGAGCGGCGCAGCCAGGTCTGTCTGGGCTTGGACCCTGACCCGGCGACGCTGTCGCCCGCAGCCGACCCGGCGGCGGGCGCCACGGACGCCGACGATCCCGCTGCGCGGGCGGCCGATGCGGTCTCGGCGCACTGCCGTTCGCTGATCGAAGCGGCGGGCGGCGCCTGCGTCGCGGTCAAGCCGCAGCTCGCGTGCTTCGAGCGCCTCGGGGCCCACGGTCGGCGGGCGCTCGGCGAGGTGGTCGAGGCGGCCCGGTCAGCGGGGCTGTTGGTGGTGGCGGACGGCAAGCGCGGGGACGTACCGACGACCGCGGCCGCCTACGCGCAGTCGCTGGTCGGCCGGGTGGAGACGCCCTGGGGCCGAGTCCCGGGGCTCGGGGCCGATGCGATCACGGTCAACCCGCTGCTGGGCGGCGATTCGCTGGACCCGCTGGTCTCGGCGGCGGCCGAGTCCGGCGCCGGGGTCTTCACGCTGGTCCGGACGTCCAACCCCGGGGCGGCGGACCTGCAGGACCGCCTGGTGGATGGAACCCCGGTGCACGAGCTGCTCGCCGGCCTCGTCGCCGAGCGCGCGCCGGCCTTGGCGGGTGCGGGCGGGCTGACCGGCATGGGAGCGGTCGTGGGCGCGACGGCGCCCGAGCACCTCGGCCGGATGCGGGAGCTCCTCCCGAACGCCATCTTCCTGATCCCCGGCGTCGGCGCCCAGGGGGGAAGGCCGGGCGATCTGGGCCCCGCGATCGCCGCCGGGCGGCCGGCGTCGATTCTCGTCGCTGCGGCGCGGGCCATCGCCGGGGCCGAGGATCCGGCGGCGGCGGCCGAGGAGCTGCGCGCGGGCCTGTGGGACCTGGGGGCCTAGGATCGGCACTTCGGACCTGATGGGGCCCGCGGGGTAGATTCCACGCGCGATGCAGCCGAGCAGGAGACCCAGTTACGTGGCGCGGGTGCTGGCCGTGTTCGCGCTCATCGCCGCGGCGATACTGGTTGTGGCGACCGTCATGACCAGCGACGGCTCCGACGGTGACGAGGACTCGCGGATGAGGGCCGACAAGTCCGGCACCACGCGCGCCGGCGAGCGGGCCCTGAACAAGGGCGTCTGGGTCGTCGAGGACGGGGACACGCTCGTCTCGATCTCGGAGGCGACGGGCATCGAGCTCGATGATCTCGTCGCGCTCAATCCTGACATCGACCCGCAGGCCCTGATCGCGGGACAGCGCGTCTCGCTGCGCCAGAGCGGCACCGAGACGGGGTTCTCGGACGACGGCGACGTTGGCGCGGGGGACCCGGCCGACGAGTTCGGGGACGGAAGCGTCGACGGATCCTCCTCTCCCTGACCGATGGGCCCGCGTCAGGCGAGAGCGGGGTCCGCCGGGGTCCGCGCACGCATCGTGGCGGCCCTGGCGATGCTGGCGATCGTCGTCCCCGCTCCGGCGCTTTCGCAGCAAGGCATGAAGCGGCAGCAGGACGGCGGTCAACCCGGCGCCGCCGCAACCGAGAAGGGAGCGCAGCAGAAAACCCCCTCGGCCGCGGCCGGCCCGCCGACGCTGGCGGCGCGCGCCTGGATCCTGATCGACCCCCGCGACGACGAGGTGCTGGCGGCGCGCGCCCCGGCCCGGGAACGGCCGATCGCCAGCGCGACGAAGCTGATGACGGCACTGGTGGCACTCGAGGAGCTGCGCCCCAAGCAGAAGCTGACGGCCCCGCCCTATCAGGCGCTGGCCGCGGAATCGCTGCTGGGCCTCCGCGCCGGCGAGAAGATGACGACGCGCGACCTGTTGTACGCGCTCATCCTGGCGAGCGCCAACGATGCGGCCGCCACGATCGCCGAGGGTGTCGCGGGCTCGGTCCCCAGATTCGTCAACAGGATGAACCGCGAGGCGCGGGCCCTCGGCCTGGACGACACGAGCTACGCGAACCCGATCGGGCTGGACGACCCCGCCAACTACTCCAGCGCCGCCGACCTGGCCGAGCTCACCGCGCTGCTGATGCGAGACCGCCTGTTCGCGCAGATCGCCGATTCGCAGGTCGCGCGCCTCAACAGCGGCGACCGGCCGCGTACGATCACCAGCCGAAACACCCTGCTGGAGAGCGACCCGACGGCCGACGGCGTCAAGACCGGACACACCATCCAGGCGGGCTACGTCCTGGTCGGATCCGCCACCAGGGACGGAACCAGGCTGATCAGCGTGGTCCTCGGGGCCGGCAGCGAGGCGGCCAGGGACGCCGAGACGCAGAATCTCCTGGACTACGGCTTCTCGCTGTACCGGCCGGCCAGCCCGGTGAAGCGGGGCGAGGAGCTGGCCGACCCGAAACTGGACTACCGCGACGAGCGGCTCTCGCTGGTCGCTCAAAGGCCCATCGCCGTCTCGGCTCGCGAGGGCCAAGCGGTGGAGACCGAGGTCGAGGCGCCCGGCGAGGTGAGCGGCGCCATAGACCGGGGCGAGGAGCTGGGGCGGGTGGTGGTCACGGTGGATGGCAGGGTGGCGGGAGTCTCGCCGCTGGTCGCCTCCGAGTCCGTCGAGGCCGCAACACTTGTAGACAAGGCCGTGACCGGCTTGCAGGATCCCGTGATCTTGCTGCCTCTCGGCGCGTTCGTGATAGTCATAGGTCTGCTGCTTGCGGCCCGGAGCCGGCGTTCCGGGGAAGGTGAGGAAACCGAACCGCCGCCCGAGCAGACCCGAAACCCAGGGCGGCCCCGGGGGCCAAGAGAGCGGACCGCGGAGGAAAGGCGTCAGATGCACGAGGAGCGGATGCGCAGGAGGCGTCAGAGGGCAGGGGGCGAGGGGCCTTGATCCTCACCGTCACCCTGAATGCCGCGATCGACCGCACGGTCGCGGTCCCGAGCTTCCGCCAGGGGCACAGGCACCGGGCCGTCGAGGCGAGCACGGTGGCCGGCGGCAAGGGCGTCAACGTCGCCCGTACGCTGAAGCTGCTGGGGCGCCCGGTGATCGCCACCGGCCTTGCGGGCGGGCCGACGGGAGCGCGCCTGATGGAGCGCCTTGCCGAGGAGTCCATCCTCACCGACTTCACCTGGATCGCCGGCGAGTCCCGGACCAACCTCGCCGTCATCGATCCGACCTCCGGAGAGCAGACCGAGATCAACGAGCGCGGGCCGGACGTCGCCCCCGAGGAGCTCGAGCGCTTCCTCGAGAAGCTCCTCTACCTGGCCCGCGGCGCCCGGGTCTGCGTGGTCGCGGGCAGCCTGCCGCCATCGGTGCCGGCCTCGTTCGCCGCCAGGATCATCGCCGAGCTGAAGGAGCTCGGCGTCGAGACGATCCTCGACACCGAGGGCGAGCCACTGACCGCGGGGCTGCGGGCGGAGCCCGCCGCGGTCACTCCCAACACCACCGAGGCCGAGGGCGCCGTCGGGCACGAGTTCAACGATCGCGAGGACCTGCTCACCGGCCTCCGGGGGCTGGTCGAACTGGGGGCGGGGGAGGCGCTGATCACCCACGAGCGCGGGTGCGTCGCATCCCTGCTCGAGGGCACCGAGCGCCGCTCATACGAAGCGAGGGCCCCCTCGCTCGAGCCCGTGGCGGCGGTGGGGGCGGGCGACGCCTTCCTCGCCGGCTTCACCGCGGCGCGCTTCGAGGGTCTGCCCCCGCAGGAATGCGTCCGCTTCGCCGTCGCATGCGGCGCCGAGTCCACGCAGCACTTCGGCGCAGGGTCGATCGACCCCGCTGAGGTGAGCCGGCTGGCCGAGGGGATCGATGTGACGGTGCTGGACGCCGCCCCGGCGGTGCGCTAGGCGGGGGCTCACCGCTGTTATCCTCGGTTGGCCGTTGGGGAAGAGTCCGCAAACGCCGCAGATCCGTAGTTCGAGCCCCGCGACGCGGGGTTTTTTCGTCCGCGAACGAACGTAGGGTGAGGAAATGGAGATAGAGATCGGGCGGGGGAAGAAGGGCCGAAGGGCCTACGGCTTCGACGACATCGCAATCGTGCCGTCGAGGCGCACGCGCGACCCCGACGACATCGACATCACCTGGAGCCTCGGGCCCTACCGCTTCGAGCTGCCGCTGGTCGCCTCGGCGATGGACGGTGTGGTCAGTCCCGCCACCGCGGGGATCATCGGCAAGCTGGGCGGTCTCGCGGTCCTGAACCTCGAGGGGATCTGGTCGCGCTACGAGGACGCCGACTCGAAGCTCGAGGAGATCTCCGCCGCGCCGACAGAGGTCGCGACCCGCATGATGCAGGAGATCTACGCCGAGCCGGTCAAGGCCGAGCTGATCGCCAAGCGGGTCGAGGAGATCAAGGCGCAGGGCGTGGTCGCGGCGGGGTCGCTCACCCCGCAGAAGGTGACCGAGTACCACGAAGTCGCGATCGAGGCCGGCCTCGACATTCTGGTGATCCAGGGGACGGTGATCTCGGCCGAGCACGTCTCGACCCAGTCCGAGCCGCTCAACCTCAAGGAGTTCATCGCCGAGCTCTCGGTTCCCTGCGTGGTCGGTGGCTGCGCCTCCTACAACACCGGCCTGCACCTGATGCGGACGGGAGCCGTCGGGGTCCTGGTCGGGGTTGGGCCCGGCGCAGCCTGCACCACCCGCGGCGTGCTCGGTCTGGGGGTCCCCCAGGCGACGGCGATCGCCGACGTGGCGGCCGCCCGCTCCCAGCACATGATGGAAACGGGCCAGTACTGCAACGTGATCGCCGACGGCGGCATGCGGACCGGCGGCGACGTCTCCAAGGCGATCGCGGTCGGCGCCGACGCCGTGATGATCGGCTCGCCCCTGGCCCGCGGCAAGGAGGCCCCCGGTCGCGGATACCACTGGGGGATGGCGACATTCCATCCTTCGCTTCCGCGCGGGGCGCGGGTCGCGACCAGGCAGGACGGGACGCTTGAGCAGATCCTGCTCGGGCCCGCCCAGGAGAACGACGGCACCTTCAACCTGATGGGCGCGCTGAGGACCTCGATGGCCACCTGTGGATACGCCGACATCCCCGAGTTCCACCGCGCCGAGGTGATGGTCGCGCCGGCCCTTCAATCCGAGGGCAAGCAGCTCCAGACCGAGCAGGCCGTCGGCATGGGCTCCAACGGCCGCGCCGAGGTATCCAATGGCGTCGCGGTATCGGATGACTAGTCGGCCTCAGCGGCTCCGACCGCACCGCGGCGTTCACGGTCGTGGCCACTGAGACCGACGCCCAGCGGGCGGTGGCGGTGACCGAAGACAGCGCGGAGCGGGTCCACGTCCCCGAGCGCAGCGCGCCGGGGGCGGACCCGGAGATCGTCCTGAGGGAGGTCCCGGCTGCCGCCGCGGCCACCGAGGAGGTCCTGGTCCTCGACTTCGGCGGGCAGTACTCGCAGCTGATCGCGCGCCGCATCCGCGAGTGCGGCGTCTTCAGCGAGCTGCTGCCACACGAAACGTCCCTTGCGCGAATCACCGAGCGCGCCCCCAAGGCGCTGGTGCTGTCCGGAGGCCCCGCGTCCGTCTACGCCGATGGCGCCCCGGACCTGCGCACCGAACTGCTTGACCTGGGGATCCCGGTGCTCGGCATCTGTTACGGCATGCAGCTGATGGCCCGCGAGCTCGGCGGCAAGGTCGAGCAGGCACCGGCCGGCGAGTTCGGGCGGACCCAGCTCAGCCTTCGGGACGGCGGAGGGACGCTGCTGGACGGGTTGCCCGCCGAACAGCAGTGCTGGATGAGCCACCGCGACACCGTCTTCGAGCCGCCGCCCGGGTTCGACGCGCTGGCGTCGAGCCCCGAGTCCCCCGTCGCCGCCTTCGAGTCACGCGACCGGGGCCTGTACGGCATCCAGTTCCACCCCGAGGTAGTCCACACTCCTCACGGCACCCAGGTCCTGACCCGGTTCCTGCGCGACATCGCGGGCTGCCGCGAGCGCTGGACGCCCGCGTCTGTGATCGACGAACAGGTCGATGCGATTCGGTCCCAGGTGGGCGAAGGTCGTGCGATCTGCGGGCTCTCGGGCGGAGTCGACTCCGCCACCGCCGCGCTGCTGGTCCACCGCGCGATCGGCGAGCGGCTCACCTGCGTGTTCGTGGATCACGGGATGATGCGCAAGGACGAGGCCTCACAGGTCATCGAGGCGTTCCGCGAGCGGCTGGGCGTACCGCTGGTACACGTCGACGCCGCCGACCGCTTCCTGGATCGGCTTGCCGGCGTCGACGATCCCGAGACGAAGCGGAAGATCATCGGCGAGGAGTTCATTCGCGTCTTCGAGGAACAGGCCGCCGAGGTCGGGGACGCCGGCTACCTGGTCCAGGGAACCCTCTATTCGGACGTGATCGAGTCCGGCGGCGACGGGCGCGAGGCCGCGACCATCAAATCCCACCACAACGTCGGCGGCCTGCCCGACGAGATGGAGATGGAGCTGGTGGAGCCGCTCCGCACCCTCTTCAAGGACGAGGTCCGCGCGGTCGCAGCCGAGCTGGACCTGCCTGACCGCTTCGTCTGGCGCCAGCCCTTCCCGGGGCCCGGCCTGGCGATCCGCGTGGTCGGCGGCGAGGTCACACGCGAGCGCCTCGAGATCCTGCGCTCCGCCGACGCGATCCTCCAGGAGGAGGTGCGGGCCGCAGGTCTGTACCGCGAGCTGTGGCAGTCCTTCTGCGTGCTTCCAGTCGTCCGCTCGGTCGGCGTCCAGGGCGACGAGCGCTCCTACTCCTACCCCATCGTGATCCGTGCCGTCACCTCCGACGACGCGATGACCGCTGACTGGGCCCGGCTGCCCTACGACCTGCTGGAGCGGGCTTCGAACCGCATCATCAACGAGGTCCCTGGGGTCAACCGCGTCACGCTCGATATCACCTCGAAGCCCCCCGGCACGATCGAGTGGGAGTAGCCAGCGCCAGTAGCTGATCTCCTCGAACTCGTAGTGAGAGGACGATCGCTGCCGCCTCCATAGGACAGAGCCCCAGGGGCACGAGCGTCAGCTGTAGCTGTCCCAGTAGCGGACGAGCTTCTCGGGGTCGAACGGGCTCCCGCCGGTGTACCAGCCCTTGCCGCCCCAGATCTCGAAGTGGAGGTGGCAGCCCGAGGCGTTGCCCGTCTCGCCCACCTTGCCGACAAGATCGCCGGTGGTAACCGGCTGTCCCTTTCTGAGGGACGAGGGCCTCATCAGGTGCGCGTACATGTAGTCCTGCTTCACGCCCTGGCCGTCGATGACCACGTAGTTGCCGGCGGAGCCCTGGTAGGCGTTGGCCTTGACGACGCCAGTGTGAGTCACGATCAGAGGGGTGCCGCACTTCGCGAAGATGTCGATCCCCTGGTGACTGTGGCCCGCGCGTGGGGCGCCGAAGCCGTCGCCGTAGGTGTGGGGCCCCTTGACCGGGAAGCGGAACTGTTGCTGGACCTCCAGCAGCTGCTCTTTGGTGCCGACCGTGAAGCTGTAGTCCGAGTCCTTGACTTGGCCGAAGGTGTCGGCGACGCGGACCGCGCCGGTGACGGCGCCCTTGCGCACCCTGGCGATCACGTTCCCGTTCGGTTTCACGATGGGTTCCTTGTCCTTGGCGCGGGCGCCGTCAGAGCGCGGCAGCGAGACCACCTTGGTGTTCGCCAGGTCGGTGCCGAGCAGGCGGATCTTGGACTTGACGACCCCGGTCGTCCCGTCGATGCAGCGGGTCAGGCACTGGATCGAGGTGACCTCCGGATCTCCGGGGGCCGAGGTCCCGCCGCCCGGGCTGACCTGCGCGGAGGCCGCTCCGGCCGCAAGCACGGGCGCGCCGACCGCGATCGCGGCGACGACGGCGAGCCGCCTGCGCGCGGCTCCTCGGACGGGGTTGTGGGGGACTTCTTCGGTCACTCTCTCTACGGCCTACGGGGTTAGCTGGCGGGCTCGCGCCGAAAGAGCGGCGCTACGAACCTGTGTGGATTCGATTCGCCCCCGGGGACTTGATGCCTGTCCCCGATGGTTCCCCCGCTCCGGACGGTCGTGCCGACCGGATTGGGCCTTTGCTGGCGCGGCAGTATAACGTCGGTCCACCACGGATCAACCCGATACAGGACGCTGCGGCTCGCGCGCCGCGCTCGCTCCGGCAAGCCCGACGCGTGTGCGTGCGCTGGCTATCATGCCCCTCGGCCGCGCCTCGACGCGGCGCTTTTTTATGAGTGCTGCCACCGCAAACAGGACCTACCAGGCGAACGCCCAGGATCGCGAACGCGACTGGTACGTCGTCGACGCGCAGGGCAAGACTCTGGGTCGGCTCGCGACCCAGATCGCCGACGTGCTGCGCGGCAAGCGCAAGCCGACCTATACGCCCCACGTGGACGTCGGAGACTTCGTCGTCGTGATCAATGCCGAGAAGATCGCCGTCACCGGCAACAAGCTCGAGGCGAAGCGCTATTGGCGCCACAGCGGCTATCCCGGCGGCATCCGCAGCAGGACCCTCGGCGAGATGCTGCAGCGCCAGCCCGAGGAAGTGATCCGCAAGGCCGTCAAGGGCATGCTGCCCCGAAACCGCCTCGCCCGCAAGCAGCTGACGAAGCTCAAGGTCTACGCGGGCCCTGAGCATCCGCACCAAGCCCAGAAGCCCGAGACACTGGAGATCGAGACTTGATGGCCGACGAAGAGCGCCAGGACGCCGAGCAGCAGCCTCAGGGCAACGACCCCGCCGAGGAGGGGACCCAGGGCGAGGCGCCGGCCGAGGAGAGGCCCGCGGCAGAGGATGAGGCCCCTGCCGCCGGGGGCACCCCGGCCGAGGCGCAGCCGCCCGCCGATGACCCCACTGCCGAAGAGGCGCTCACCGAGGACCCCCCCGCCGGAGACGCGCCCTCCGAGGAGCAACCTGCAGCCGCTGCCCCTGAGGCAAAGGACGACAAGGCCGGTGCCAAGGGCGAGAGGAAGGACGTCGTCCCCGGCGCCGAGCTGGATCCGATCGCGATCGAGTCCGAGAAGCCGATGGACGCCGAGGAGCGCGCCCGCCGGGAGGCCGAGGAGGAGGAGCGCGCCCGCCGCGAGGCCGCTGTCTTGGCAGACGACGAGGACCAGCCCCTCGCGCAGCCTGCCGCCAAGCTCTCCGGCGACGCCCGCCACATCGCCACCGGCAAGCGCAAGTCCTCGGTCGCCCGGGTGATGCTGACTCCCGGCAGCGGCTCGATCCAGGTCAACAAGCGCTCGCTCGAGGAGTACTTTCCGCGGCTCTACCTGCAAACGGTCGCCAGGCAGCCACTGGTGCAGAGCGGCTACGAGGGCAACGTCGACGTGCGGATCAACGTGCACGGCGGAGGGATCTCGGGCCAGGCGGCCGCCGTGCGTCACGGGATCGCCCGCGCGCTCTGCGAGGTCGATCCCGCGCTGCGCCCGGAGCTGAAGCGGCGCGGCATGTTGACGCGGGACGCGCGTGTGAAGGAGCGCCGCAAGGCCGGGCTTAAGAAGGCCCGCAAGCGGCCCCAGTTCTCCAAGCGCTAGCGACCCGTTGGCCGATCGCAGACTGTTCGGTACCGATGGGGTTCGGGGCCCCGTCGGGGAGTTGCTGACCGCCGATCTGGCGATCAGGCTGGGCCGAGCCGCCGCGCTGGTCTCCGATGCCGACCGCCCGCGCGCGCTGATCATCCGGGACACCCGCGAGTCCGGGCCAATGCTCGCGGCGGCCCTCGCGTCCGGGATCGCCTCGGGAGGAGGTGACGCATTCACCGCTGGGGTCCTGCCCACGCCAGCAGCCTCAGTCATCGCCCGCCGGCTTGACTTCGACCTCGCCGCGGTCGTCTCGGCGTCCCACAACCCCTTCGGCGACAACGGCATCAAGTTCTTCGACCGCCGCGGCATGAAGCTGGACGACGAGGTCGAGGCCCGGATCGAGGCCCGGTTGGACGACGAGGGCGCGCCCCAGGCGGGCTCGGTGCAGGACCTCCAGGGCGCTCTTGACGACTACGTCCGCGAGCTGCGCAACGCCTTCGCGATGGACCTGAGCGCGCGCAAGGTGGCATTGGACTGCGCGAACGGCTCCACCTACCGCGTCGCGCCGGCGATCTTCGAGCGGCTGGGCGCCCAGGTGGACTCGATCGGCACCGATCCCGACGGCCGCAACATCAACGACTCCTGCGGCGCGACCTCTCCCCAGGCCCTGGCCGAGCACGTGGCGGGCTCGGACGCCGAGATCGGCTTCGCGTTCGACGGAGACGGGGACCGTCTGATCGCGGTGGACGGTGGAGGCCGCATCCACGACGGCGACGAGCTGATCGCCCTAGCGGCGCGCCACCTGAGCGAGCGCGGCGAGCTCGACGGCGGTGTCGCCGTGACGGTGATGACCAACTACGGCTTTCACCAGGCGCTGGAGGCCGATGGCATCAAGATCGCCCAGACCCAGGTCGGTGACCGCTACGTGATCGAGGCGCTCAGCGAGCGCGAATGGAACCTGGGCGGCGAGCAGTCCGGGCACATCATCTGGACGGACTTCACGCCGACGGGGGACGGGATCGCGGCGGCGCTGTTGACGCTGCGGGCCTTGGGCGATCGCAAGCTCGAGGACGTCGAGGCGTTCGAGCGCCTGCCGCAGAGGCTCGAGAACGTGACGATCATCGACCGCGGCGCGGTCGATGACGCTGAGGCGCTGTGGCGGGCCGTGGACGAGGAGAACTCGAAGCTCGAGGGCCGCGGCCGCGTCCTGGTGCGGCCGTCAGGCACGGAGCCGCTGCTGCGGGTGATGGTCGAGGCCCCCACCGGGGATGAGTGCGACGCGGTCAGCGCGCGCCTGGTAGCGATCGTCGAGCGCGAGCTGGCCTGAGAGCTGATGTGCCCGGTGAGGCTTCGCTGACTGGCCAATCGTTCGACGGCTAGCCGCTGAAAGGTACGCGAGGGGCCGCCGCCCGCGCCTCTCCGCCTGCCACCCGGCGCCCACCCGTCACGTCGCTGCGGCTAACCTGTCTCGCCTCTTATGTGCGGCATAGTCGGATACGTGGGTGACCGACCGTGCCGGGACCTGCTGATCGCCGGGCTCGAGAAGCTCGAGTACCGTGGTTACGACTCGGCGGGGATCTCGGTGATTTCGGACGGCAAGATCGACAGCGTCAGGGCTGTCGGCAACCTCTCGAACCTTCGCGCGGCGATCAAGGAGCATGCGAGCGCCAACGGCTCCGGCCACGTGGCGGTTGGCGCGCCGCCCGCCACGATCGGCGTGGCACACACCCGCTGGGCGACGCACGGCCGCGTGACCGAGGAGAACGCGCACCCCCACGGCGACTGCAGCGACAAGATCCACATCGTCCTGAACGGCATCGTCGAGAACCACAGCGAGCTGCGCAAGGAACTGGCCGAGGACGGCCACGTGTTCAGCTCCGAGACCGACGCCGAGATCGTCAGCCACCTGATCGAGCGCCACTTCGACGGCGACCTGACGGAGGCCGTGCGCGCCGCTTTCGGCGAGTTGCGCGGGCACTATGCGTTCGTCGCAATGCACTCCGACCAACCCGACGTGCTGGTCGCGGCCCGCAAAGAGTGCCCGCTGATCGTCGGCCTGGGCGACGACGAGACCTTCGTCGCTTCGGCGATCCCAGCCTTCCTGGCCGAGACCCGCCGCGTTCTGGAGATCGAGAACGGCGAGCTGGTCACGATCACCTCCGAGGGCGCCGAGATCACGGACGCCGGGGGGAACGCGGTGACCCGCGACGATGAGGAGGTCACCTGGGACGAGGACGCCGCCGAGAAGGGCGGTTGGCCCACCTTCATGATGAAGGAGATCCACGAGCAGCCCGACGCCGTCGCCGAGACGATCACAGATCGGTTGCCCGGCCTTGACGGAGTCGATCTCTCCGATGTCGAGCTCGACGACGAGTATCTGAGGAACATCGACCGCATCGTCATCGTCGCCTGCGGGACGAGCTACCACGCGGGCCTCGTGGGCCGCTACGCGATCGAGCAATGGGCGCGCGTCCCGGTCGAGATGGACGTTGCCTCCGAGTACCGCTACCGCGAACCGGTCCTGCGCGAGAACGACCTGGTCGTCGGCATCACGCAGTCCGGCGAGACGGCAGACACTCTGGCCGCCATGCGCCTGGCCCGCGAAGGGGGGGCGAAGGTGTTGGCCGTAACGAACGTGATGGGCAGCCAGGCCACGCGCGACTCCGACGCCGTCCTGTTCACCCGCGCGGGCCTGGAAATCGGGGTCGCCGCGACCAAGACCTTCGTCAGCGAGGTCGCCGTGATGTACCTGCTCGGCCTGCGCCTCGCCGAGCTGCGCGGGACGGTGCCGAAGGAGCGCCGGGCCGAGCTGGTCGCGCAGCTCAAGAACATCCCCTCGAAGATCGAGGAGACGATCGAGATCGTGGACGAGCCCGTCCAGGCAATCGCCCAAGCGCATCACCAGCGCCGCTTCTTTCTCTATCTCGGCAGGCACATCGGCCTGCCCGTCTGCCTGGAGGGCGCGCTGAAGCTGAAGGAGATCTCCTACATCCCCACCGATGCCTATGCGGCCGGCGAGATGAAGCATGGCCCGATCGCCCTGCTCAACGAGGAGACGCCGGTCATCTGCGTCGCCACCGACAGCCCCGTGCTGGAGAAGATGCTCTCCAACATTGCGGAGGTCCGAGCGCGAGGCGCGGACGTCGTGGCGATCGCGAGCGAAGGGACCGACCAGGTCGCCGACGTCGCCGACCAGACCCTGTACGTGCCGCGGGCCGACTGGATCCTGCAGCCGATCCTGGCGATCGTGCCGCTGCAGCTGCTCGCCTACTACATCGCAAGGCTGAACGACCTGAACGTCGATCAGCCGAGAAATCTGGCGAAGACAGTCACCGTCGAATAGGCGTACGCCAGATTCGGAAGCGGGGCCGGTCTGACGAACACGGTCACCGTGGAGTGGCGGCGCAGGTTTCCCGCGGCACCCGGCTAGCATGCGCTCGATCTTGGGGCGGAAGGGTACGACACTTCTGTTGACCGGCGTCCTCGCCGCCGCGATCTTGGGCTGCGGAGGCGATGACGACGAGAGCGGCTCGACTGACCTGACCGGCTTCGCGCCGTCCGATTCCGTCGTCTTCGCCGAGGGGGCGATCAAGCCCGAGGGTGACCTGAAGGACTCGCTGGACTCGATTCTCGAGCGCTTCCCGAACGGCGATCAGGCCGGCGACCGCCTGATTGATGAGTTCGACTCGAGCGTCAAGGAGGACGGCAGCGACGTCACCTACGAGGATGACATCGAGCCCTGGCTCGGAGAGACCGCCGGGTTCTACGTGACGGGGTTCAAGTCCGGCCGCGACGGCTCGACCGACGTCACCGACGGGGCGTTCATTGCTGAGACCACCGACGAGGACCAGACCATGGACAAGATTCGCGAGTTCGCCGAGGAGGATGACGAGCGCCTCACCGAGCAGGAGTACGAGGGCATCTCCTACGACCTCTCCGAGGACGAGTCCGGCGAGCCGACCGCGGCGGGCGCCTTCGACGGAGTCCTGGTGGCCGGAACTGAGCAGGGCTTCAAGGACGCGGTGGACGCCGCGGCGGGGGAGTCGCTTTCCACCGAGTCCACCTACACGGACTTCCGCGACGAGTACGGCGACGAGCTGATGGGCAGCCTCTACGTCGACGGCAAGGCGATCCTGGACGCGATCCCGGCGACCCCAGGCTTCTCGGCCCAGCTGCGCTCCCAACTCGAGCGGACCTATGGCCAGTACCTGGAGGAGCCGGTCCTTGGCGCCCTCACGATGACCGAGGACGAGGCCGCCGTTGAGGTCTCAGCCGCGGCCACCGAGGCCGTCGGCGGTGCGGGAGATCCCTCGCCCCTGCTGGACGCCGGCTTCGCGGACTCGTGGGCCGCCGCGGCCATTCCCGACATCGGCCGCTCCTTCGGCGCCGGCTTCAACCAGGCCGCCGGCTCACTGCCGCAGGGACAGATCGACCAGGTGAACACGCAGCTGGAGCGCCAGCTCGGATTCAGCCTGGACGACATCTCCGACATCGGGGACGCCGCGTTCTTCGCGGCGGGCGAGAGCATCACGGAACTCCAGGTCGGCGGCGTGTTCGAGGTGCCCGACGCAGGCGCACGAAACCGATTGCTCGGTGCCATTCGCACCGCAGTCCGGCGCAGCGGCGCCAAGATCGAGCCGCTCAGCGCGGAGGGCGCCGACAACGGCTTCACGATCAGGACTCCCGACCTGCCGGTGCCGATCAACGTGGCCTCATCCGGCGAGCGCGTGGTCATCGGGGTTGGCCCGTCGGCGACCGCGCTCCTCTCCGGCGACGGCGGCCTGACCGGCTCGTCCAACTTCCAGGCCGCCACCGAGGCACTGGGCGAAGGCACGGCCCTCAACCTGCTCGTCGAGTTCGCGCCCATCGTCGCGCTGGTCGAATCGACCGGACAGGACGATGCGGACTTCGCCGAAGCGAGGCCCTATCTCGACGCAATGGACTTCGTGGCGGCGGGCACGCGCGAAAGCGGCGGTCGCGCCCTGTCGCGCTTCGTCGTGCGCTTCAGCGACTGACCCTGCGATGCGGGCGGGCGTCGGCATCGACCTGATCGAGATCGACAGGATCGAGCGAGCACTGGAGCGGCGTCCCGGGCTGCGGGACCGCCTGTTCACTCCCGCCGAGCTCGCCTACGCCGATGAGCGCGCCCGGCCCGGACGGCACCTCGCGGCGCGCTTCGCCGCCAAGGAAGCGGTGATCAAGGCGCTGGGCGGCCCCGCTCTCTCGCCGGGCCAGATCGAGGTCGTGCCCGGTGTCCCGCCCGAGGTCCGCCTGCACGGCCAGGCGGCCGAGGCGGCCGAGGGTCGGACGCTGTCCATCTCGCTGACCCACTCGCGCGAGACGGCGGCCGCGATCGCGCTCGCCGAGACCGGCTGACCGCGCCCGGGATCTCAACCGGGCCGCGGCTAGGCTGGCGGCATGGAGCCGTGGCTGAGCCCACTGCTGGACGCCGACGGGATGCGGGCCGTCGATCGCTGGGCGATCGAGGACCGGGGCGTGCCGTCCCTGGAGCTGATGGAGAACGCGGGGAGGGCGGTCGCCGAGGCGGCGGCCAAGGCAGCGAGCGGCCGGCGGGTGGCGATCGTCTGCGGCAAGGGCAACAACGGCGGAGACGGCCTGGTGACCGCGCGCCTGCTCGCCGGGATGGGCTACGAGGCCGATGCGCTGCTGCTGTGGCCCGCGGAGGAGCTCTCGGCAGATGCCGGGGCGAACCTGGAGCGCTATCCCGGCGCCCGGCTCATCGAGGGCGGCGCCCTCGATGAGGCGCTTGGTGAAGCGAGCGTCATCGTCGACGCGATCTTCGGGACCGGTTTCTCGGGTGAGCCGCGCGACCCCGCGGGCGCCGCGATCGAGGCGATCAACTCGACGGAGGGGATCGTGGTCGCGACCGACATCGCCTCGGGTGTGGACGCTTCGAGCGGAGAGGCCCAGGGGGTCGCTGTGGCGGCCGATGTCACCGTCACCTTCCATGCGGCCAAAGTCGGCCATTGGATCGCCCCGGGAAAGACGCACACGGGCCGGCTGGAGGTCGCCCCGATCGGGATCCCCGACCGCGCGCCGACGGGCACCGAGGCGGCGGCGGGCCTGATCGACCCGCAGGTCCTGTCTTTGCTGCCGGGGCGCGGGGCCGGGTCGACCAAGTTCAGCTCCGGCCAGGTGGCGATAGTCGGCGGCTCCCGGGGCCTGACCGGCGCGGTCTGCCTCGCGGCGCGGGCCGCGATCCGAAGCGGGGCGGGCTACGCGACCGTCGCGGTACCGGCCGAGTTGGAGCAGATCTTCGAAGTGAAGTTGACCGAGGTCATGTCAGTCGGCTGCGCGAGCAGGGAGGGGAGGCTGCGGCGCGCCGCCTCCGAGCAGATCATGGAGGCCACCGCCAGGGCCGCCGCGGTCATCTTGGGGCCCGGAATCGGACGAGACGACGGCACCAGGGACCTGGTGCGCGAACTGGCGAAACGAATCGAGGCTCCGCTGCTGATCGACGCCGACGGGCTGAATGCGCACGCCGGGCGGATCGGCCCGCTGGCGAAGCGGCAGCATGCGACCGTGCTGACTCCCCACGAGGGCGAGCTGGGACGCCTGCTCGAGACCGGCTCCGAGCGGGTCAGGGCCAGGCGCCTCGGCTCTGCGCGCGAAGCGGCACAGGCAAGCGGCTCGATCGTGGTCCTGAAGGGCGACGACACGATCGTCACCGACGGCGAGCGCTTCGCCATCAGCCGCGGAGGGTCCCCGGCGCTCGCGACGGCCGGGACAGGGGACGTCCTCTCGGGCGTGTGTGGGGCCATGATGGCGCGCGGCGTCGATCCGTTCGCGGCCGCCTGCGCCGCCGTGCTCGCGCACACGCGGGCCGGCCTCGTGGCGGCCGAGCGCATCGGCGCGCCCGAGTCGGTGATCGCCGGCGACGTGGTCGAGGCGCTGCCCGCGGGGCTCGCGCCGTGAGCCGCGATGACGAGACCCGGCGCGCCTGGGCCGTGATCGACACGGGAGCAGTCGAGGCCAACTGCGGCCGGCTGGTGGACGCGCTGTCGGACGGCGCCGAGCTGTGCGCGGTCGTAAAGGCCGACGCCTACGGCCACGGGGCGGCTCCTTGCGCGGCCGCGGCGCTGCGCGGCGGGGCTAGTCGGCTCGCAGTCGCGGCGGCGGCTGAGGCCGAGGAGCTGCGCCAGCACTTTCCCGAGACGCCGCTGTTCGTTATGGGGGCTCTGACGGAGTCCGAGCTGGGGCTCGCGCTCGATGCAGGGGCAGAGGTCGCTGTCTGGCGCCAGGGCTTTCGCGAGCTGTGCTCTCGACGTGCGGCCGAGCGCGGCGAGCACGTCCGTGCGCACGTCAAGCACGACAGCGGCATGGGACGGCTGGGCGAGCGCGACCCCGAGGCGGTCCTTGATCTGGCCCGGGCCTGCGCGCAGGACCCGCACCTCGAGTTGGCCGGCGTGTGGACCCACTTCGCCACCGCCGACGAGCGCGGCGACACATTCTTTGGCGAGCAGCTCGACGCCTTCCGGCACGTCGCCGAGCGAGTCCGCGAGCTCGCCCCCGGCTGCACCGTCCACGCCGCCAACAGCGCCGCGACCCTGCGCGAGCCCGGGAGCCACTTCGACATGGTCCGTTGCGGCATCGCGATCTACGGGCTCGATCCCTTCCAGGAGGACCCCGCGGCCCACGGCCTGAGGCCCGCCATGGAGCTCCGCTCCTACGTCGCAGACGTGAAGCGCTTCCCCGCCGGGGCTAGTGCGGGGTACGGGCGCACCTGGCGCGCACCGGCGGACACGTGGGTCGGCGTGCTCCCGGTCGGCTACGGGGACGGTGTCAGGCGCGGGCTCGGCAACGTCGGCTCGGTCCTCATCCGCGGCAGGCGCCATCCGATCGCCGGGACCGTCTCGATGGACAACATCACGGTGGACCTCGGTCCCGAGACGGAGGTCGAGCCCGGCGACGCGGGAGTCCTGATCGGGTCGCAAGGCGATGAGCGCATCGGCGCCGAGGAGATGGCGAAGGCGCTCGGCACCATCAACTACGAGATCACCTGCGCGGTTTCGCAACGGGTCCCGCGCGCGCACGGCTCGTGAGCGGCGCCGCCACCCTGGAGGACCGGCTCGGCGCCGCCGAGTCCATCGCCGTGGCCCGACGCGCGCTGGGCGCCGAAGAGGATGCCTGGATCGTCGGCGGCGCCGTCCGCAACGCGATCCTTGGCGAGGAGGTGGCCGACGCCGACCTCGCCGTCCCGGCCGGCCGCGAGCAGGACGCCGCGCGCGCCATCGCGGGGGAATCGGGTGGGGTCGCCTTCGCGCTGAGCGAGCGCCACGCCACCTGGCGGGCGATCGAGTCGGGCAAGGGCTGGCACGTGGACGTGACGGCGCTGCGGGCGCCGCGCATCGAGGACGACCTGAGGCAGCGCGACTTCACTGTCAACGCCGTCGCGGTCGCGCTTGCGGGGGGCGAGCCGGTCGACCCGACCGGAGGTGTCTCCGACGCCGAGCGAAGGACGCTCCGCGCGACCGCCGAGGAGGCACTGCTCGCCGACCCCCTGCGCTTGCTGCGCGCGCCCCGCATCGCGGCCGCTCACTCGCTGGAGATCGACCCGGTCACGCAGGTGATGATCGGGTCACTCGCTCCGAGCGCCGCTGACGCCGCAGGGGAGCGCCAGCTCGCCGAGTTGCGGCAGATGATCGGCGGTCCCGAGCCGATGCGCTCCCTCTCCTTGATGCAGGCGCTGGGGCTGACCCCCGTTGTGCTGCCCGAGCTGGCCGCGACCCGTGGGGTCATCCAGAACCCCAACCACCACCTCGACGTCCACGACCACACGCTGGCCGTGCTGGGGGAATGGCTCTCGATCGAGGCCGACCTGGAGT
Source organism: Solirubrobacterales bacterium (assembly GCA_021323175.1). Classification (GTDB taxonomy): domain Bacteria; phylum Actinomycetota; class Thermoleophilia; order Solirubrobacterales; family 70-9; genus VGBV01. Next base: position 15,777 of record JAJTCK010000008.1, on the reverse strand, counting down.
CCTTCGACGCCGCGCAGGCGGACCGGATCGAGGAGTTCCTGGCCGAGCCGCTCGCCGACGAGATGAGCCGCGGGCAGGCGCTGCGGTGGGGAGCGCTCTTCCACGACCTGGGAAAGCCGGACACGCGCGAGGAGCGTGAGGGAACGGTCACGTTCATCGGACACGACCGCGTCGGGGCCGAGTTGATCGAGGGGATCTGCCGGCGCCTCCGCACGAGCCGCGCCCTCAGCGACCACCTCCAGGGCCTGGCGCTGCATCACCTGCGCCTGGGTTTCATGATCTGGGAGCGCCCGCTCGGGCTGGAGAGGGTCTATGACTACCTGCGCGCCACCGAGCCGGTTGGGGCCGACGTGACCTTGCTCAGCGTGTCCGACCGCCTGGCGGCGAGGGGCAGCGGGCCGCTGGCGAGCGAGGAGATGGTCGGCGCCCACCTTGATGTCGCCCGGGAGATGCTGGCCGAGGCGCTCGCCTGGCACGCTGAGCCGCCGCGGCCGCCGCTGAGCGGCGAGGAGCTGCGCGCGGAGCTCGGCGTGGAGCCGGGACCCCGGATGGGCGAGATCCTCGAGCGGCTGCGGGCGGCGGCGTTCGCAGGTGAGGTGCCCGACCGCGCCTCGGCCATGGCGCTTGCCCGCAGGCTGGCATCCGAATAGACGTCCCCAGTTCGGGGGAACGCGCATGCACTGGGCGTGAGCCGGGCGGCCAGGACGGCGCTTTCCCCGATGCAGCCGCTTGCGTTTCGGCCCGCCTCGTCGTCGTGCAGACGAGGTCGGCGTGTTTCGGACACGCTGCCTTCGGGGAGATCAGCACTGACGGGCAAGGCCTCGTCCCTCTTCTCGCTCGGACCGTCCTTCCGCTGTGGCTGACGATCGACTGAATCCCGAGTTCCGGCACACCGCGCTCCTCTATCGGGGGCCGGACGGGTTCGTGGATCGAATCCTGCCCTTCCTGCGGGAGGGCCTTTGCGACGGCTCGGCGCTGATGGTCGCGACGAGCGACCAGAAGGTTGCCCGACTGCAAGAGGCGCTGGGCGACCAGTCAGAGCAGGTCGAGTTCCACGACATGGCCGTGGTGGGGCGCAATCCCGCGACGATTCTTCCCCTGTGGCTCGATTTCGCAAGCCGCAACCGGGGTCGGCCGCTGCGCGGGGTCGGAGAGCCGATCTGGCGCGGGCGCACCGAGGACGAGCTAGTCGAATGCGTCCATCACGAGTCGCTGCTCAACCTCGCCTTCGACGCCAGGACCGACCTGACCCTCGTCTGCCCCTACGACGCGGCGGCCCTGCCCCAGGAGCTGCTGGCCGAGGCCAGGCGAACCCATCCGCTGCTGGACGTCGGGCAGGGTGACGTCCAGTGTCCGGACTACGTCCCCTCCCACCTGACCCGGTCTCCCTACGAAGGGGACCTTCCGCTTCCGCCTGCAGGCGCGAGGGCATTCGACTACGCCTCCGAGGAGCTTCCACGTCTGCGGCGCCTCGTGGCTGACCGGGCGCTTGCAGCGGGGTTCCCCGCCGACCGGGCGATGGATCTCGCCCTGGCCGTGCACGAGCTTGCGACCAACAGCGTCAGGCACGGCGGTGGCTCGGGGCGCCTGGTCTGGTGGGAGGACGAGGGGTCGCTCGTCTGCGAGGTCCGCGACGCGGGCCGCCTGGAAGAGCCACTGCTCGGTCGGGTCAGGCCGGCCGAAGACGCTGAAGGTGGCCGTGGCTTGTGGATCGTCAACCAGCTCTGCGACCTGGTCCAGATCCGATCGGGCGAGGGCGCCAACCGCGTTCGGATCCGAGTCGATCCCCGCTGACCGACCGCCCGCTTCAGGCGGGCGGTGGCCAGGGGAAGCGCCGGCGTGATGCCGCCGCTGCGTTGCTCCGATTAGAGTCCGCGCCGTGACGGACTGCCTCTTCTGCGGGATCGTCGAAGGCTCAGTGCCCAGCCAGACGGTCGCTTCCGACGAGCGCACGGTGGCGTTCATGGACATCAACCCGGCGACCCCGGGCCATGCGCTGGTCGTCCCTCGCGCGCATTCCGCCGACCTGCTGGATATCGATGCGGGGGACCTGGCGGCCACCTCAGTGGCGTCCCAGCGCCTGGCGAGAAGGATGAAGGAGGAGCTCGGGGCCGACGGCGTCAACCTGATCAATGCCTGCGGCGAGGTCGCCTTCCAGACCGTCTTCCACTTCCACATCCACGTCGTCCCGCGGTACCGGGGCGACCCGCTGAAGCTGCCCTGGGTTCCCACCGAAGGGGACCCGGACGAGATCGCGGCGACCGCCGCCAAGCTGAGGGATGCCGGGGGAGGAGACGATGGCTGACGCACAGGTGAGGCTCGAGATGGACGGCAACCTGGCCCAACTGGTCCTGGACAACCCGCCGCTCAACCTGTTCGGAGCTGAGGCGTTCGAAGCGCTGATCGGCTGCGTGGACGAGGTCAGGGATTCGGACGCGCGCGCCCTGGTCTGGAGGGCCGAGGGAGACACCTTCAGCGGCGGCGCCGACGTCAACATGTTCCAAAAGGTGGTCCAGGACGGAACCGCGGCCGAGGCCTTCGGGAGCCTGATAGCGGCGGCCGAGAAGCTGGAGGACCTGGAGATCCCGACGCTCGCCCTGGTACACGGCCTGTGCCTGACCGCCGGCCTGGAGGTGGCGCTCGCCTGCGACATGCTCTGGGCCACCGAGACGGCGAAGTTCGGCCTGGTCGAGGCCGTCGTGGGACTGACGCCGGGAGCGGGGGGGACCCAGCGGATGGCCGAGCGTGCCGGCCCGGCACGCGCCGCCGAGTTCGTGATGAGCGCGGGGCTGTACGACGCAGCCACCCTGGAACGCTGGAACGTCGTCAACCGCGTCGTAGCAGACGACCAGCTGCTGGAGAAGGGGCTCAGGTTCGCCCACCGCCTGGCCGACGGCCCGACCATCGCCCACGGCGCGACCAAGCGCATCATTCGGGGATTCCGCGAGGGCGGCGTCCGGGAGGCCGACCGGGTCACGTCCCGGCAGTTCGCCGAGTTGTTCGCGAGCGAGGATCTCCAGGGCGCGGTCAAGAGCTTCCTCGAGGACGGGCCGGGCAAGGCGACGTTCAAGGGCCGCTAGGCACGACCGCGCGGCACGCGCCAGGCCGCGACCGTGGGTGCGCAGGCGACTCGCTACCTTTCCTGCGCAGATGGGCAAGGAAGAGAAGATCGAGATGGAGGGTGAGATCACCGAGGCCCTCCCGAACACGATGTTCCGCGTGAAGCTCGACAACGACCACGAGGTACTCGGGCACATCTCGGGCAAGATGCGCAGGCACTACATCCGCATCCTCCCGGGCGACAGGGTGAAGATCGAGCTCTCGCCCTATGACCTCGACCGAGGACGCATCACCTACCGGTACAAGTAAGCGCGGTCCAACTCCCCGGCAGGAGCGGGCGCCGGGAGCGAGCTCAGCAGCCGGCCCGCGACTCCATCGTGGGGTGACACCTGCCACGCAAGCACAGCCCGTTCGCGTTCAGGACAGGTGCGACCGCGCGGCGGCGGCGTCCGGCTCGGCGAGCTCAGCGATCAGCGTGGACCATCCGAACTCGCGGGCGCCCAGTCCCTCGCCGGTGAAGGGCTCGTAGAACTCGCGGGATCCCTCACGGGCATAGGCTTCGCAAAGCGCCTCCGCCATCCGGTCCCCCTGCCTGTCGTAGCCGAGCCGGCGCAGCCCGATCCACAGCAGCCAGGCGGAGTTGATCCAGGTCGGCCCGCGCCAGTAGCGGCGGACGAGCCAGTTCTCCCAGTCGCGCGGCTCGAACGCGTCCTCGGCGACGGACACCGACGGGGATGGATAGGGCGTCCAATACCGCGCCGCCGAGAGCAGGTGCTCCTCCACCAAGCGCCGACCGATTTCCGCGGGCAGGTCGGGAAGGGCCAGCGGCGCGAGCGCGGACCAGGTGGAGCTGCGGACGCGATGGTCGCCGCCCACGGCGTCCGTCTCTCGCGGAATCGCGACGTCGCCGCGCGCGACGTCCAGGAACAGGCCGCGCCGCTCGTCCCAGAAGCGCTCGACGATCGCGGGAGTGATCGAGGGCTCGCCAGCGGCCTGGCGCGCCAGACACCACAGGACGTTCACGACGACCTCGCACAGCAGCGGCCCGCCCGAGCGCAGGATGTCCCGCGCATTCCAGCTGCGCCGCCGGTTGCCGGCGATCAGCGCGATGAAACCCAGCCGCGCATGGGCGCGGCGGCCCCAGACCGGATCGAACTTGGGGGAGGAGTCGAGGCCTGACTCGTCCGGCTGGGTGATCCACAGCAGTCCGTCGCCGTCCAGATCGCGGTGGCGCTCGAGCCAGCGGTGGTGAGCCGCGATCCGTGGCTCCTCGGCGGGATCGCCGACCGCGATCCGCCATGCCCACGCCAGCAACGGCGGTTGAATGGTCGAGGTGTTGAGCGCCGAGCGCGAGGTGATGTTGTAGGTCCACCGGCGGCGGAGGTCCACCGGCCGGTCCCAGAAGATCGTGTGGCCGATGAAGCCGTCCTCGGCGCCTCCGTCCAGCAGCGAGGTGAGCTCCCGACGCGCCCGCTCGCGCTCGAACCGCCGCCAGACGATCGCGTGAAAGCACGAGTCCCAGTACCACTGCCAGTAGTAGTGGCTGGGGCTCGGGGGCACGTACGCGTACGGGACTCCCCGGCGCTCGCCCTCGGTCCATCCCCGCCGCAGCGTCCGCTCGGCGACCTCGAGTGCCTTCGAGGCGCTCACGCAGTCATCTTGCCCATCGCCCGCAGGGCCATGAATGTGAACAGCGCCGCAAGGCCCGCGACGGCCAGCAGGCCGGGCCAGGTTCCCGCCCAGGTGATGTCCTCTCCGATGAAGCCCTGGCGGGCCGCCTCCACGACCTGCGTGACCGGGTTCAGGCGGGCGATGTCCTGGAGCCAGCCCTGCAGGAGCTCGAGCGGGGCGTAGGCCGTGGTCAGCAGGACGGCCAGGAACATTCCGGCCTGCATCAGCGGGGCGGCGGACTGGGTCTTGAAGCGCAGGGCGAGCGAGGCCCCCCAGGTGGCGGCCACGATCCCCATCCCCATCACGATCACGAGCGCCAGTGCCAGCCCCCCAAAACCGGGCCACTCGACCCCGATCGCGAAGGCGACTATCAAAAGGAACGTCGCGGGAATCAACGCCCGAAAGCTGGCCGACAGCACCAGGCCGGCGAGCAGGACGGGGCGCGGGGCGGGGGAGGCCAGCAGCCGGTCGAACCAGCCGTGCTCGATGTCCCGGGCCAGGTTGACCCCGGTTGCGGCGCCCGTGAACGCGGCGCCCTGCATCAGGGTGACCGGGATCAGAAAGCTCTGATAGCTCGTCGTGTCGAAGCCGGGCAGCAGGGTGAGGCTGCCGAACACGCTGGTGAGGCCGAGGAAGAAGATCGTCGGCGCAAGAACCCCGGGGATGGCCGCGCCCGGAACGCGTGTGAGCTCGTTGATCGCTCGCCGCATCAGCGCGCGGATCGCCTCGAAGCTTTGCCTCGCGTTCACACGCCCCTCCTGACGCGGCCCGTCAGGGCCAGCGCACACATCCAGAGTCCGAATGCTCCCACCCCGAGCACCGAGACGACCGCAAGCAGCTCATCGCCGCCGTCGAACCCGGCGATGATCGGCTCGCGGAGCCCCTCGACGATGAAGCTGAGCGGGTTGTACTCCGCCACCGAGGCCGCGGGCTCGAGCATCAGATTCGCCGGGAAGAAGGCGCTCGACAGGAACAGCACCACGAAGACCAGCGGGAAGAGGCCTTGGACGACGCTGGCGCTGTTCGTCCGCAGCGCGATCGCAGCGCCAATCGAGCCGAACGCCAGGGCCGTCGAGGCGACCAGCACCACGATCCAGAGGGCGCCCAGCAGGCCCTCTTCGATAGAGGCGCCGAAGATCAGGCCGATCGTGATGAACCAGACCGCGGTGAATGCGCCCAGCACCGTGGTTCCCGCCAGGCGCCCGAGCACCACCGCGTAGCGGCTGACCGGAGCAGCGAAGAGCCGGTCGGTGAAGCCCATTTCGATGTCCAGTGCGAGGGCGATGCCGCCGGTGTTCCCCGCCAGCAGGCACGACTGCACCATCGCGCCGGCGAGCATGAAGTCGAGGAAGCCGTTGACGTCCGGGAACTCGGGCAGGTCGACCGCTCCGCCCGCGCCTCCCGTCTGGATCGCGAGCAGCAGGGTGGGAAAGATGATCAGCGGCGCCGCCAGCTGCGGGCGGCGGACCGTTTGCCTGACCGAACGGGCACCCAGGGCGGCGACGACCCGGGCGTTGGCCGCCAGCCGGCCGCTCACCCGGCGACCGGCTCCTGCTCAGCGGCCTCCGAACCCTCCAGGTGCTCACCGGTCTTGGCCACGAAGACGTCGTCGAGCGTGGGCTGGACCAGGTCCAGCGACTCCACCGCCAGGCCCTCCTCGTTCAGCGCGACGACGATGGGTCCGACCTCCGAGGTGCCGTGCTCCAGCTCGACCAGCAGCTTGCCGTCCTTGGACGGGAGCGGTTTGCCGAACCGCGCCAGCACCTCGGTGCAGCGGGCTTCGTTGCCGTTCTGGTCGGCGAGCGACAACTCGAGGTGCGGCTTGCCGACGTCGGCCTTCAGCGCGGCCGGCGTCCCCTCGGCGACGATCCTGCCGCTGGCGATGATCCCCACGCGGTCGGCCAGCCGGTCGGCCTCCTCCAGGTACTGGGTGGTCAGGAAGACGGTGGTCCCCTCGGCGTTCAGCTTGGAGACCTCCTCCCAGATCGCCTGGCGACTGACCGGGTCCAGACCCGTGGTCGGCTCGTCGAGGAACAGGACAGAGGGCTCGTGGACGAGCGCCGCGGCCAGGTCCAGGCGGCGTCGCATTCCGCCCGAATAGGTCCCGACGCGCCTGTCGGCGGCCTGCGTCAAGCCGACCCGGCCGAGCAGCGCGTCTCCGAGCTCGTTCCCCCGCTCGCGTGCCAGCCCGTGCAGGGTCGCCTGGAGCTGGATCAGCTCGCGGCCGGTCATCAGAGGGTCCAGGGCGGCCTCCTGCAGCGCCACGCCGATCTTGCGCCGGACCTCGCCCGCTTCGGACGCGACGTCGAAGCCGGCAACCTGTGCCCGGCCTCCCGTCGGCTGCAGCAGCGTGGTCAGCATCCGCACCGTCGTGGTCTTGCCGGCGCCGTTCGGGCCCAGGAAGCCGTAGATCTCGCCGGCGTCGACGGCCAGATCGACGCCGTCCACAGCCTTGATGCCCCCTTCGAACTCGCGGGCGAGCTGCTGGGTCTCGATCGCGGCCATGAGGGCAACATTAGCCGCAGGGAGAATCGCAACCCTCGCCGAGCGAGGGTGTTCAATGGAGCTCATGGGCTACCACGCTCACGCACAAGCACGCCCACGCGCGATGCGGGCCCTGATCGCCTGCCTGGCGCTCGCGGCGACGCTCGCGATCGCGCTCCAGAGCGACCGCGCAGACGCCGCGCCGAAGGTGACCGTGCTGGGCGCGGCGACGCCGGTCAACCCGTCCTGTCCCGCCAACTGCCAGGCGATCGGCAAGACGACTGGGTTCCAAACGCAGATCGGCAGGACGACCAACCCATTCCGCGTTCCATTTGCGGGCAAGGTCGTGGCGTGGTCGATCAAGCTCGGCCGGCCCTCGAGCAAGGTGGAAGGGGACGACGAAGAGAGCCAGATGGAGTTCTTCAACCGCTTCTTCGGCGGTCCGCCCACGGCGCGGCTTGCGGTCCTGAAGCCGATCATGAAGAAGATCAAGGAGGGCAAGCCGATCTACAAGCTGAAGTCCCAGTCGCCGCTGGAGCAGCTGACGCCGTATTTGGGGCAGACCACGACGTTCACGCTTCAGCGTCCGCTCACCGTCAAGCCGAATCAGGTCGTTGCGCTGACCGTGCCGACCTGGGCTCCCGCGTTCGCCGTCGGAACCGGGAACCGGACGGCCTGGCAGGCCAGCCGCAAGCGTGGCACCTGCAACAGCGCAAACGACATCAGGGCCGGCAAGCCGCAGCAGGCGCCCGGCAAGGAGAGGGCATACGGGTGCACGTACCGGGGCGCCCGCGTGCTCTACTCCGCCACGCTCGTCAAGCGGCCCGGCGGGTGACACGCCGGCTGCGGCTCCTTTCCGCCGCCGTTGCGGCGTGCGCCGTCATGGTCGTGGTCGGCGGCACGGAGGCGCGCGCCGGCCCGACGACCGTGCTCGGAGCCGCCAAGCCGGCCAAGGCGAGCTGCCCGCAGGACTGCCTGGTCGAGGCCGACGTGACCGGCTTCCAGACGTCGATCGGGAAGCTCCGCAACCCGTTCTCGGTTCCCGGCGGGGGGGAGATCGTGGCTTGGTCGATCAAGCTCGGAAAGCCCCAGAAGAAGGACCGCAAGGCCTTCAACGAGGAATTCGGGCCATCGCGCGCTCGCATCGCGATCCTGCGCAAGGTCCCGAAGAAGGGCAAGCCGCCCCGTTACAAGCTGCTGCGCCAGAGCCCGCTCGAGAACCTGGGACAGTTCTTCGGCTCGACCACCACCTTCTCCCTGACCAAGCCGCTGCCTGCGCGCAACAAGGACATCGTCGCGCTCACCATCCCCAGCTGGGCGCCGTCCTTCGCCGTCGGACGGTCCAGCCAGACGAGGTGGCGAGCCAGTCGCCGCGCGACCGAGAAGCGCGGAGGTTGCACCGTCGAGGGCGGCTTCGCCAACGTCGAGGCCGGCGCGCCCCAGCAGAAGAAGGGGACCCAGCGCCCGTACGGCTGCGTCTACGACTCCGCCCGCCTGCTCTACTCGGCGACCTTCGTCGCCGAGTAGCGTCGGCCTAGCCGCAGGCGCCCGGGTTGGCCTTGCAGTAGTTCTCGAAGGCCTCTTCAGGGCTGCCCGGCTCGGGCGGCTTGTCGTTCGTGGGCCCGTCCGGCCGGTTCGGGTCGAAGCTGGTGCCGCCTGAGCCCGACCCCGACTCCGAGCCGGACCCCGAGTCGCCGGTCGTCTTCTGGCCGCCTGTCTCGGTCTCCTCGGTCGTGGGGGCGTCCTCGGTGGTCGTCTGCTCGAGCGAGATGCTCGGGATCGTGACCTCGTCGCCCGAATCCTCGTCGCCGCATCCAGTTGCGACACCCATCGACAGCGACACGGTCGCCAGGGCTAGCAGCATCGCTGTGACCCGGCGCCTCCCGATCACGACTCGCCGTCCAGGGCCGGCTGGCGCAGGCCGCAGTACGGACAGTCGCTGACGTCGAGGCCGATCAGCTGATCGCAGCGCCGGCATGCGCGCAGGTTCTCGGGTGTCCTGAGCAGGGCCGACTCCGAGGGGGCGAGGGGAAGGGTCTGCGCGACCACCTTCATCTCCTCTCCGGACTCGCGGTCCACGTAGGTGCGGCCCGGCTCGACCGTGGAGATCGCCTCCCTGCCCGACGCGGGCGCACGGAGCCTGTACCTCTGCCTCGGATTCTGCATGGCGCGCAACATAACAACCGAGTCAGGTCGCGGTTCCAGCTGGGCACTGCGAATACGGTTCCCACACCATGCGGGTCCTGATCTTCCACGGCTATCTGCTGCGCGGCACCGGCTCCAACGTCTACAACGCCAGACTGGCCCAGGCGCTCGCGCGGCTGGGGCACGAGGTCCACCTGCTGTGCCAGGACCGCAGCGCGGATCAGCTTGGGTGGGTTGGCGGGTCGGGGCCCGGCAGCGTCACGGTTCACGTCCCGGACATAGGGGGTGTGCTTCCCGTCTACGTCGCGGACCGCTACGAGGGGTTCGAGGTGAAGACCTTTCCCGAGCTGAGCGACGAGGAGCTCGGCCGCTACCTGGACTTCAACGTGCGCGCGGTGCGCTCGGTGGTCGAGCAGACGGGCGAACCGGACGCGGCACTCGCGAATCATCTGATCATGGGGCCGGTGATCCTGGCCCGGGCGGGCCTGCGCTTCGCGACCAAGGTTCACGGATCGGATCTTTCCTACACGGTGCGGCCGCACCCCGACCGCTTCGTCCCCTACGCGCGCGAGGGAGCCGATGCCGCCTCGGCCCTCCTGGTCGGCTCCCGCCACACCGCCGAGGACCTCTGGGAGACGGTGGGGGACCCCGGCCTGCCGGACAGGACGCGGCTCGGGCCGCCCGGGGTGGACACCCACGAGTTCCGCGCCCGCCCCGAGCCCGAGGCGCTCGGGCTGGTCCGCGCGCTCGCCGGCCGAATCGACGGCGAGACGCCCGACGCGAGCTTCGGCCGGGACGGGCCGGCGGCCGCTGCCGCCCTGCGGAAGTGGGCCGACGGTGACCCGCGCGTGCTGTTCGTCGGCAAGCTGCTGGTCAACAAGGGGGTCGACCTGCTCGTCGCGGCGTGGCCGCTGGTCGTGCGCGAGCACCCGGGGGCCCGGCTGCTGATCGCCGGGTTCGGAGCGTTCCGCGAAGGGGTCGAGGCGCTGATCGCCGCGCTCGGCCGCGCGGACATGGACGCGGTGCGCGAGGTCGTGGCCAGGGGGCGGGCCTGGGAGGCGGAGGATGGAGCGGGCGGGCCGTCGCTCTCGATCCTCGCCGCGTTCCTGGAGGACCCGCCTCCGGGCTATGCCGAGGCGGCCCGCGCCGGCGCCGGCTCGATCGCGGTCAGCGGCAGGCTTGAGCACTCCGAGGTCGCCGAGGTCCTGCCGGCGGCACGGGCGTTCGTCATGCCCAGCACCTTCCCAGAGGCGTTCGGCATGGTCGCCGCCGAGGCGGCCTCGTGCGGAGTGCCCCCGGTGTCGGCGGGCCACTCGGGGATGCGCGAGGTCTCCAGCGAGCTTGCGGCTGTCGTCCCTGCCCATGCGGACCTCCTCTCCTTCGAAGCCGCGCCGGGAGCCGCCCAGGCGATCGCCGCGCGCGTCAACGGCTGGCTCGACCTCGGTGCCCCCGAACGTGAGCGGGTCGGCGAGGCCCTGGCGGCGCGCGTCAGGGAGCTGTGGAGCTGGGAGAGGGTCGCCGAAGGAGTCCTCGCCGCCTCGCGCGGTGAGCTCGACGGATTGCCCCGCGTGCCCGGCGACTGATGCCGCCAGGCGCGAAAGGCCGACGCCGTCCGATCAATAGAATGCCGCGCTGATGCAGGGCGTACCGTACCTACGGCTGCTCGGACTCGTCGTGGCGCTGACCGTCGTCACCTCGGTGATCATGCTGATCCCTGACTGGAACGGCGAGCAGGCGTCCACCGCGGCGCCGAAGATCGATCAGCTGCTCGACGTCGCGATCATCCTCTCCTCGTTCGTCTTCTCGGTCGTGATGGTCATGCTCGGCTACTCGATCCACAGGTGGCGGGCCAGGCCGGGCGACGAGAGCGACGGGGCCCCGCTGCACGGCAACACGCGCCTGGAGATCGCCTGGACGGCGATCCCGACCGCGATCGTTCTCATCCTGGCCGCCTACTCCTGGATCGTGCTCGACGACATGGAGGCGACCGCGTCGAACGCGATGCCGGTCGAGGTGACCGGCCAGCAGTACGCGTGGAGCTTCGAGTACCCCGACGAGAACATCCAGGCCGACGAGCTGCACGTGGTCAAGGACCGTCAGGTGGCGGTCGAGATGCGCGCCCTGGACGTGCTCCACTCCTTCTGGGTGCCCGAGTGGCGGGTCAAGCGCGACGCCGTACCCGGAGCGCCCGGCTCCGGGATCGACGACGACTTCGTGGTCACGCCCGACAGGGCCGGGACGTTCACCCTGGTCTGCACCGAGCTGTGCGGCCTCGGCCACGCCACGATGCGCGCCCCGGTGGTCGTCCACGAGACCCAGGCCGAGTTCGACAGGTGGGCGGCCGAGCAGGAGCCGATACCACCGGAGCAGCCTCAGCCCGCGGCCGCCTCGTCGGCATAGAGCGGAAGGGCCGATGACCCCGATTGGAATAATCGATTCAATGAGAGGAACGCCGAAGTGATCCAGGCAGCACTCGTCCGCCCCGGCTGGTGGCGAGCCCTCGCCTATTTCCTGATCGGCAGCGGCTTCGGGTTCGCACTCGTGATCGGCCTGCGCGCGATCGCGGGGCTTGACCTGTTCCAGACCGAGCAGACCGGATATCCGCACATCGTCGTGCCGGCGATCACCGGACCGCTCGGCTTCCTTGTCGGGATCGGGTGCTTCGACTACTGGTTCCGGTGGGCGTCCGGCGCGCCGACGATCCCCGACGACCACGCCGACCACGGCGCCAGGACCTGGAGGGACTACTTCAAGGTCAACACCGACCACAAGGTGATCGGCGTCCAGTACGTCTGCACCACGTTCTTCTTCTTCTTCGTAGGCGGCTTCATGGCGATGCTGATACGCGCCGAGCTGGCCCAGCCCGGGACGCAGATCGTGGACCCCGGCGTCTACAACGGCCTCTTCTCCACGCACGCGGCCCTGATGATCTTCGTGTTCGTGATTCCGGTCTTCGCCGGGCTCGCCAACTACGTCCTGCCGCTGATGATCGGGGCGCCGGACATGGCGTTCCCGCGCCTGAACGCCCTGAGCTTCTGGATGCTGCCGGTCGCGGGCGCGCTGTTCCTGGCCAGCTACTTCGTCCCCGGGGGAGCCTTCGACGCGGGCTGGACCGGGTACGCGCCGCTCTCGACGGGCGCGCCATTGGGGCAGAGCTTCTTCAACCTGGGGGTCCAGTTCGCCGGAGCCTCATCCGTGGCGACGGCGCTGAACTTCCTGGTCACGATCATCACCATGCGTGCGCCCGGGATGACCCTGTGGCGAATGCCGCTGCTGGTCTGGGCGAACCTCTCGACCTCGCTGCTGGTCGTCGCCGCGACCCCCTTCATCGCCGGCGTCCAGTTCATGGTCCTCTTCGACCGCGTCCTGAACACCAACTTCTTCGAGTCGGCCTTCGGTGGCGACGTAATCAGCTACCAGCACATCTTCTGGTTCTACTCCCACCCGGCCGTCTACATCATGATGCTGCCCGGCTTCGGGATCGTCAGCGAAGTCATCTCGACCCACGCGCGCAAGCCCATCTTCGGCTACCGGCTGATGGCGCTCGCGCTGATCGGGATCGTGATCCTGAGCTACACCGTGTGGGCGCACCACATGTTCGTGGCGGGCATGTTCAGCTGGCTGCGGGTGCCGATGATGATCACGACTCTGCTGATCGCGGTTCCCACCGGCATCAAGATCTTCTCCTGGCTGGGGACGCTGTTCGAAGCCAAGATCCACCTGAAGTCGACCGCGATGCTGTTCGCCCTCGCCTTCATCGTGACGTTCACGATCGGCGGCATCTCCGGCGTGATGCTCGGGATGATCCCAATCGACATCCACGTCAGCGATACCTATTTCGTCGTCGCGCACATCCACTTCGTGCTCTTCGGCGGGTCGGTGTTCACGATCTTCGCCGGCGTCTACCACTGGTTCCCGAAGATGACGGGGCGGATGTACGACGAGCGCCTGGGCAGGGTGCACTTCTGGGGCACGCTGATCGGGACCTGGGGCACGTTCGTGCCGATGCACTGGATCGGAATGGAGGGCATGCCGCGCCGCGTCGCCGACTACGCGTCCGAGTTCGGGGCCTGGAACCTCGAGATCTCCATCGCCGCGTTCATCCTCGGCGCCGTGCAGCTGGTCTTCCTCTACAACATGATCGTCAGCTGGCGCTACGGCCCCAAGGCCGGTCCCAACCCCTGGCGCGCCAAGACCATCGAGTGGCAGGTCTCCTCGCCTCCGCCGATCTTCAACTTCGACGAGATCCCCCGCGTCGTCGGCGGCCCGTATGAGTACGGGGTGCCAGGCGCCCGCCACGCCATCATGGCCGGCGAGAAGGCCGAGGTGAAGCCTCCCGAGCGAACCGAGGCGGGGATCGGGGCGGCGTCGTGACCGACGCAGAGCAGAAGGCCGACGAGAAGCTGAAGGACGCGATGGACCCTCCGGGCGAGGATGCCACGGCGCCCGAGCCCGGGCCCTCCGGCGAGCAGGCAACCGACATCGGCACTCCCGCCGAGCACGAGTCCGAGGTCACCGCTCCGCCGGAGCCGAGCGGCCAGGGCGACCCCGACCCGCCGCCCTCGCGCGAGGGGGTCAAGCGGGTGCTGATGTTCATGAACGAGGTCGCCGGCGGGCGAATGCTGGTGACGGCTGCGCGTGAGCTCGCCGAGGCCGGCGCCGATTACTTCGCCGTGGTCGCCCCTCAGAACCAGCCCGCCGTCGGGCAGCTGGTGGACACAGAGGAGAACCGCGAAGCGGCCCAGAGCCGGGTGGACGTGACCCTCGCCGTCCTGGCCGAGTTCGGAATCGAGGCCGAAGGGGCGGTGATGGACCCCGACCCCGCCCTCGCCCTTGACGACGCCGCACGCGCCACACACCCCGATTACGTGCTGCTCTCGGCGCTTTACGACACCCGCTTCGGATTCACGCGCAAGGACCTGGTCGAGTGGGCCAAGGACAAGCTGGAGGCCCGGATCGAGCACATCCCGGTGCGCGTGGACGACGACGCGGTCCGCTGGGACCTCACCCACGTGCTGGTTGTCGGGACCAAAACGGTCCACAGCAAGGACCTGGTGGACCGCCTGAAGCAGCGGGCCGCGCAGCAGCCCCACCGCTACACGTTCGTCTGCCCGCGGTCGGGCGACGTGGCGCGCGAGGACGTGTGCGCCAACCTCGCCGCGACCCTCGCCGAGCTCTACAAGGAGGACATCGATGCGACGGGGCAGCCGATGAGTCCCGACCCCTTCCACGCCGTCCAGAACGCGATCGAGCACTACCGGGTGGACGAGATCCTGATCTCGACCTTGAAGGGCGAGCAGTCCAAATGGCTCGAGGAGGGCTTGATCGAGCGCGTCAGGGAGATCACCGACAAGCCGGTCGAGCACGTCGAGGCGAGCGAATCCAGCGCCCCGGTCAGGAAGCCGGAGCCGGCCGCCGTGCCCGCGGGAGGTGCGTCCTGATGGAGTCCGCCTCCGTCGCCGCCGGGGCGCATACGGCCGACGATCATGACCACCATGGCCCGCCCGAGGCACACCAGAGCTCGCGGATCGACCGCCAGACGCTCGGGATCCTGCTCTTCATCATCACCGAGGCGATGCTGTTCGGCGCCTTCTTCGCCTCGTACTTCTTCCTGCGCGTCGTCGCGAACGAGGGGTCCTGGCCGCCGGAGCCATTCGAGCTACCGGTGGCGGTCGCCTTCGTCAACACGCTGATCCTGGTGAGCTCGAGCTTCACGATGCACTGGGCGCTCGAGTCCATCCGCGCCGGCAACAAGCGGGGGCTGCAGATGGGCCTCGTCACGACGCTGCTCCTCGGCGGCACCTTCCTGTTCATCCAGCTGAACGAGTACATCCACGTCGGCTTCAGCGCCCGGGACGACGCCTTCGGCTCGATCTTCTACGGCCTGACCGGCTTGCACGGCGCACACGTCTTCGTCGGCCTGACGCTGCTCGCGATCGCCACGACTCGCGCCTTCCGCGGCCACTTCGGGTCTGACGCCAAGGACCACCTTGGCGTCGAGGTGCCTGGCATCTACTGGCACTTCGTGGACGTGATGTGGATCATCGTGTTCACGACCGTCTACATCCTCTAGAACCCCTGCTAATCGGCGGTTTCATTGTCACCGACCGCCATTTGTTCGCCAGTTTGTTCGCCAGTCAGACCGCCGCCAGCACCGCGAGCGGCATCCTCGGCTCCGCGCGATCTCCTCGAGGATTTCGATCAGCTCATCGTCTGTGAGTGTTCGGGGCATTTCGTTTTTTCTGGTTTTTCTCGTGAAGAGGCAATCGGCGGTTTTCTGAGCTGCAGACTCTGAAGTCGACCCTCCCTACCCCCTGTTTTGAGCGTGCAGCCCTTGGTTCGCATGCGTGCCCTACGCACACGAGAGGAGTGCAGATTGTGCGCTGACGCACTAGACTGGCCCGGTGCCGGGGAGGG
>JAJTCK010000059.1 GCA_021323175.1 Solirubrobacterales bacterium | reverse complement strand
CCGTTCGGCTCCGCCCACGTGACGATCCGGTCCTTGAACTCCGGCTCGAGCAGGCCACGGTAGTCGTTCGGAGGATCCGTGACCTCGTTGCTGTTGTGCATGAGGCTGAACGTCTGGAAGAACATGGGCGAGAACAGGCGCTCCCCGTCCTCGATCCACTGCGGGTCATCTTCTTCCCAGCGCGGCAGCAACCCGTCGAGGTTCGGCACCTTCGATGCATCGATCGGCTGCAGCAGATCGGCCGTCTGCAGTCGCTCGGTGACTATCGACGTGTAGGCCAGCAGGTCGATGCCGTCGGTCGACTGGAGTCTCGGCGTGATGTCGTCAAGCGTCGGCGTGAACGAGGCCTTGAGCCGGGCATCGTTGCTGCTCAGAAACGACTGCATCTCCTTGACGGTGCTCAGATCCTCGCCTTCCCAGCCGAAGAAGTCGATCGTGCCGCTGGGAGTCGGGGCCTCGCCGGCCGCCGCAGTCGTGGTCGCGTCATCGTCATCGTCGCCGCATGCCGCGAGCACTCCCGGCAGCGCCAGCCCGGCCATCGCGCCGGCTCCGTAACGGAGCACACGCCGCCGGGTCAACGGCGATTCAGTCAGCCCCCTCAGCAGATCTTCCTCACGAGTTGCCACAGGTAGTCCTCCTCACTAGGAACAAAGCAGCCTCTCCTGCTCTGAGTGCGAATGTATGCATTCGACGTTCGGAAGTCAAGCAAATACGATATCTCGCTGTGGGTGGTGAGAACGGACCGAACGTCGCCAGGATCACTGCGGATTCCGTCGTCGTTCTCGCGTACGAACATCTCCGCGCCCTGATCCTCGCCGGCGACCTGACGCCCGGATCGCGCCTGGGCCAGGCAGCGCTCGCCGAGCAGCTCGGGACCTCGCGGACGCCGGTCAGGGAGGCGCTGCGGCGGCTGGCGGGCGAGGGCCTGGTGGAGTTCCACCCCAACCGGGGCTTCTGGACCTCGGATCTGGGCGTCGAGGCCGTGCTCCGGCGCCTGGAGGTCAGGCTGATCCTGGAGCCGGGGATCGCCGGCCTGGCGGCCGGGCGCCGAGGCGAGGGAGACCTGAAGGCCCTGCGTGAGGCCATCGAGCGCGAGCGAGCGGCGGCTGACGCGGCCGACGCCCACGACGCGAGCCGGGACTTCCATCTGGCGCTCGCGCGGGCGACCCGCAACGCAGAGGTCGAGCGCTCGCTCGAGTCGCTCTGGATCGTGGAGGTCGGGCGCCGCCTGATGGCGCTCCGCGCCGCGGTGCACGACTGGCGCACGGGCGACATCGACGAGCACCGCGAGATCCTCGACGCGGTGGAGCGGAAGCAGGCCGACACGGCCGCCGAGTTGATGACGCGCCACATCCGCGACGCGATTGCCCACTGGCGTTCCGATTAGGCTCGCGGCCCCGGCGCGGGGCCCCGGCTGGCTTCGTCGCGCGGTTACGCTTGCCGCTGATGGAGGCGGCGCCCAAACCACGGTACGGAGGAGGGCGAGGTGCGCTGATAGAGGCCGCGATTCGAGTCGTGGCTGCGGAGGGGTTGCGGGGCTTGACGATCCGCTCCGTCGCGGCAGAGGCGGGGGTCACGCACGGCTTGGTTCGCCACCACTTCGGTTCGCGGGACGCGCTGGTGGAGGCGACCCTGATCAGGTCGGTCGAGCTGGCGATCGAAGCGGCCTCCCTCGCACCCGGTCGCGGCCGGATCGACGAGATCTCGGTCGATCTCGGCAGCACGGCCGAAACCCACGAGGAGCTGCTCGCTTTCCAGTACGAACTCCTGCTCGAGGCCCGTAGGCGTCCAGAGCTCAGGGAGCACGTAGAACGAATGTACGACGACTACATCTCGGTCGTGGAGGACGAGCTCGAGCAAGCCGGGTTCGGTAAGGATCCGGTGGCGGCGCGGGTCCTCTTCGCCGCTCTCGATGGTCTGGTGCTGCAGCAGGTGGTCTTCGGGAAGCGGGAGAGAACGGAAGCCGGCGTCGAGCTGATCCACACCCTGTTCGAGACGCTGCTGGAGCACCGTCGCCGAGACCGCTGAGCCCTAGGGTGTAGGGATGAGCCCTGGGCGGCAACCCGGGCGCATGGAACCCACACCCCAGCACGAGCGGGTCGATCTGCCTGCGCTGGTCGACCGCGAGGGTGTGCTCGCCGACCTGGCGCGCGTCATTGCCGACGCGTGGGCCTCTTTCGACAACCCACGAATCTCAGAGCCCGAGCTGGACGCGGAGCTGATCGAGCGACTCGGGGCCGCGCTGCCCGGCCCACCAGGCGACGCCGAGGAAGCGTTGGCAGACGCGGCCCGTGTGCTCGACGCGAGCGTCTCGCCGTCTCGACCGCTCTACCTCGCGTACATCGGCTCGACTGGATTGGAGATTGGGGTGTTGGCCAGTGCCCTCGCGGTCACGTATGACCCCAACCTCGCCGTCGCGGCCGGTGGCGCCGATCTCGTCGAGGAGCAGTCGCTCCGCTGGGTGGCGGAGTTCGTCGGCTTTCCCTTCGCAGAAGGCGCATTCACGAGCGGCGGCATGACTTCGAACCTGACTGCGCTGGTCGCCGCCCGCGAGCAGGCTGTGCCCGGCGCGCGCCGCGACGGCCTCGGGGGCCGGCGACTGGCCCTCTACTGCAGCGTCGAGGCGCACCACTCCGTCGTGCGCGCGGCCGAGACCTGTGGCATCGGCTCGGCCTGGGTTCGCGGGATCGGGCTGGACGAACACCGGCGCATGCGCCGGGCCGAGCTCGCCGCCGCGATCGATGCGGATCGGGAGGCCGGCGTGACGCCGGTAGCTGTGATCGCGACCGCGGGGACGACCCTGACCGGCGCAGTCGACCCGCTCGATCAGCTCGCGGACGTCTGCGAGCCCCGCTCCGTCTGGCTGCATGTGGACGGCGCCTACGGCCTCCCGGCCGCGGCGGCGCCAAGCGCCGCCCCGCTGTTCGCAGGCCTGTCGCGCGTGGACTCGGCGACCATCGACGCACACAAGTGGCTCGGCGTGCAGAAGTCCTGCAGTGTCGTCCTGCTCCGGCGTGGCGGCGCGTTAGAAGCCGCGTTCGGGCACGAGGAACGCTACATGCTCCACGAGCACGCCACCACGAACCCTGTCGACCGCACACTCGAATACTCCCGTCCGCTCAACTCGCTGCGGCTGTGGATGGCGTTCCGCGTGCACGGCGCAGACCAGTTCCGGGCCTGGATCGAGCAGACCCTGGAGCACGCGCGTGAGCTCGCCCAGCTGATCGAAGCTCACGACGAGTTCGAGCTCCTGTACGAGCCCCAGCTCTCGACCGTCTGCTTCAGGCACCTCCCGGGTGACTCGGCGGCCGATGAGCTCGACCGGCACAACCTCGAGCTCGCCGAAGCGATGCAGCGTGACGGACGGATCTATCTCGCGCCCGCCGTTGTCGACGACCGCGCCTGCCTGCGGGTTACCTTCGTCAACTTCCGCACGGCTGCCGAGTCCGTGCCGCGGGTTCTCGACGTCGCCGCCGAGCTCGGCCGGATCCTCGCCCCGCGGCGATCTGGGCGGCGCCCCCAGACCCGCGGGTCTTGAGCTAGCGCCCGGAGCCCCTCAGCTTGCCTGCCTCGGTCGTGCCCACGTCGCGGCCCAGGGCGGCGAGGATCGCATGCGCGGCATTGTGGCCCGGCGCCCCGGTGACTTCTCCCCCGGGATGGGTGCCCACCCCACACAGCCACAGTCCCTCGATCGGTGTCCGGTAGCCGCTTCCGGGCAGCGGACGGTCGCCGTAGAGCTGGCCGGGGATCATGTCGATGTGACGGATGCAGCCGTCGGTGATCCCGACGCGCTCCTCGATGTCCAGAGGGGTGAAGAGCTCCCACTCGCGCATCGCCGAGCGGAAATTGGGGACGAAGGTTGCCACGTGATCGATCAGGCGCTCGCCGGTCTCCTGGCGCAACTCATCCCAGCTTCCTGAGGCGGGCTTGCTGGGCGCGTAGAGGGTCCAAATCGACACGATCTCGCCGTCGCCCTCGGTCAGGGTCTTGTCGTAGGCAGTCGGTACCTGGATGTGGCAGACCGGCTGGTCGGGAACCTCACCGGCCTGGGACTGCTGCCAGGCGCGGCGGTAGGTCTCGAAGCCGTCCGGGGCCACCGTCACGTAGGTCGAGTAGCGCGGATCGTGATCCGGCCCGACGTAGGGCGACAGGTCGAGCGGCTCATCGAGGACTGCGTGGAACTTGAGGCAGGCCGCCTGGGTCGATAGCCCTTCGATGCGGGAGCGGAATTCGGCTTCCACGTCTTTCTGATCGATCAGCTTCAGAAAGGTCCGCTTGGGGTCGGCGTTTGAGACCACGGTCCCGGCGCTCAGCTCCTCCCCGTCGACGAGACGAACTCCCCTGGCGTGGGAGTCCTCGACCAGGATCCGATCCACCTCCGTGTCGGTCCTGATCGTGACGCCCCGCTCCGTCGCGGCGCTGGCCATCGCCTGGGTGATGCCGCCCATGCCGCCGACGACCACCGACGGCACCGACCCGTTGGGCTCGTTCGTGTGCCACCAAGCCTCCGACCAAGCGCTGCCAGGAGCGAACGGGTCGCCGACGTCGCAGATCAGCATCAGCCCGGCGCCGACGCGCTGGTCCTCGAAGTACTCCGAAGCGAGCTCGGCGATCGAGGCTTCCTGCAGCCGCTCGAACAGCTCCAGCTCGCCGATCGACGACGCGTGCTCGCGGATCTCCTCCATCGTGGGGGGCTGACGCAGGAAGAACGGATGGACCAACCCGGCTGCCCGCTCCCACAGCTCGAGCCATTCGCTGAAGCGCTCGGCGTCCTTGCTGTTGATCCGGGATATCTCCTCGCGAGTCCGCTCCTCATCCGCCCAGAACGCCAGATACTTGCCGTCTCGGAACGGGAGCACGGGAAGCGGGTCGATCGGATGCCTGGCGAGGCCGTGGCGCTCGAGCTCCAAGTCGTCCACGACCCGCTGCTGCAGGTTCCAACAGACGTAGGAGCAGGTCGAGACGCTGTAGCCCGGGAAGAGCTCCTCGGTGTAGGCGGCCCCACCCACCTTCTCGCGGCGCTCGAGCACCACCACGTCCAGGCCCGCGCGCGCGAGGTAGAAGGATGCGACGAGCCCGTTGTGCCCGCCGCCGACGATGATGACGTCGTGGTCGTGTCCGTCTCCGTTGCTTGTCGGCATGCTCGCTCCGTCGTTTCGTAGGGATGTGCAGGGTCTCCAGGTTCTGGCTCAGCCCTTGACGCGCTTTCGCTCCGGGTCGTACACGGGGGTCGCGACGAGCTCCCCTGCCACGTCCTCGCCCTCGACGGAGGCCGAGACCTTCGTCCCCGGCGAGGCGTGATCGCGGTGCACCTTGGCGAGCCCGAGGGTCTTCCCACCGAGATACGGGGAGGGAACGGACATGGTCACATGCCCGACCCTTTCCCCGTCGACGCTGAGCTCGGCTCCCGTTGCCGCGTCTTCTCCACGGTTCAGGACGACCGACGCAAGCCGCGCGGTCCGCTCGTCTCGAAGCTTGAGCGTGGCTTCTCGGCCTTGGAAGTCCCCCTTGCCGAGGTCCACGGCCCAGCCCAGGCCGCACTCCCAGGGCGAGACGGTGTCGTCGTACTCGAGGCCGTCCCCCATGACCATCCCGGCCTCGATCCGCACCATCATGATCGCGGCCACGCCGACGGGCCGCATACCCGCGGGCTCGCCGGCCTCGATCAGGGCGTCGTAGAGATCCAAAGCGTGTTCTACCGGAACGAAGAACTCGTAGCCGAGCTCGGCTGTGAAGCCCATTCTGGTGACGAAGACGTCGTCGATCCCGGCGACCCTCACCGGCTCCTTGAAGTGGTAATACGGGAACCCCTTGTTGGTGAAGTCCTCGTCGGTCAACTTGGAGACGACCTCGCGGCTTCGCGGCCCTTGGACGTTGAGGTGGGCGAGCTCGTTCCGCCGCTCGACCGCGGTCAGCCCGTTGGCCTCCGCGAACCCGATCACCGCCGCCGGCATGTCGGGGCCGCCGACCACGCGCACCCGGTCGCCGGCTCGAACCATCACGGTCGAGTCGTCGATCATCAGGCCGTCGTCGTTGAGGATCGCGCCGTAGGCGATCCTCCCGGGGCTGAGCTTCGTGACCTCCCTCGTGTGCAAGCGGCTGATCTTGGCCTGAGCATCTGGTCCCTCGACATCGACCTTGAGCAGCGGGGAGAAGTCGAGTAGACCAACCCCTTCGCGCACAGCCCTGTACTCGGCGATCGGATCCTCGAAAGCGGCCGCGATGCCCATGCCGTAGATATCGACGAGCTCGTGGTCGTCCCGCACGACGCGCTCCGCGATCGGGCTCCGGATCAGGTCAGGTTCCGGCACTCCCGACTCCTCTCTTCCTCATCGGCTGCACCGTTCCACCGAGCGCGATAGGCAATTCTGAAACTTGTCAATAGGATAGTTCGGAGATTATCACGCGGTGGCTTCACCCGGCAACGATGAGAGCGACGCCGCCGAATGCCGTCGCCAGCGCCGCAACCTGGACCCTTCTCAGCGCCTCCCCCATGACCCCGACCGCCAGCAACACGGTGATGATCGGGTAGAGCGAGCTGACCGTGGCGGTGATGCTGAGCTCGCCCGAACGGACCGCCGCCGTCGAGAGCGCCCACGCCGCGAAGCTGAGCCCTCCGAGCCCAGCGATGTGGAGCCGGTCCGAGCCGTTCGGCAGCGGGATGTTCCGCGCCAGGATCACCACGCCGAGTATCAGCCCCGCCGAGAGCTGCCCGACCAGCAGGAACCAGGGGGCCTGCTCGTCTCCGACGGCCTCGGCGGACAGGAAGAAGACGCCCAGTCCCAGCGCCCCCAGAACCCCCAATCCGACGGCGGCCAGACGCGAGCCCTGGCCGACCGTCGGCACGTCGGAGTCCTGCGAGTAAGCCACCACGGCGCACATCCCGGCGATCGCGAGCACGATGCCGAGGATCTGCGCCGTACTCGGCTGATCGCCGCGAGCCAGCCCGACCGCGACGGGGACGATCACACCCGCGGCCGAGATCGGGGCGACGATGCTCATCGGCCCGATCGCCAGGCCGCGGTAAAACGCGGTCAGTCCGACCGCGGTGGCCGCTCCGGCGGCCAGTCCCAGCAGGGCGGTTTCTCCGTCCAGCGAGGGGCTCTGAGTCACGAGAACGGCGACGATTGCGCCCAGGGAGCCCATCAGCAGGATCCCGCCCATCACCGTGAAGACCGGCACCTCGCGCGCCTTCAGGCCTGCACCGAAGTCGACGACGCCCCAGGCCAAGGCAGCGGCGAGTGAGAGAAGAATCGCGCTCAGCCAGGCTACCCCGTGGTTCCGTCGAGGATTTGCAGGGTCTTCAGGTCGCTGTAGAAGTCGAGCGCGTAGTCGCCGCCCTCGCGGCCGATGCCCGAGATGCCGGTCCCGCCGAAGGGAGCCGTCAGGTCGCGGACCAGGAAGGTGTTGACCCAGACCGTTCCGGCCCGCACGGCACGGCCGACCCGCTCGGCGCGCTCGGCCGAGCCGGTGTAGACGATCCCCGAGAGCCCGTACTCGGTGGAGTTGGCCAGCTCCACGGCCTCGGCTTCGTCGGCGAACGTCTGGATGGTCAGGACCGGGCCGAAGACCTCGCGCTGGACGATCTCGGTCTCATTCGACGCCGGCTCGATCAGGGTCGGCTGGTAGAAGAGCTCCCCGGCGTCGGAGCGCTCGCCACCGATAAGGACCCTGTCTCCGACCGCGCGCGCCCGGTCGACGAAGCCCTCCACCCGCGCCAGGTGATCCGGGTGGATCAGCGGCGAGACGGTCGTGGCGTCGTCGCGAGGATCTCCGAGGACGTGCTGGGACGCGGCCTCCTTGAATCGCTCCAGGAACTGGCCGGCGATCGATTCCTCGACCAGCAGGCGGGTCCCGGCCAGACAGACCTGTCCGGCGTCGTCGTACTGGCCCGCGGCCTTGGCGACCGCCGCGTCCAGGTCGGCGTCCGCGAAGACGATCAGCGGGTTCTTGCCCCCCAGCTCCGCCGTGAACGGGACCAGGTTGCGGGCGGCGGTGACGCCGATCGCACGGCCGGTCTCGGGCGATCCGGTGAACGAGATGCGCCGGATCTCCGGCCGGCCGACCAGCGCGGCGCCGGCCTCCTCGCCGATCCCCTGGAGCACGTTGAACACCCCGGGAGGGAAGCCGGCCTCCTCGGTCAGGTCCGCAAGCAATGAGCAGCTCAGCGGCGCCCACTCCGGCGGCTTCAGCACCACCGTGCAGCCCGCCGCGAGCGCGGGGGCGGTCTTCCAGGTCGAGAGCATGAACGGGGCGTTCCAGGGGGTGATCACGGCCGCGGGCCCGGCCGGCATCCGCTGCACGCGGTTCCAGGTGTCGTTCGAGTGCCAGTCCCGCTCCTGGTGTGCGACGGCCAGGTCCGCGTAGGAGCGGTAGTTGCGCGCGCCGCGCGCGATCACCCTGGCCCGCAGCGAGCGCAGCAGCATCGCCATGTCGTCGCACTCGACATCCGCCAGGCGGTCGACGTTGGCGTCGATCAGGTCCGCCAGCCGGTGCAGGTAGGGCGCGCGGCCGGACGGCCCCAGGGCCGCCCAGGCCGGAAAGGCGTCCGCCGCCGCCTGTGCGGCGCTCCGGGCGTCCTCCTCGGATCCGCACGCCACCTCGGCGAGGATGGACCGGTCATACGGAGCGCGGTCCTCGAAGCGCCGTTCGGTCTCGACGCGGCGTCCCGCGATGTAGTGATCGGGCGAGACGCGATGGCCGGCGACCACGGCGGACCCGCTTGTCGAGTGGGCACTCATAGTTCCTTGACCGTCTCCAGGTCGTCGACCGTGTACCCGAAGCTGAACCGGTACCCCTTACCCAACTCGACCGGGGCCAGCAGCTCGTGCTCCTCGCCCGGGGCGGGGCTGAGCTCCAGGGTCGCCGATCCCTCCCAAACGTCCGAGCTCGCGCGGTCCCGGCTGACGGCGCGGACCAGCTCGTGCACCTGTGGGTCGTCATGGCGCCCTTCGGCGAGGCGGGGGAAGTGGCGGACGTTGATGATCGGCGCGGCGTTGTGGCGGGGACCCTCCTCACTCGGGCCCTCGAGCGTCACCGTCGCCCGAGCGATCAGATGTCCACGGGCGGTGCACACGGCGCCGAACCTCGAGCCTTCGGCGACCCCAGGATCCGCCGCGCACCGCAGGCCGAACGTCCTCGTCATCCAAATCGTTCCGAGCTTCTTCGGGAAGCCCTGGATCCAGCCGCGCGCGAGCGCGAAGTCCTGGTCGACCCAGATGAACACGCAGGTGGTGACCTCCTCGCCGCCGAGCAGCGCGTTGGAGACGATGAAGAACTCCCGGTAGTGCCCGCGTGCCGGGTCGAGCAGCTCCTCTCCCCCCTCCGAGCAGGACTGCCAGTCGGCGAACACGGCGGCACAGCGCCCAGGGTCGGCATGCGGCTCCAGGCCCTCCGGGAGCAGTCCTGTGACCACCTCGGGATCGGCCCAGTAGTCGACGACCAGGAAGTCCGCCGCGTAGTGCCAGGGAGGCGCCGGGACCAAGCCTGCCCGGCCGGAGGGTGTTCGCGGGATGGAGTAACCCTCGAGCGCCATCACTACTCCAGCGGGGCCAGCGGGACGCCCCGGGTCTCGAGGCTCTCCCGCTCGGACTCGATCGCCGCCTGGTCGAACCGAAAGTACGAGCGGGGCGGGAGCGGCCCCCAGGTGTTGGACGAGAAGCGGTCGTCGGGGTAGTTGCGTGGCTCGTGGTCCTCGGGAACCCGCTCCATGTCGCAGAACAGCTCCACGAAGCACTCCTCCTCGACGATGCGGACGTAGGAGGCCATGTTCCCGGCGATCCCGTGCCGCACGGGGCCCCATCCCAGCCAGCGGCCGTGGCGAGCCAGATGGTCCAGCGCGGCGATCTTGTGGCCGAAGTCGACGTATTCGAAGGCCAGGTGGTGGGGATGCGCGGCGCCGGTGTCGACGAGCGCCATCACGTGGTGCTCTGAGTCGATGCGAAGCCAGACCCCGGCGTCCTCGAGACGGTCCGAAACCTTCATCCCGAGCGCGTCCGTGTAGAAGCCGGTCTGCTCCTTGAGCCGGCCGGTGAGGAAGTTGACGTGCCCAAGCTTTCGCGGGGCCCCCGGGACCCCGGCCGCGGGCCTGGCGTGCTGGACGTAACCCTCGACGCCCGTTCGGGCTCGCGCGGGCAGCAGCTGGATTCGGTTGCCGTCGAGGTCGCGGCAGGTCAGGCCGCCGGCGACGTCCTCGTCGACCTCGATCCCGAGGCCCTCCAGGTGCGCCCGCGCCGCATCGAGGTCGCAATCCGGGTGCAGCTCCCAGGCGACGTGCTCGATCCCGACCGCCTCGCCACGGCCCGCCGAGAGCTCCAGGCAGTGGGGCTCGTCGTCGCAGGCCAGGCGGACCACCTCGCCCTCGCGGGATCGCTCGACCAGGCCGAACTGGCTGCACCAGCGCTCGGCAGCCTCGTCGAGGTCCTCGACACGCAGGCCGACGTGGTCGATGCGGGCCAGCCGGATCACC
Organism: Solirubrobacterales bacterium; assembly: GCA_021323175.1. Classification (GTDB taxonomy): domain Bacteria; phylum Actinomycetota; class Thermoleophilia; order Solirubrobacterales; family 70-9; genus VGBV01. The sequence goes on along the minus strand of JAJTCK010000059.1, from coordinate 586 downwards.
GCTTGCTGACCCGTACCGGCATCCGCTTGATCCCGTTGAAAAAGTTGGATCGCAGTCGCTCCGGCGGCGCCGTCAGCTCGATCTCCTCGATCCGGTCGAGGAGGACGTCGAAGACGATGCCCACCTCGAGCTTGGCCAGATGGGCGCCCATGCAGGTGTGGACGCCGCCCGGTCCGAAGCTGACGTGGGGGTTCGGGTCGCGGGAGAGGTCGAACACATGGGGATCGTCGAAGACCGACTCGTCCCGGTTGCCCGACACGAACCAGGTCGTGACCTTGTCGCCGGCCGAGATCTTCGTGCCGGCCATCTCGGTGTCCTCTGCGGCCGTGCGCCGGAAGTGGTACACCGGCGTCGCCCAGCGCAGCATCTCGTCGGCGGCGGTCTTGAGCAGGTCGCGATCCGCGCGCAGCCGCGCCATCTGGTCCGGGTTCTCGATCAGGGCGAGTGTGCCGTGGGTGATCGTATGCCGGGTGGTCTCGTTGCCGGCTGTGGCGAGCAGCAGGAAGTAGACGTCGTACTCCTGCTGGGTCAGCGGCTCGTGGGCGAGCTGGGTGACGATGTCGTCGCGCGGCTCCTTGCGCCGCTC
>JAJTCK010000151.1 GCA_021323175.1 Solirubrobacterales bacterium | reverse complement strand
CCCCGGTCCCAGCGTCCGGTGAGCGGAGAGGGAGGGATTCGAACCCTCGAGAGAGCTATTAGCCCCCTACTCGCTTAGCAGGCGAGTGCCTTCAGCCGCTCGGCCACCTCTCCGGGTGTGCTGCGGCACGATTGTAGGCTGGCTGGCGATGCCGGGTACCGATGAGAACCCCACCCCGACGACGACCGGGGAGGCCAACGGAGCCGGTGAATCCGCCCGGATCGACACCCCCACGCCGCTGCCGATCCCGACGCCCACCGAGGCTTACGAGCGCTACGAGGAAGTCTTCCGGGACGTCCGGGCCCCCTTTGCCTTTCTCGACCTGGACGCCGTCTGGTCCAACGCGGCGGACATGCTTCGCATGGCACACGGCAAGCCGATCCGGGTGGCCAGCAAGTCGGTCAGATGCCGTCCGGTCCTCGAGCGCCTGCTGGACCTCGACCGGGGCTTCCAGGGCCTGCTCACGTTCACGCTGCCGGAGACGATCTGGCTGTGGGAGCGCGGGTTGCGCGACTTGGTCCTGGGCTACCCCACGGCGGACGGCGCGTGCCTGACGCGGCTGGCGCGCATCACGGCAGAGCACCCCGACGAGGCGCCCGTCGTGATGGTGGACTCGAGCGAGCACCTGGACCTGATCGAGGCGTCGGCCGCGTCCTTCGTCGCGCCGATCCGGGTTGCGATCGACGTGGATGCCTCCTGGTGGCCGCTCGGAGGGCTGCTGAAGATAGGGCCCAAGCGCTCCCCGGTCCGCACCGCCCAGCAGGCGGCGTCGCTGGCGCGCGAGATCGAGCGGCGCGAAAGGGTCAGGCTGGTCGGGCTGATGGCCTACGAGGGCCAAATCGCAGGGGTCGGAGACGACATCCCCGGCAAGGCGATCAAGAACGCCGTGACGAGGGCCATGCAGTCGGCGTCCGCGAACGACGTGCGCGATCGCCGCGCCGAGATCGTGACCGCCGTCTCGCAGGTGAGCGAGCTGGAGTTCGTGAACGGGGGCGGCACGGGGTCGATCGAGCAGACCGCTTCGGAGTGGGCGGTGACCGAGGTGGCGGCGGGGTCGGGGTTCTACGCGCCGGTGCTGTTTGACCACTACCGGGCGTTCACGCTGAACCCGGCCGCGATGTTCGCGCTGCCGGTGGTGCGCAAGCCGGCTCCCGGGATCGCTACCGCCCTCGGCGGGGGTTACCTGGCGTCGGGGGTCGGGGCAAAGGACAGGATGCCGGTGCCGCACCTGCCCGCGGGCCTTCGGCTCGACCCCTTCGAGGGAACCGGCGAGGTGCAGACGCCGCTGGTCGGACCGGCAGCCGAGCGACTGTCGCTCGGGGACCGCGTCTACTTCCGCCACATCAAGGCGGGCGAGTTGTGCGAGCGCTTCGACTCCCTCTACCTGGTCACCGGCGCGACCATCCGGGACGAGGTGCCGACCTATCGCGGCGAGGGCAGGGCATTCCTCTAGCGCTCCTCGTCGCGCAGGCAGCGGCGACGCGAGGACGGCGCAGGCCCCGGCGGGCGCGAGGCTTGCTACCCCAGGACCCTGTCGAGGTATTCGTTGCGGAACGACGCCTCGGGATCCAGGAGCTCGCGGGTTCGCTTGAAGTCCTCCCACTCCGGATAGCGCTCGGCCAGGGTCTCGGCCGTCTGGAAGTGCCGCTTGCCCCAATGCGGGCGGCCGCCGAGCGGATCCATGATCTCCTCGACGGCGCGGAAGTAGGACTCCCAGGCCATTCCCCGGTACTGATGGACCGCCACGTAGGTCGTGTCCCGTTCGTAGGCGGGGCTAAGCATGGAGTCGTCACCGGCCACGAAGCGCACCTCGATCGGAAAGCCGACGCCCGGATCGGCGTGCTCCGCGGCGTCCAGGACGGCGCTCACGGCCTCACGGGCGTGGCGGCGGGGGATCGCGTACTCCATCTCGGTGAACCGGATGCGGCGCTGGCTCGCGTAGACGCGATAGCTGCGGTCCAGCGTGGTCGTACGTCCGACCCGTTCCGAGACGAAGCGTGCGAGCGCCGGGATTCGCCGGGGGAAGCTCCGGCCCAGCCGCGCAATCCCTCCCATCACCCAGTTCTCAGCCACGACGTCGTTGGCGAAGCGAGTGACCGGGTTGCGGGGCCGCGGCTCCTCGTCGGTGCGCTCGCTCTGGCGGAGCAGCGCCGTCCTCGTGTGGGGGAACGCGTAGAACTCGAAATGGTCGGACCCGTCGGCCAGGTCGTCCAGGCGCGACAGCGTCTCGTCCAGGGGGAGCGGCGAGTCCAGGCGGCGGATCGAAAAGGACGGGATCGTCCGCAGGGTCACGGTCGCGATTACCCCGAGCGACCCCATGGCGATCCGCGCCGCGCGGAGCTGGTCAGGGTCTGCTGCCGAGACCTCGTGCAGCGTGCCGTCGGCGAGCACCAGCTCGAGCGCCTCGACCTGCGAGGAGAAGTTGCGAAAGCGGGACCCCGTTCCGTGGGTGCCCGTGGAGACCGCGCCCGAGATGGTCTGCTTGTCGATGTCCCCCAGGTTCTCCAGCGCGAGGCCGTGTCCCCAGATGGTCTCGTTCAGGGGGCGCAGGCCGATCCCCGACTCCACCTTGACGAGTCCGGCCTCGCGGTCGACGTCGAGCACCCGGCTGAGTCGCCTCATGTCGAGGAGCACCCCGCCGGTGCAGGCCACATCCGTGAAGGAGTGCCCGTGGCCCACCGCACGAACGGTCAGGCCCTCCGCGGTCGCCCGGGCGACGGCTTCGATCAGCTCTGCCCGGCCGGAGGGAGTCTCGATTCGGGCGGGCAGACAGCGCTGGTCTCCCGCCCAGTTCGTCCACTCCGCCGCCATCCCGCGAGAGCCTAGGGGACGATGCCTCGCTGCCTTCGCCAAGGATCGGAGACGGACCTTCCCGGGCCGTCATCGCGTGGCGAGAACGGGCATTCGCTCTAGGCTGAAAGCCACCTAGGAGGGGTGGCAGAGCGGTTGAATGCGGCGGCCTTGAAAGCCGTTAGGGGCCTCCGGGTCCCTCGTGGGTTCGAATCCCACCCCCTCCGCTGACTCAG
>JAJTCK010000007.1 GCA_021323175.1 Solirubrobacterales bacterium | reverse complement strand
GCCCGAGCTCGTCGCGGCGGGGGAGCGCTGGGGGATAGACCCGGAGCGAGATCTGCGGTCGCTAATCTGATTCGTTGTCGCGCAGTCAACGGGCCGGGGAGGCCTTGACGTGATCGAAGCGATCCGCAGAGCACTCGTCGGGACCGGTTCGACGGCCCTGATCCTGATCGGCTCGGTGCTGATCGGATTCGGCGTGCCCCTGTTCTGGATCTGGGCGGCGTCGACGTTCTATGACAAGCCGGGCGCCGTGACCGGCCCCGTCGCGCTCTTCATCTTTACCGGCATCCTCGTCACCTACTGGCTCCTGATGCTGCTGGGGTCGTGGGTCCGCGGGAGGATGCTCGGCTTCAGTGAGCCCGGTCCCCGACGCCAATCGTGGAACCGCAGCATGCGCGACACGCCCTACCGGCCGGGCGAGCACCAGAGCGACCCCGTCGAGCGGTTGTTCGTGACGACCGCGATCGTCTCGATGATCGGGTTCGCGATCTGGTTCGCCCTGTTCGCCGGGGCACCGTTTCCGACGAACTAGGGCCGAGGTTCTTCACGACTCGCGCGAGACGCGTCGGGGGCGCTGCGTACAGTCGGCCCCGTGGCGAAGGGATCAGCGGGATACGCATGCACGGACTGCGGCAAGACCGCGCTCGCCTGGACGGGGCAGTGCCCAGCCTGCGGCGCGTGGAACACGCTCGAGGCCGCGGCGACGGCGGCGACGGCGTCCGGCCGCAAAGGCGCTTCCCGGGCAGCGGCGGGCAAGCCGGTTCCCCTTCGAGAGGTCTCGACTGAGAGCGCGGGTCGCATCAGGACGGGGATCGGGGAGTTCGACCGCGTGCTCGGAGGCGGGTTGGTACCCGGCTCCCTGGTGCTGCTCGGCGGCTCCCCCGGGATCGGGAAGAGCACGATCGCCGGCATGGCGCTCGCGAACGTCGGCGCGGCGGGTGCCGGCACCCTCTATGTCTCGGGCGAGGAGTCTCCGGCCCAGGTTCGCTCGCGCGCCGAGCGTCTGGGCGAGGCCGCGCTCGACGTACCGGTGATGGCCGAGTCGTCGCTCGACGTGGTGCTGGCGACGGTCGAAGCCGAGCGCCCGGCCGTCTGCGTGATCGACTCGGTTCAGACCCTCGCGGTCGGGGATGCGGCTCCGGGCAGCGTCGCGGCGGTCAAGCAGGGCACCGGCGCGCTGCTCGACGCAGCCAAGCGGCTCGACGTGACGATGATCCTGGTCGGCCACGTGACCAAGCAGGGCTCGCTCGCCGGACCGCGGGCGCTTGAGCACCTGGTGGACTGCGTGCTGCATTTCGAGGGCGAGCGCGAGCGGACCTTCCGGACCGTGCGTGCGCTCAAGAACCGCTTCGGCGCCACCAGCGAGGTCGGGGTCTTCGAGATGCGGGAGGGCGGCCTGGTCGAGGTGGCGGACGCATCCGCCCGGTTCGTGGGCGAGGCTCATCCCGCGGCCGGGTCGGTCGTGCTGTGCGCGATGGAGGGGACCCGGCCGCTGCTGGTCGAGGTGCAGGCGCTCGTCGCCCCCACCGAAGTGGTCCCGCCGCGCCGCACCGCGACCGGGGTGGACCGCAACCGACTGGCGCTTGTCTTGGCGGTGCTCGCGCGTCACGGCGGCATCAACCTCTCGGGCGCCGACGTGTTCGTGAACGTCGCCGGCGGCGTCCGGGTGGACGAGCCCGGCGCCGACCTCGCGATCGCCCTGGCGGTCGCATCGGCGAACTCAGGGACGGCGCTCGACACCGGCGGGACCGCGCAGAGCGGCGGAGCCGGCGCGAAGCCGATCGCCTGCTTCGGCGAGGTCGGCCTGACCGGAGAGCTGCGCTATGTAGCCCACGCCGACCGGCGGCTTGCCGAGGCCAAGAAGTTCGGGCTGGACCGGGTGCTGGCGCCGACGCCGGCGGAGGGCAGGCCGAGGGGACTGGAGACGGTGGACACCATCGCCGCCGCCCTGCGGGCCGCCGGCGCGAAGCGCCGGTTGCGCTCCGCCGCTTGACAAGAGCTTTTCCGAGCTTTCCACACGGATATCCCCGCAAATCGTGGACCAGAGCGATCTGCTTTCATCATTCGCATGGCGTCCGAGCTCTCCGGTGACGACCTTCAAGAGCTTGAGGCGCGGCAGGATCCTCGGCTCCTGAGGGCCCTCGACATCGTCGCCCCGGGGACCGCGCTGCGGGAGGGCATCGACAACATCGTCCACTCACGGACCGGTGGCCTGATCGTGATCGCCGATCCCGAGGAGGTGTCGTTCATGTTCTCCGGCGGGATCACGCTCGACGTGGACTACACGCCGGCGCTGCTCTATCAGGTGGCCAAAATGGACGGCGCGATCGTCCTGAACCAGCAGGCGACGAAGATCGTCGGCGCCAACGTCCAGCTGATGCCGGATCCGACGATCCTCTCGTCCGAGACGGGAACCAGGCACCGCACGGCCGAGCGGGTCTCGAAGCAGACCGACGCCCTCGTCGTGGCGATCTCGGAGCGGCGCGACGTCGTCTCGCTCTATCTGGGCGGGATGAAGTACATCCTCCAGGACATCCCCGCGGTTTTGGCCAAGGCCAACCAGGGGCTCGCGACGCTCGACAAGTACCGGGTACGCCTGGACGCCGTCTCCTCGAGGCTCACACGACTGGAGTTCGAGGGCGGCTCAGTCCTCTACGACGCTCTCTCGGTGCTGCAGCGGGCGGAGCTGGTGACGCGGATGGCCGTCGAGGTCGAGCGCTACATCGTCGAGCTGGGCACCGAGGGCCGCCTGATCGAGATGCAGCTCGAGGAGACCATGGTCGGCGTGGCGGCCGACAAGGCCGCGCTGATCCGCGACTACAACGTGGAGGACACCGAGGAGAACCTGGCCACGACGCTGAGCCAGATCGCACGCCTGCCGCACCAGGACCTGCTCGACTTCGGTCGCCTCGCCGAGCTGCTCGGCTACGACCGCAAGGTCTCGACGCTCGACTTCCCCGTGTCCCCACGCGGCTACCGCGTACTGGGACGGATTCCGCGGCTGCCGAAGCTGGTAGTTCAGCGGATCATCCACGAGTTCGGAGGGCTCGACGAGATTCTCGCCGCGAGCGACGAGGACCTGGAAGCCGTGGAGGGCGTGGGCGCGATGCGCGCCAAGGACATCCGCGAGGGCGTCCGCAGGCTTCAGGAGATCGATCCCATCGACCGCTACTTGCAGAGCTGACGGGCATCTGTCAGCTGAGCTACGAAAGGAGAGACCAATTTCGGAACTGACGGAGGAGGTAATCGACGAGGCGGCCGTATCCGATCTCGAGCTCGAGGCGGCAGTCTGCAACTTCGAGGTCGGTGACAACGTTGTCTATCCCCATCACGGCGCAGGCGTGGTCTTGAAGAAGGAGACCAAGGACCTGATGGGCGAGAAGCGTGACTACCTGACGATCAACATCCTGCACAACAACATGACCGTGATGGTTCCGTGCGAGAACGCGCACCGGGCGGGCCTGCGCACGGTGATCGACGAGGAGCAGGTGAAGAAGGTCATTGGGGTCCTCACCGACGAGGTCTCCGAGATGCCGAAGAACTGGAATCGCCGGTTCAAGCACAACCGCGAGAAGATCAAGACGGGAGACGTCTACGAGCTCGCCGAGGTGGTGCGGAACCTCGCCATCCGGGAGATGGAGAAGGGACTCTCGACGGGGGAGAAGCAGATGTACACCCGCGCCAAGAAGATCCTGGCGTCGGAGTTCATGTACGCGCTCGACAAGGACGAGGACGGCGCCGAGAACTACCTCGACGGGCTGCTCGAGGAGCGCTTCGGGCCGGTAGAGGCGACTGCCTGACTCGACCGCAACAGCCGTGATCGCGGCCGCCGGCTCCGGGGAGCGACTCGGAGCCGGCGGCCCGAAGGCCTACGTCAATCTCGGAGGGCGGCCGATGCTCGCCTGGTCGGTGGTCGCCGCCGCGGCGGCCGACTCGATCCGGCAGATCGTGATCGCCGCGCCGCCGGGAACCGAGGGACGCGCCGAGGAGGTCGCGGCCCAGGCCGGCGTCGACGCCCGCGCCGTCCCGGGGGGCGAGCACCGCTCTGACTCGGTCGCGCTGGCCCTGGAGCACGCCGAGCATGACTACGTGGTGGTGCACGACGCGGCCCGGCCCCTGGCCAGCGCCGCATTGATGGACCGGGTGGTACAGCGGCTGGCCGCCGACCCCGACATCGCCTCGGTGATCGCTGCCGCTCCCGTGTCCGACACCATCAAGGAGGCCTCGGGCGCCCGCAAGGTCCTTCGCACTCCCGAGCGCTCGCGACTGTGGGCGGTCCAGACCCCCCAGGCTTTCCGGACGGAGTCCCTGCGTGATGCCATCGCGGCCCACGACGGCGACCTCTCGGGGGTCACCGACGACGCGATGCTGATCGAGCGGGAAGGGGGAGACGTCCTGATCCACGAGGCCTCGACGGAGAACCTGAAGGTGACGACCCCGCTGGACCTGCGCGTCGCGCAGATGCTGCTGGCCGAGCGCGACTGAGCAAGCGGCACGACCTTGTCGGCCCTACAGCCGGCACGACCTGCCGCAACGTGCAGCGGCGTCTGCAGCGGCGACTAGAAGGTGCGGCGCAGGACGCGCTTCAGCGGCGGGCGGCGGTAGTTCACCTGGGCCATGCCGGCCTGGAGCAGCCCGAGGGACAGGGCCGAGGCGAGGTTGGCCTTGCCGAGGAAGTTGAGGGTGCGCTTGGTCCGGGCCTGCTTCTCGTTGGCCCGCCCGCTCGGGTGGTCGCCGTCGCTCAGGGGGACGGCGCCGTCTTCGGCCATCTCGTTGAAGCGCATGCCGGTCACCCCGGCTGCGATGCCGGTCGCGGCGACGGCCCCGGTCAGCACGTCCTTGCCGAGGGCGATGCGGCGCTCCCGGGATGTGAGCTTGTCCGGCTTCGCCTCGTGGGCGCGCGCGCCGAGCCAGCCGGCGAGGATGCCGGTCAGGGCGACCGCGTTGACGGCGCCGTAGCGGCGCCAGGCCTTGTTGGTCACCTTGCCGCGCTCTCGCTCGTCGCTGACCTCGCTTAGCGCCGGGTGCCAGCCTACCTGTGCGAACAGGTTCGCGCCGACGATGGTCCCCACGCCGACGTCATGCCACGCGCGCCCGATCGCGCTCAGGGTGTCACTCTCGAAGTGGACTCGCATCACACCCCGGTTGCCCGTCCCTCCGCGCGTCAAACACGTTTCGCTCGGTGCCGGCGGCCCATCGCGTCACAGGGTCCTTGCGTCCGCGCTCCGTTCGCGGCGGCTGTGTCCCACGGGCAGGCCGGCCGCCTCACGGGCCCGGTCGTGGAGATGGGCTCGCCGGCGCCGCTGGTAGAGCTTGCGCTGGATGAAGAGCGTGATGATCCCCGCCACGCAGATCGCCAGGAGGTTGACGGCGAGCTGGGCCTGGGCGCCGAGCCACTCGTCCCGGTCCAGGTAGGCGGCGGCGACGGCGATATTGGCGGCGGCGGGAATCGTCGTGACGGAGATCAGCACTCCGACCAGGGCCCCCGACTTCGCGTTGGTCAGCGACAACACCCCGGCCGCGCCCGCGAAGAGCGCCACGAGGAACGAGAACGCGTCCGGGTGGGAGATGAAGTCCGTGTTCGGATGGACCGAGGCGGAGAAGCCCTCCGGCGTCAGACCCACGGCCTTGACCCCGAGCGTGAACAGATATGCGGCCGCGATCCCGATCGGAAATCCGACCACCAGGGGCAGCAGCGAGCGCTTGGCAAGATCGGGGCGGCGCTGCACGGCTGCCACGCAGAAGCCGGCGATCGGCCCGAACTCGGGGCCCACGACCATCGCCCCGATGATCAGGATCGGCGAGTCCAGCATGATCCCGACCGACGCGATCAGGCAGGCGAGCATCATGAACATCAGGAAGCTCGCCGAGAGCTCGATGTTCTCCGAGGTGCGCGCCTCGACCTCCTCCCAGACGACCGCGTCCGAGGGCATCCCGACGGCCGCCTTCTCGGCCCTCACAGCGGCGTCGGAGATCAGGGAGTCCACGTCCTCCATCGCGATCGATCCGTCGCGCTCGATCCCGAACTCCTTCAGGTCGCCGACGATCACGCTGGCGTCCTCACGCGCGACATCCACCAGGATCACGTCGCCCTCGGGCTTGTGGGCCGCCCGCTCCAGATAGATGAGGTTGGACGCCGACGGCGTCGCCTGGAGCAGGTCGAGAACGTGCTGGGCGTCGTGGCTGGGCACGACGATCCGCAGGTGGACCATGGCGTCAGCCTAGCCCCCGGGGCCTCCGCACTCATCGACTAGCCTGGCCACGTGCTGACCGATTACCACCTCCACCTACGGCCCGACGACGTCGGCACGGCCGAGGAACACTTCACCGAGGAGAACGTCGCCGAGTATCTGGCCGCGGCCGAGAGCGCGGGCATCGGCGAGCTGGGCGCCTCCGAGCACGTCTACCGCTTCCGCCAGGCATTGGAGTACTGGAGCAACCCGTTCTGGCGGACCCAGGCCCGCGACGACCTGGACGCCTACTGCGAGTTCGTGCGCACCACCCCGCTGAAGCTCGGGTTGGAGGCCGACTTCGTGCCCGGCGCCGAGGACAGGCTCGCCGCTCTGCTCGATGCACGGAGCTTCGATTACGTCCTCGGCTCCGTGCACTTCCTCGGGGAGGCCGGCGCCGTGGACGACACCCGCTACGACGTCTGGGAACGGATCTCGGACCCGGACGAGCTCTGGCGCACATACTTCGAGTGGATCGCGCAGGCGGCGCGTTCGGGGCTGTTCGACATCCTGGCCCATCCCGACTTGGTGAAGCTCTGGGGCGACGCACGACCGCTTCCCGAGAGGGACCCCGGGACGTATTACGAGCCGGCCGTCGAGGCGATCGCCGACACCGGGATCGCGGTCGAGGTCTCGACGGCGGGGCTCAGAAAGCACGTGGAAGAGATCTACCCATCCCGGGCCTTCGCCGAGATGTGCGTCGAGGCGGGTGCGTCGTTCGCGCTCTCCTCCGATGCACACGCGCCGGGCCAGGTGGGGTTCGGATATGACCGGGCCATCGAGTTCCTGGAGGGGCTGGGCGTCGAGAGGATCTGCGTGTTCGAGGGCCGGGAGAGGCGGCTGGAGCCGCTCGGCCCCGCGTCGGAGCGGAGGGGCGAAGCGACAGGGTCCTCGGGCGAGGCGGCCTAGGTGGCCACGCGAGTCGGCATCGGGTACGACTCGCACCGCATGGTCGAGGGCGAGTCCCTGATCCTGGGCGGCGTCGAGATCGAGCACGATCGCGGACTGCAGGGACACTCGGACGCGGACGTCCTCACCCACGCGGTCATGGACGCCCTGCTCGGATCGTGCGCCCTCGGCGATTTGGGAACGCTGTTCCCGCCCGCCGAGGAGCAGTGGCGGGATGCGGACTCCCTCGACATGCTACGGGTGGTGCTGGGGCGCCTTCCCGGGAGGCCGACCGGGGTGGATGCCACGGTCGTCTGCGAGGACCCGAAGCTGGCGCCCCATCGCGCCCGTATGGAGGCGACGCTGACCGAGGTGCTCGCGGCGCCAGTCAGCGTCAAGGCGACGACCAACGAGGGCATGGGGGCCATCGGCCGCGGCGAGGGAATCGCGTGTATGGCCGTGGTGACGGTGGAAACCGGCTGACCCGCCTAAGCTCCACTCGGATGCTCCTGGACCAGATCGGCTCCCGCGTCCGTGCCCAGGCGAGCGACACCGTCTGGGCGATCGGCGTGCTCGAGCGGGCTGGCGTGATCCGCCGAATGCGCCCGGACAAGGTGCTGCGGCTGGCCCAGCTCTACGCCCGCCTGGGTACCTCGCCCGCGCTCGGTTCCGCGGCGACTGCGCTCACGCGCCCCGACGAGCTGGCGATCGTCGACGAGATCGGAACCCTGACCTTCGCCGAGACGCACCAGCGGTCGAATGCGCTGGCGCGCGCGCTGGCGGAGCACGGCGTCGGGTCCGGGGACGGCGTGGCGATCATGTGCCGGAACCACCGCTACTTCATCGAGGCGACGATGGCCTGCGCCAAGCTCGGGGCCGTCGGCCTGTACCTGAACACGGCCTTCGCCGCGCGCCAGCTCGCCGAGGTGCTGGAGCGGGAGGGGGCCGGAGTCCTGATCTACGACGAGGAGTTCGGTGAGCTGCTGGCCGAGGGCGGCGAGGACATGAAGCGGATCGTGGCTTTCGCGGAAGGCGAGCCCTCCGATCGGACGGCCGAGGAGCTGATCGCGAGCCACGACGGCGCACCGGACCTGCCCGCGCCCGACGAGGGAGCGCGGTACGTGATCCTCACCTCGGGCACGACGGGAACGCCGAAGGGAGCCCAGCGCGGGGCTCCCGAGGGCCTCGGGCCGCTGGCCAGCTTCCTCTCCAAGATCCCCCGGCGTTCGGGCGAGACGGTGGTGATCGCCGCGCCGCTGTTCCACTCGTGGGGGTTCAGCCACTTCGTCCTTGGGCTGTCGCTCGGCGCGACCATGGTGCTGCAGCGCCGCTTCGACCCCGAGGACACGCTGCGGGCCATCGCACAGCACCGGGCGAGGACCCTGGTCGTCGTGCCCGTGATGATGCAGCGCATCCTCGAGCTGCCAGACGAGGTGAAGCGGCGCTATGACACCAGCTCTCTCGAGGTGACCGCAGCGAGTGGGTCCGCGCTGCCGGGCGAGCTCTCCACGCGGTGGATGGACGAGTTCGGAGACAACCTCTACAACCTCTACGGATCGACCGAGGTCGCCTGGGCGACCATCGCGACTCCCGAGGACATGCGCGCCGCCCCCGGCACGGCCGGCCGCGCGCCGCGGGGCACGGTCATCCGGATCGTCGACGAGGAGGGCCGGGACGTCCCCAGGGGCGAGACCGGACGAATCTTCGTGGCCAACGGGATGGCCTTCGAGGGCTATACGGGCGGCGAGGACAAGGAGCGCCTGGAGGACCTGGTCAGCTCGGGCGACGTCGGCCACTTCGACGAGGGCGGACGCATGTTCATCGACGGTCGCGACGACGAGATGATCGTCTCGGGAGGCGAGAACGTATTCCCGCGCGAGGTCGAGGACGTCCTGGCCGAGCACGGGGCCGTCTCGGAGGCTGCCGCTCTCGGTGTTCCAGATGAGGAATTCGGCCAGCGGCTCCGGGCCTTCGTGGTCCTGAGCGCCGATGCGGACGTGACCGAGGATGAGCTGAAGGCTCACGTGAAGTCGAACTTGGCGCGCTACAAGGTCCCGCGCGAAATCAGTTTCCTCGACGAGCTTCCGCGCAACGCGACAGGTAAGGTCCTGAAGCGCGATCTGTCCGAGCCCGAGGCGGCCGGCGAGAGCGCCGACTAGCTCAGACTGGCCCCGACTGCATCTACCGAGGCGGACCCCGAGTGGACGGCGACGCCATCAGAACCGAGACCGAGAGCTCCAGGGATGCGACGGAGCACTTCCGCGCGAAGGCCGCCACCCTGATCGACGAGCTGGGCGCTCGCGAGGCGGCGGCCCGCGAGGAGGCGGCCCAGGCGCGAATCGCCGCCAGGCAGGCCCGGGAAGAGGCGGCCCGGGTGATCGAGGCGGCCAAGGACGCGCAGTCCAGGTTCGTGGAGCGGGGGAAGCAGCTCATTCGCGAGGCGAGCCGCCGCGCGGGCGTTGCGGAGGGCCGTGCCGCCGAGGCCGAGGGCCGCCTCGTCGAGACCGAGCGGGGCCTGGCAGAGGCGGTCAGGACCATCGCCAAGCTGGAGGACCGGGCCGACGCCGCCCAACGGGCCGCGGCCGCGGCCGCGCAGAAGGCCAAGAAAGACCACGCCGTGGACCGCGCCCTGCTGGAGGAGCAGATCGCCGAGACGAACAAGCGGGTCGAGGAGGTGGAGGCGGAGCGCAGGGCGGCACGCGAGCGGGCGGAGCAGGCGATCGAGCGCCTCAAGCAGCAAGCGCGCGAGCGGGCGCAGCAGGCGATCAACGAGGCGCGCGAGGGGGCGGAGGAAGCGATCAAAGCGGCGCGCGAGAGGGCGGAGCGCGCGGAGGAGAAGACCGAGATGCTGACCGCTCGGCTGAACGAGTCCGAGCAGCGCGCGATCGCCGCCGAGGACCGCGCCGCCGCGGCTGAGGAGGTCGCGCTCTCCCAGGTCGGGCGCATCAAGGGCGAGATGGACGAGCGGATCGAGGCCGCCGCGGCGGCTGCGCGCGAGGAGTCCGAGAAGCGAGTCAAGCGCCTGGCTGACCGCGTCTCGCGCGAGGCCGAGGCACGCGCCCGTGCCGAGGCGGAGGCGAAGCTGAGCCAAGAAGCTGTTCGCCTGCGGCGCGAGGCCGATGACCGCGTCGCTGAGGCGCGCCGTCGCGCCGAGCAGGAGGTCGCCAAGCAGGTGGAGAGCGCCAGAACCGAGGCCCTCGGCGGTTCTGTCTCGGGGACCGGGCGAGACGAACCCGAGCACCTGCCCAGCGAGCCGCCTCCGGGGGAGGCGGCGGGCACCCGCCACGTCGCCGGCCGCCGGCTGCGAACGTTCTAGTCACGCCCGGAGCGAGGCTTCGCGGCGCGCGCCGCCCTCAGGCCCGCGCGCCCGAGCTCTCCAAGATTTCCTTGATCGCTCGCAGCGAACGCTTGAAGTCTCCGCGCAGCCAGCGGGCCGCGACGTGCTCGGCCAGGACACCGGCGATCCCGGCGCCCGCCACCCCGTAGGCGAAGCGAAAGTTGACCCTGGTGTCACCGCCGGGGCGGTCGCGAAGGTGCCAGCGGCCGCGCTGGTCCACGCCGGTGACCGAGCTCCATGCCATGTCGGCCTCGGGGTGCCACTCGACCACCTCGATCAGCCCGCCGACCTCGGCGGAGCCGACGCGCAGGAGCACGCGGTAGCGGGCGCCGAGACCTCGCTCGACGTCGCCGACGACGTCCCAGCGGGTGGCGCCGTCCATGAACACCAGGTAGTTGGCGGGGTCGGTGAGGTAGTCCCAGACGACCGAGCGGGGGGCCTCCACGTCGATCGACTCCTCGATTCGCATCAGCCGACCACCGGCAGGCGTCGCTCGGCCGCAAGCTCGTAAAGCGTCTCCTGCATGACGGCCGTGACGTGGTCATAGACCGCGTCCACGTCGGGGTCCCTGCCGAAGCGCTCGACCAAATCGATGGGCTTCAGCACCTGGATCGTGATCTTCGAGGGAAGCGGGACGTGGCCCAGGAAGTCACCCACGTTGATCAGCCACGGCATCGTCACGGAGATCGGCAGGACCTTGAGCCGGAACAGCCGGTCCAGGCCGAGCCCGCGCGAGAGCCGCTCCCCGTGGCTCAAGAACAGCGCGGTCTCCTGGCCGCCGATCGCGACGATGGGGACGATCGGCACGCCCGCCTCCAGCGCCAGCCGGACGAAGCCGCGCCGGCCTGCAAAGTCGACCCTGTTCGTCTGCCAGCTCGGGCGGTGGACCTCCCAGTCGCCGCCCGGGTAAACGAGCACGGCCGCGCCGGCCTCGAGCGCCTTGCGCGCGTTCTCGTGCGAGGCGGCCACGGTCCCGTACCGGCGGAGTAACGGCCCTATCGGCGAGGTCAGGACCAGGTTGTGCGCGAGCTGGTGGAAGCGCCTCTCCACCCCGAAGTACGTGTAGAAGGCGAGCGTGAACACGGTCGTGTCCGGGGTGACGTTCCCGCCGGAGTGGTTGCCGACCAGCAGCACGGCCCCCTCCTCGGGGATGCGCCCGATGTCGCGCACCTCTCCGCGGAACCACAGGCTCGACATCAGCCAGACCCACGGCAGGTTCTCGCGGATGTAGTCGGGGTCGCGGTCGTCCAAATCGGCCTTCAGCGCGTCCTGCACCCGCCCCGCGACCACGCCGGCCACCGCACCCAGCAGTGAACGTCCGCGACGTGCGGCTCCGGCGGCGATCCCGGGCACGCGGGAGGCCCGGCCGGGGTGGCCGCTGTTCGCACTGCCGTTCTCCGCGTGCGCTTGGGCAGCCGTGTCTGTCCGGCTCGCCGCCATCGCAGGGCCGATTCTAGGTGCGACGGTGTGCTCAGGCGGCTGGCTGCGCTGCCGGGAGGCCGACGCTCCGGATGCGCCGCGCCGCGCGCCCGATCCGCCCGGCCGCCCCGGGCCTGGACGAGACGGCGGACGAGGCCATGAAGCCGTGGATCAGCCCGTTCGTGTCTTCGGGCAGCTCGACCTGCGGCACGTGCCCGCACTCGTTCAGGACCACCTGGTGAGCCTCGGGCAGCACCTCGGCGACGTGAGCGCAGAAGGCGAGCGGGACCAGCGGGTCGGCGTCTCCCCACACGAACATCGCCGGCGGCTCCAGTCCCGCCAGGCGGGTCCAGAACCCGTTCGGGCCATCGGGCTCCTCGAGATAGATGTGGCGGGCCGATGACGCAAACGCGACGCGGGCCGCGTGGCTGCGGTAGGTGCGCGTGAACTCCTCGACCGCGACGTCGGCGGCCGCCGGATGGATGCGCTCGGGGCGTCCGAACATGCCCCAGAAGTGGCGCCGCACGAGCGGCGTGGTCAGCGAGTGCGGGATTGCCGCCAGCTCGGGACGCAGCAGCTTGACCAGCGGGGCAAGCGCGCGCCAGCGTCGCCAGGCCAGCGACGGCGTCAACAGGCTCAGGCTCGAGACCCGGTTCGGGGCCGTCAGGCCGACCTCGATCGCGACCCGCCCGCCGAGAGAGTTGCCGACCACGTGTGCTCGGTCGATGCCCTCGGCGTCGAGGAATCGCAGCACTGAACGCGCGAACCAGCGGGCGTCGAAGGGCGCGCGGGTGGGTTTCGAGGAGGAGCCGAACCCCGGCAGGTCGATCGCGTGAACCTTGTAGTGGGGGGTGAGAGCGGAGACCGTCTCGAAGAAGCTGGTCTTGTTGCCGCCGAGCCCGTGGATCAGGACCACGGTCTCACTTCCATCTCCCGCCGTCAGGGTTGAGATGCGCGCGCGGCCCGCCTTGACGTCGTGGATGTGGAGCAGTGGGGGGCGGCCGTTCGGCAGCCGGAAGAACCCCTCGAATGCGATCGCCAGGTCGAGGTTGCCGCGCGCCCAGAGGCGCCGCGAGCGGAACGCATCCAGTCCGGACAGCTCGCCCTCGCGAAGCTGGAGCCAGGTGCTGGCATCCGTCCCGATGATCACGTCGGGGTCGCGCGGCGGCGATGCCAGGACTCGGCACTCCTCGGAGTCCAGCTCGACGCCCCAGCCCAGCCCCAGGTCCTCGAGCTCGATCAGGTAGGTCGCGTGAAATCCGTCGTCCGCGCCCAGGTAGCGCTCGGGGAGGCTCCCGAAGGCGCCTCCAACGTCCCTCATCCTGCGCTCGTCTGCCTGCCCGACATCCAACGCGCGGGCAGCGTACACCTCAGGGCGGCTGTCGGTTGTCAGCGCATCTAGCATCGCGGCGTGCTCCCGTTTCGGATCCACGACACCCTCACGGGCGAAGTACGACCTCTTACCCGGAATGGCCTGCAAACAGTCGGTATCTACGCCTGCGGCCCGACCGTCTACGGGCGCATTCACATCGGCAACGCGCGCCCGTACGTGGTCTTCACGCTCCTCAGGCGCTTCCTCGCGCACCAGGGCCTGGACGCGAAGCTCGTCATCAACGTCACCGACATCAACGACAAGATCTACGACGCGGCGCGTCGGGCCGGGCGCGCGTCTGACGAGTTCGCCGCCGAGATGACCGCCGCATACCGCCGGGATACCGATGCGCTGGGGCTCGGTCGACCGGACTCGGAGCCCCTTGCGACCGAGACGATCGGCGAGATCGTCGCGCTGATCGAGGATCTCGTCGCCGGCGGGCACGCTTATCCCGCCGACGGCGACGTCTACTTCCGCGTGCGCAGCTTCTCGGACTATGGAAAGCTCTCGAACCGCGATCCCGAGCAGATGGATCAGGGCGAGGAGGCGGGCACCGCGTCGCTCAAGGAGGACCCGCTCGACTTCGCGCTCTGGAAGGGAACCAAGGAGGACGAGGACACCTCCTGGGATTCACCCTGGGGGAAGGGCAGGCCGGGCTGGCACATCGAGTGCTCGGCGATGGCCGAGAAGGAGCTCGGGACCGGCTTCGCGGTTCACGGCGGGGGCATCGACCTGGTCTTCCCCCACCACGAGAACGAGATCGCCCAGACCGAGGCGGCGCGGGGCGAGCCGCTCGCCCGCGTCTGGATGCACAACGGCATGGTCCAGCTCGACGAGGCCAAGATGTCGAAGTCCGAGGGCAACATCTTCCAGCTCGCGGAGGCGGTGGACCGGTACGGCGCGCCGGCGGTCGTCGCCTACCTCGCCTCTGGTCACTATCGCCAGCCACTCGCCTTCTCGGACGCCGTCCTGCGGGAAGCGGCGGCGCGGGTCGAGGGGATTCGCAACTACCTGCGCGACGCCCCGGGGGGCGAGCTCGACGCGTTCGTGGCCGACAGGCGGGACGCCTTCCTCCAGGCGCTGGCCGATGACTTCAACACCCCGCGCGCGTTTGCGGCCCTGGGGAAGCTGGTCGCTGAGGGAAACCGGCGAGAGCTTCCCGGGGCGCGCGGGGCTCTCGAGGAGCTGCTTCCGCTGCTGGGCCTCGAGTCCCTGCTCGCCGCTGAGGACGCTCCCGATCCAGAGGCCGAGCGGCTGCTGGCCGAGCGCGAGGAGGCGCGCGCCGCCAAGGACTTCGATCGCGCCGACGAGATTCGGGATCGCCTGGGAGGACTGGGCTGGGAGGTGCGAGACGGAACGGACGGCGCCCGCCTGGTGCGGCGCGGCTAGGCGGGGAGCGCGGTGGACGGAAGAGGCCCAGCGCCGACGGGCGGCCGCGAGCTGATCTACGGCCGCCGGCCGGTGGCCGAGGCCGAACGGGGGCGGCGGACGGTCCTGCGTCTCTGGCGCGCCCCGGAGACGGCACCTGAGGAGCTGGAGCGGCTGTGCGGATCCCCGGACCACCAGGGGGTGGTCGCCGAGGTGGACCCCTACTCATACGCGGACCCCGGCTTTCTCCTCGCCGCCGAGGACGCGCTGGTCGTGGCGCTCGACCAGATCCAGGACCCCCACAACCTCGGCGCCGTCTGCCGCGCTGCCGAGGTCGCCGGCGCGAGCGGCGTGGTCATCCCCGAGCGCAGGGCGGTTGCCGTTACTCCCGCCGTCGCGAAGGCGTCGGCCGGGGCGGTGGAGCACCTGGACATCGCCAGAGTGACGAACCTCGCCGACTGGCTCGGGCGAGCGCGCGGGCAGGGCGCCTGGGTGTACGGAGCCGACGCCGAAGGCGAGGTCCCCTACACCGAGGTGGACTGGTCGGGCAGGGCGGTCGTGGTGCTGGGCTCCGAGGGCATCGGCATCCGTCCGCGTGTCGCGTCCGCGTGCGACCAGATGGTCTCGATCCCGAGCCGCGGCCGAATCGGCTCGCTGAACGCCTCGGTGGCGGCGGCCGTGATCCTGTTCGAGGCGCTGCGGAGCAGGGCTTGAGCAGCCGGAGCAGGCCTCTCGGCCGTCTGGGCGGGAGCCTCACCCGCGGTGGGCGAGGCTCCCGCGAGAGCTCCTAGGCGCTGGGCGGGCCGCCCTGGTGCGGCGGCGGTTCGGTGATGCCCGGATCGGACACGGGGGGCTCCGTGGCTGCCGGGGCGGCCCCAACGCCGCGTCCGCCGCCCAGCTCGAAGAACAGGATCGCGGAGACCAGCGCGTAGATCGGCGTCAGCAGGACGTTGGCGATGACGCTGAGGACGACCTCGCCCGCGTCGTCTGCGATCGCGGCCCCGATCAGACTCAGCACGATGCTGATCACGATGACGATCAGGAATGCGATCACGATCGTGCCGAACACGTTCCAGCCGTTGCCCTTGACCAGCTCGCGGCTGCGGCGGAACGAGCCGAGCACGCCGGTGTTCTCCACCACGGCCGCCGGCGCGGTGACCGCCCAGATCGTCAGCAGGAACAGGCCGGGGATGATCAGCAGGATGAAGCCGATCGTGACGCCGATTCCGAACAGGATCCCGATCACGATCAGAACCCCGATGTAGGGCGCCGCCGCCGAGAAGAGATCGCCGACGCTGTGGTCCCGACGGCCGTCCCGGACGTCCTGCACCAGCTTCACCACATAGCCGATGTAGAGGACTGAGGCGATGAGCGAGACGACCGCTCCCAGCAGCGACAGCAGCACGCTATCGGTCTGGGACAGAAGGCCGTTGATCAGGCCGGCCAGGCCGAGCACGATCAACCCCGCCCCGATCAGGGCGACGAAGTTGTCGCGGTAGGTATCAAAGGCCTCCCCGATCACCCGGGTGGCGTCGATGCGAGCGGTGCTTGCTTCCATCTCTCCTCCGTCCGTTCGTTTTGGGACGTGACCGCTCAGGGCGCACGCCCAGCGAGTAACCGATTACCAGCGGACCCGGATGGAAGCCTGCTTTCCTTTCCCTGGAGGGCCGAGCCGGGCACGGATGGTGCAAGCGTAATTGCATTCGGGTCCGAACCTTGATTGACATATCCACGAACCCGGCCTACTTTCCCGCGCGAGGGCGAGCCACCGGGACTCACACCGGGGTCAGCGCTCTCGAGATTGGGAGGGGCGCCCCTGACTGGGAGGTGCGGAGCGCCACAGACAGACCACCGTCAAGAGGAGGTTGCTGTGGCAGTACCTACCCCCAGCACGAAAGAGCACGCCACCGTTCCCGCGAGAGCGGTTCCCGAGGGCGCCCGCACCGGCGGTCCCGGGCCGGATGACGAGTTCCTCGTCGCGCTCGCCAAGAACGGACAGAACGACGCCTACGACCAGCTGGTGCGGCGTTACCGCCGCTTCGTGCGCGTCAAGTCATCGTCCTACTTCCTGCTCGGCGGCGACGCCGACGACCTGATGCAGGAGGGGATGCTCGGCCTGTTCAAGGCGATCCGCGATTACAAGCCTGAGCGCGAGGCGAGCTTTCGCGGCTTCGCCGAGCTCTGCATCACTCGCCAGATCATCACGGCGGTCAAGACCGCAACACGCAACAAGCACACGGCGCTGAATCACTATGTGTCGTTCAGCCAGACGCCGGCCGCGGCCGGGCCGGAGTCGGACACCACCCTGGAGGAAGTGCTGCCGGGGCCGGATGTCCGCAACCCGGTGAATCAGGTGATCGCGAGCGAGGAGCTCGACAGCCTGGTCAGCTGCCTGACCAGCGTCCTCTCCGAGCTGGAGAGCCACGTGCTCTCCCTGTACCTGGACGGTCACTCCTATGAGGTGATCGGGGAGCGGCTGGAATGCGACACCAAGACCGTGGACAACGCGCTCCAGCGCGTGAAGCGGAAGGTCGGCATCCACCTCGCCTCCCGCGCGGTGAAGACCTGAGGACGCAAGCGTCCCGAGTGACGGCGCAGCAGGTCAGGCACGGTGAGCGGCCGCCCCCGGCGGCCGCTCACATTTAAGGTGCCGCCCCGCGCGGCCGGCCGCTCCCGTCATCGGCGACCGCCCGCGTTAGGGAGCGCGCTGCCCGGGTAGATACCTTTCCCGAGCCATGGCGACGACCAGCCTCATCACACGAATCCGCGGCAGCTCAGTCCAGCTCCAGGCGCTGGGCTTCATCGCATTCGAGCTGTGGAAGAACGCCCGCCGACGCGTCGAGGACAACCTGACCGACAGGGAGCGCCGCGAGTTCCTGGACCTGATCCGCACCTCACGCGGCCGCCGCGCCAACCTGAACGACCGCCAGCAACATCACTTCGCGGAGCTGACCCGCAAGGCGGCGACCGGCGAAGGCGACGCGAGCTGGGGAGACGTCGTCAAGTCCCTCCCGACGCTGGTCCCGACCCGCGCGCTGACCCAGGGCGTCGGCCGCTTCCGCGGCAAGGGCTGAGCAACCCGGCCCAGCTGGCGCCTTTGGGGCCAAGCCTGGCCCAAGGCGTCGATGCCGGGCCTAAGCTTGCTTTCGGGTGCCCGGGTAGCTCAACTGGTGGAGCAGTCGCCTTGTAAGCGACAGGCTGCGGGTTCGAGTCCCGCCCCGGGCTTTCTATCCGTTGGTTGCCTCGGGTTGACTCGTACCGGCTCGCGGTCGAGCCTCGAAGCCCGAACCGCGGTTTGGGCCTGAGAGGATGGCCGCATGCCCGATGAGGTCAGATGGCGCGACGCGGATCGCGGACGATCGGTGCTGATGAGGCCCGGGCTGGTCGGCGAGCTGCCAACCGCGCTGGAGCAGGAGGGGTGGGCGCGATTCGAGCTGCTGTCCACCGAGCGCGCCCTCCGGGACGCACCCGGGTTGGCCGAGGCGGCCCGTGCCACCCATCTCGTCCCGCTTGGCCAGATCCCCGAGACGTCCGCCGCCATCATGGACGCGGTGGGGTCGGACAGCCTGGTCGCCTTCGGCGGCGGGCGCGTCATCGACACGGCGAAGGCGGTCGCGGCGGTCAGGGGCGGCCGGGTCGCTGCGGCTCCGACGACCCTGTCGGGCGCGGAGATGACCGCGATCCACCGGCTTCCCGCCGGCTACGAGGGCATCACTGGAATCCGGCCGGAGCTCGTCCTGGCCGACCCCGGTGCGATGACGAGTGCACCCGAGGACCAGCTTCGCGCGACGGCGATGAACGCCCTCGCGCATGGCGCCGACTCGCTCTACACGCCGCTGGCCGATGGGCTCTCGCGCCGCTCGGCGCTGAAGGGAGCCGGTCTGATCGCCACCTCGCTGGACGCCGCCCCGGGCGGGCGCAGCGCCAGGGACCTGGCGCTGGGAGCGCTGCTCGCCGCCGACGCCATCGACCGTGCCGGGCTGGCCCTGCATCACGTGCTGAGCCAGACCTCGGTGCGGGTGTTCGAGACCCCTCATGCCGAAACGAACGCGGCATTGCTGCCCATCGTCATGGAAGAGATGTCCGGGAGGGCCCCGGAGCAGATCGGCGCGCTCGCGGAGGCGCTCCGGACGGACAGCGGCGGAATCCGCGAGCGAATCGAGGAGCTCGCGGGCGGGCGTCGCGGGCTCGGGAACCTCGGCGCCGATCGGGGACGAATCGGGCAGGCGATCGAGGTCGCGATGGCGCGCGGGGAGCTGTCAGGAATGACCCCGGGCGAGCCGATCCAGGCGGCGGACCTGGAGCGCTTGATCGAGGCGGCTTGGTAGCCGCCGGTCGGGCCAAGCCGGCCGCCGTGTAACGACGGGCGCCCGGGCGTGTTCTCCAAGCTGTGAGTCAGCCCGTCAGCGAGGAGAGACTGCTCGCCTATCACCGCTTCACGCGCGAGCGGGGGGTCAACTGGCCGATGTACGTCGTGGCCCGCGCGATCCTGCAGCCGGCGTTCCTGATCTACCTGCGTCTCAGCCGGATCGGGCGGGAGCACGCCCGCGTCAAGGGTCCGCTGATCGTGGCGTCCAACCACCGCAGCTTCCTCGACCCGTTCGTGATCGCCGTGACGCTTCCGTGGGGCCGGCCGCTGCATTACGTCGCGAAGGTCGAGCTGTTCGGATCGCGGTGGCAGGGGTGGCTGCTGAACCGCTTGGGCGCCTACCCCGTGCGCAGGGGCCAGTCGGACGACGAGACCCTGGTCACCTCGCGCAGCGTCCTGGAGCGCGGCGGGGCGATCTGCATCTTCCCCGAGGGCACCCGAATCCGCAGCGGGTCGCTGGCGCGGCCCAAGCGCGGCTTCGGCCGACTGGCCCTCGAGACGGGCGCGGCGGTCCTGCCGGTCGCCGTCCAGGGCTCAGATCAGGTGCGCCGCGGCATGCTCTTCAGGCCCCGCAAGGTCCGCGTCCGGGCCGGGCGCGCCCTCACCTTTCCTCGGACTGACAGCCCGTCGCCGGCGCTCGCCAACTCGGTGGGAGCCCGGGTCTGGCCGGTGATCGAGCTGCAATGGGAATGGCTCGGTGGCCTGCCGCCTCTTCGCAAGGCGGCGGTGATCGGAGCCGGCAGCTGGGGAACCGCGGTGGCGGTCCTGCTGGCGCGGGGCGGCCTCGAGGTCGAGCTGGGCGCCCGCACCGCCGAGCAGGCGGAGGAGATGGGCGAGAGCCGCGCGAACGAGAGGTACCTGCCCGGGGTCCGGCTGCCGGACGCGCTGACCGTCAAGCGGGCCTCGGATATCGAGCTGGCCGGCATGGACCTGGTCTGCCTGGCCGTGCCCTCGAACGGCCTGCCGGCTGCTGTCGGGTCCATCGGCGCACGCGTCGGGCAGCGCTCGGCGGTGCTGATGCTGAGCAAGGGCCTGGTGGCCCCGATGGGGGCCCTGCCGACCGAGTACCTGTCCGAGCGGGTCCGCTCGCGCGCGGTCGCATGCCTGGGCGGCCCCGCTCACGCCAAGGAAGCCGTGTCGGGGACGGCGGCCCTGGTTCTGGGCAGCGGGGACCCGGACCTGCGCAGCCAGCTCGGAGAGGTCTTCGACGAAGCCGGCCTGGTGTGCGAGCGAACGGATGACATCACGGGCGTCGAGATGGCGGGTGTCGCGAAGAACGCCGCCGCGGTCGCCGCCGCCGCCGCCGAGCCACACGGCATGAACGCCGCCGGCATCGCCACCGCCGAGGTCTGGCGCGAGTGTCTGGACTATGCGCAGGTGCACGGGGGTCGGGCGGAGACGTTCTCGGGCCTGGCGGGGGTCGGCGACCTGACGGCCACCATCCTCGCGCCCGGCAGCCGCAACCGCCGCGCCGGCGAACTCCTGGGCCAGGGGACTCCTGCCGGTGAGATCCCCGGGATCATCGGCCAGGCTTCGGAGGGCCTCGACTCGGTCCCCCTGATCGCCGAGACCCTGATCGGATCGGGCGTCGAGGCCCCCGGCCTGGAGGGTCTGGCGCAGCTGATCGCCGGCGAGATCACCCCTGGGGAATGGATGGCTGGGCTCCGCAGGGCGGAGCGGGCCAGGCGGGCAGCATGAGCGGGGGCAGCCCGGACAGCGCCTCGCGCGCACCTGACGGGTGGCATACG
Source organism: Solirubrobacterales bacterium (assembly GCA_021323175.1). GTDB lineage: Bacteria > Actinomycetota > Thermoleophilia > Solirubrobacterales > 70-9 > VGBV01. The sequence continues at coordinate 21,124 of JAJTCK010000007.1, read as the reverse complement.
CTTCGTCCGTGGCCGACGGTCCCCAGGCGACGATCCCGACCGGCGCTGAGAAGGCCGAGATGGACGCGGCCTTCGAGCAGCTCTACCGCGACCACCTGCGCGACGTCTACTCCTACGCGTACTACCGCGTCGGCAACCACCACGACGCCGAGGACCTCACCGAGCAGGCCTTCCTGCAGGCCTATCGGCACTTCGATCGCGCGCGCAATGAATCGAACGGCCGGCCGCTGCGTCCCTGGCTCATCCGCATCGCCCACAACCTCGCCTCCAACTTCCACCGCGACCGGGCCCGCCGACCGCAGTCACCTCTGGACAACTCCGATCCGATCGCGGCTCCCCACCCGACCGAGCGCGTCGTCGAGGGGCGCGCGGAGCTGAAGCACGTGATGGACAGCCTCGAGCATCTGCCCGACGACCGCCGCGAGGCGCTGATCATGCGCTTCGCGCTCGGCATGGACAACCGCGAGATCGCCCGCGCCCTCGGGCGCACCGATGGGGCGACCAAGGTCCTGATCCACAGGGCGATCAGGCAGCTGGAGGGAGAGATGGCAGACGATGAGTGACGCGCCCGCCGACCGCCAGGCCGGCGCCTGGCCGGAGGGATCCTCATCCTCCGACGTCGAGGCGCTGCTCAGGACCGCGTTGCGTCCCATCGAACCGCCCGAGAGCCTGCCGGGCCGGGTGGAGGAGACGCTGAGCGCCGTCACTGAGGTCGCGGCCGAGGAGCTGTCAGCCTGGGCCGAGGAGCTGTCGGACTCCGAGCTTGCTGCGCTTCGAGACCCGCGTAACTGGCTGCGGCCCGCGGCGGCCGCCGCCGCCGGCGGCATGGCCGGCGGCGCTCTGCTGCTGATCGAGATGCGCCGCCGCAAGCGGCCGAGCGGCTTCGCAGCGCTCGCCGACTCGGTCCGCTCGCGGATTCCCTAGCGGCGCATCCGCCCTGGAGGGCTCAGGCCCTGGCCGGCGCCACCCTCCGGCCGCTCGCCAGGGCGGCGAGGACACCGGTCACGCCGAGAGCGACGTGCAGCCAGTTGTCTTCGTCGTTCACGGGGACCAGGTCGATCAGCACGCCGTTCTCGGCGATGAACTCGATCCCGTCTCCTCCGGTCGCGATGAACCCGAGGGCGGCGAGGACCAGGTAGAGGATCCCAACGAGCATGGCGGTCGAGCGCGCGGCTCCGCGCGCCCCGACGAGCAGCACCACGCCGATTGCCAGGTGAACCAGGTTGTGCCAGCCGTTCACGGCGAACGCGCCGAAGACCTTGTCCGACTGCACCTTGTCCCCGACGTCGAAGCTCGCCTCGTAGGCGAATCCGAGCAGGCCGACGAGCACCAGCACGCCCCCTACGAGCACGCAATAGAGCCTGGCGGGGCTGGACGTATCCATTCCGAGTTCCTCCTTGATTGAAGTGCCACAGGCTGCGCCATCGCAGCCACTCGCCTGATGCCCTGATCCGCTTCGTCAGACACCTCGTAAGCCTTAGCGTGAGGGGATGGAGCTGACCGGTGACCCTGGCTGACCTGCAGCGGCTGGCGGACGAGGACCTGATGCCGCGGATCGCGGCGAAGGACCCCCTGGCGTTTGAGGTCTTCTACGACCGCCACGCCGGCGCCGCCTTCTCGCTCGCCTACCGGGTCGTGGGCAACCGGCAGGCCGCCGAGGACGTCACGCAGGAGGCGCTGATCTCCATCTGGCGCAGCGGCGCCCGGTTCGACCGCGCCCGCGGCAGCGTCCGCGCCTGGACGCTGGGCATCGTCCGCAACCGCGCCATCGACTTCCTGCGCAAGGACTCCGGCCGGGCCCCGAAGCTCGCGTTCGACGCCGAGGAGCTTCTCGAGAAGCGCCCGTCCGAGGAGTTCACCGACGCCGAGGCCCTGAAGCGCGAGACCGCGCGCGAGGTTCGCGGCGCCGTGTCGGGCCTGCCTGAGGACCAGTCTCGGGTGATTCAGCTCGCCTTCTTCGGCGGCTTCAGCCACTCGGAGATCGCCGAGATGCTGAACGAGCCCTTGGGGACGATCAAGGGCCGCATGCGCCTGGGGATGGAGAAGATCCGGGCGTCCCTGGCCGAAGGGGTGTACGAGCAGTGAAGCACCCCGACCACGACGACTTGGCCGCATTCGCCATCGGAGGCCTGACCGAGGGCGAGACGCGCTCCGTGGCGAGTCACCTGGAGCGCTGCGACCGCTGCGCGGCCGAGGTGCGCGATCGCCTGATGCCCGCCGTCGCAATCCTGGCGGAGTCCGTCGAGCAGGTGGCTCCGCCCGAGACGCTGCGCCAGAGCGTGATGGCGGCGGTCCACGCCGACGCAGGAACCGCTTCCGCGCACGCCGAGAAGGCGGCGCGCGAGCCGCGCCCGGAGCGCTTGCGTTCCCGCTCGCGCCTGGCGAGCTTTCTGATGCGCCCCGTGGCGGGCCTGGCCGCGATCGCGCTGGTGGCCGCGGGAGTCGCGGGCTATCTGATCGCCGAGGGCGGGGGAGAGGACGCCGAGACCGTTCCGATCACCCAGGCCGCGGGGGAAGCGGGTGGCTCGCTCGTCCTCGACGACGGCTCAGCGACGCTGCACATGCATGGAATGGAGAAGCTGACGAAGGGATCCGTCTATCAGGTGTGGGTCGCGACCCCGGCGGGCATCAAGCCCTCCGCGACGTTCCTTCCGCACGACGACGGCACGGCCACCGCCGCGCTTCCGGAGGCTGCCGGCGACGTCAGCGAGGTCATGGTCACGGCCGAGCCCGGACCCGGTCGCACCGAGCCGACCCTTCCACCCGTCATGGACGTCCGCCTGGATTAGGCTGGCCAGCAGGCGGGCCCTGGAAACGACTCATCTAGGCTCTCCGCGTGGCAGAGACCTGTTACCGGCATCCCGACCGAGAGACGGGGGTCTCCTGCTCGGCCTGCGGGCGCCCCATCTGCCCGGAGTGCATGACCTCCACGCCGGTTGGGATGCGCTGCCCGGAGTGCGCGCGCCAGCGGACCAGCGTCCGGACGGCCGCCAACCTCGCGGCAGGCGGCGAGCCGGTCGCGACCTACGCGCTGATCGCTCTGAACGTGATCGTCTTCCTGGCGGAGATCCTCGGCGGCGGCGGGGCGGCCTCGGTCGATGGCGGGGGTAATCTGATCTCGGACGGCGGCCTCTGCGGGAATGCCATCGACGACGGCGGGTTCTGCGGAAACGAGCCCAACACCGGCGGCGAGGTCTTCCGGATCCTGACCGGCGCCTTCCTGCACGCCGGCCCCCTGCATCTGTTGCTGAACATGTTCGCCCTGTACGTCCTGGGCACGCTGATCGAGCCGATGATCGGCACGGCTCGATTCGTCGCGATCTACTTCGCCGCGCTCCTCGCGGGGTCGGCCGGCGCCCTGCTGGCGACCGATCCGAACCAGGTGACCGTCGGCGCGAGCGGCGCGGTCTTCGGTCTGATGGCCGCGGCCTTCGTCATCGCCCGCCAGCGCGGGCTCGATCAGGTGGCCTCTCAGATCGGCCTGTTCGTCGTCATCAACATCGTCTTCACGTTCTCCGTTCCAGGCATCTCCATCGGGGGCCATCTGGGCGGCCTCGTGGGTGGCGCGATCGCCGCGCTGCTGCTGGAGCAGCTTGCGCAGCGCGTGCGCGGGCGGCATCGGATCGCCATGGAGGTCGTCGCCATCGGGGCGATCGCCTTCGCCTCGGCAGCCGCCGCGCTTTGGGCGGCGGGCCGGGCGTCCGCGGTGATCGGCTAGTCCCTGTCCCCGAGCCTCCTGTTGACGCGGCGCAGGATGGCGGCCGCGACGTGCGCGGCCTGCTCGGCCGCGCCGCGCCCCGCCCGCATGGCGCCGTGAGCCACGTCGCGCCCGCTTCCGACGGCGTGGTCAAGGAGCTCGCCGGCCAGGTCGGCCGGCGATCCGGCTGAGCGGGCCCCGCTCGGCCTCGGCGCCCCGCTGCTGGTGCCCGGCCCCGGCCCCGGTTGTCCCCGTGAGCCCGCGCGCCGTACGGCCATCGGCACCCAGTCATCGCCCCCAGCGGCCCGGCCCTCCGCGCGGCCTGGGCGCGTCGCCGGTTCCGCCTCGGCCAGCGCGTCATAGGGGCTTTCCGCAACGAAGTCGCCGGACGCCTCCGGGTCGGCGTAGGGGTGCTGGGTCTCGGTGACGGGGTAAATCGGCTTCGCGGCCGAGGCTCCAGGGGCCGGCTCATCCGCCGCGGGCGAGGCCAACTGCGACTCCCCTGCGGCGTGGCGGCGCTCCGCCTCGCGCTTGAGGTCCTCGACGCTGCGCTTGACGAGCTGCTTGTGCGTGCGGCGCAGGATCATCCCGGGCACGGGAATCTCCGGATCGGCTCCCAGCTTGTAGGTGGCGCGGGTGCGGTCGGGGCCGATCTCCTCCAGCGTGTAGAGACCATCCACGTCTCGCATGCCGTTGCCCTCGACGAAGTCCCAGGCGATCCGGGCCGGGCGTTCGTAGCGGTAGCGCAGGACATAGTCGATCTTGCGGACCTTCGCGTCCACGAACAGGTGGACGTCCTCGCCCAGGCCATCCGGGGTGCGGCTGCGCACCTCGACGGAGTCCACGGCGTCCTGCCACCGCGGGAAAGTCTCGTAGTCGACGATCGCGTCGAAGCTCGTCTCGATGGGAGCCTCGATCTCGACGCTGTGCTCCGCCCAGCTCATTCCCATGCGGCTCTTCCCTTCGCGGTCTGGCGCGGCCGTACCTCGCGGAAGGCGACCCCGGCCGGGGCGTCAACGATATCCGGCGCCAGCAGATGGACGAGCAACTCGGTCCCCTCGACCAGTCGCGGCCCCGGGCGCGAGAACGACGCCGCCGCGTCCACGGCGAACACCAGCCGGGCGCCCAGACCCTCGATCACCTCAGCGTTTGCAGCGACCTCCGCCGCCGCGCGGTCACTGTCCCAGCCGCAGGGCATCGCGATCACGACCTCCGGCTCCGCGGCCGCCAGCTCCGCCCAGCTCGCGGTCCGCGACTTCGCGCCGGGCCGGCCGACGACGTCTTCCCCGCCCGCGATCTCGATCATCTCGGGAACCCAGTGGCCGCCCACGAACGGGGGGTCGAGCCACTCGAGCGCCAGTATCCGGGGGCGCGGGCGCCCCGCGGCCGAGGCCCGCACCGCCCCCAGGCGCCTCTCGAGATCGCTCCGCAGGGCTGCCGCGGCCCGGCTCGCGCCGGCCGCGGCGCCCAGCCGAGTTACGTCCTCCAACACGTCGGAGAGCCTCTCGGGATCCAGCGAGACGACCCGGGGCGAGGTGGGAAGCCCTGCGGCCACGGCGGTGACGTCCTCATAGGAGACGGCGCAGACCTCGCACACCGCCTGCGTGACGATCAGGTCCACCTCCAGCGAGCCCAGTCTCTCCTCGTCCAGCTCGTAGAGGTGCCGGCCGGCGCCCACCGCGTTGCGTACCGCCGAGTCGATCTGGCCCGCGTCGAGTCCCTCGGGAATCACGCTGCGGGTCAGATGCGGCTTCGACGCGGCCTCGGGCGGGTAGTCGCACTCGTGGGTGACGGCGACGACCTGCTCTCCCAGGCCGAGCGCGAATAGAATCTCGGTCGCGGAGGGGACGAGGCTGGCGATCCGCACCCTTCGAATATGGCACTTCCGAACCGAGAGGGTGAGGACCGATGGCGAAGCTGAGCGAGGAGACGATCGACTCCAAGCTGGATGAGCTGGACGGATGGGAACGCGACGGCGAGGCGATCACCAAGCGCTTCGACCGCGGCGATTTCGTCGGCTCGGTCCGGTTCGTGGACTCGCTGGTCGCGCCGGCCGAGGAGATGAACCACCATCCCGATTTGGCTATCTCGTGGAGCGAGGTGAGGGTCACGATCACCACCCATTCCGAGGGCGGCCTGACCGAGGACGACTTCGAGCTCGCGTCCAGGATCGACGCGCTGAGCTAGGCCTGAGACTCTTCCCACTCGGCGTACAGGCGGTCCACCTCCGCCTTCGCCGCCTGGTGGCGCTGCCCGGCTCGCTGGGCGCGGCCCGGGCTCGACCAGGCGGCGGGGTCCGCGAGCTCCGACTCAAGGTCCCTGAGCGCAGCCTCGGCCGCGTCGATCCTGGTCTCCAGCTCACCGAGCTTGCGTCTTGCATTCTTGGAGGGGCCCTTGATCCCGGGGCCCGCGCTGCCTTCGCCGGCGCCCCCGCCGTTCGACGACGCTGCCGCCTCGGCGGCGGCCCGGCGCTCGTCCAGCTCGCGCTGGTAGGCGGCCCAGCCGACCGGATGGCTCTCCAGGGCTCCGTCCTCGATCGCCAGGGTGCGGCTCCCGACCGCCTCCAGCAGCGCCCGGTCGTGGGAGACCAGGACGACCGCACCCTCGAATGCTCGTAGGGCGTCCTCCAGGGCCTCGCGGCTCTCGATGTCCAGGTGGTTCGTGGGCTCGTCCAGGATCAGGACGTTGGCACCCGAGCTGACCAGGATCGCCAACGACAGCCGCCGCTGCTCCCCGCCGGAGATGTCGGACAGCTGCTTGTCGGCGTCGGCTCCCGAGAACAGGAAGAGCCCCAGCAGGTCGCGCGCCTTCTGGCCGGTCAGGCCCGTCTGTCTCCGCACGGCATCCAGGACCGTGCCCTCGCCGGCCGCGGTCTCCGCGTGCTGGGAGAGGTATCCGACCTTGACGTTGTGCCCGTGGCTGACCCTGCCCGCCGCCGGCTCGGCCACGCCGGCGAGCAGCTCGATCAGGGTCGTCTTCCCCGCTCCGTTCGGGCCGACCAGGATCGCGTGTTCGTCGCGCTCGAGCTGCAGGGCCACGGAGTCGACGAGGACGCGGCCGGGCACCTCGATACGAAGGTCCTGGGCCCGCAGGACGAATCGCCCGGCCCGCTCGGGGCGCTTGAAGGCGAAGCGCAGGTTGCGGCCGTCCCGCGGATCGGCCGTCACCTCGTCCTGACGCATCTTCTCGATCCGCTTGATGCGCGACTGCGCCTGTCTGGCCTTGGTCGCCTTGTAGCGGAAGCGCTCGACGAAGCGCTCCATGCGCGCGATCTCCGCCCGCTGTCGCTCGATCGTCTTGCCCAGCGCGATCTGGCGCGCTGCCTGTTCGGTGCGCCAGGCGTGCCAGGGCCCCGAGAAGAAGCGCCCCCGACCGGCCTCCAGCTCGAGGACCGACGTGCCGACGGCCTCCAGGAACCAGCGGTCATGGGCGACCAGGACCACCGCCGCGTCCAGGCCCGTCAAGTGGTCCTCGAGCCATTCGAGGGACGGGATGTCGAGGTGGTTGGTCGGCTCGTCGAGCAGCAGCAGATCGGAGTCGGAGGCGAGCGCCCGGGCAAGCGAGATCCGGGTCAGCTCGCCGCCGGAGAAGCTGGACAGCGGCCGTCCGGCCTGATCGGGGTCGAAGCCCAGGCCCCGCAGAACGCTCAGGACCCGGTCGCGCCAGCGGTATCCGCCGCCGTGGTCGAGGCGCTGCTGGGCGGCGGCATAGGCAATCATGGTCGCGTCGGTGGGGGAACCGTCCGCCATGCGCGCCTCCAGGCGCTGCAGCTCGGCTTCCGTCTCGAGCATCTCGGGACGCCCGCCGAACGCGTAGTCACCGAGCGCCGCCCCGGCGTCCTGCGGCGGCCGCTGATCGTGCAGCGCGACCCTGGCACCCCGCTGCATCGCTACCTGACCGGAGTCGGGGCGAAGCTCGCCGGCGAGCACACGCAAGAGCGTGGACTTGCCCGCGCCGTTGCGGCCGGCGAGGGTCATCCGGTCGCCGGGCTCGAGCTTGAAGGACACGCCGGCGAAGAGCAGGCGGCCGCCCATGTGCACCTCCAGGTCAGACGCGGATGCGATCGCCATGGCTCAGTTGAGGCTAGAGGCCACCCGCGCCGCCACGGGACTCAGGTCCGGATCGGCGCTGCTAGCCTTGCCCCGTCGCCGATGACCGACGACGAACCTTCGAGTACCGGTCCCCCAGCGGGGTATCGCGCGCGGCCTGAGGGCCGGACACCCGGCGAAAACCGGGTCGACCAGTGACGGCTCTGGCCCTCGTCTCCCTGCTGGTCCTCGTCATGATCAACGGCGTTTTCGTCGCGGCCGAGTTCGCGCTGGTCCGGACCAGGCGGGGGAAGATCGAGCAGCTCGCCGGCGAAGGCGGAAGGCGCGCCGGCCTGGTGCTGAAGCAGCTCGACCGCATCGATGAGTACCTGTCGGCGTGCCAGCTCGGCATCACGATGGCCTCGATCGGCATCGGCTTCCTCGGGGAGCCGGCCCTCGCGAGCCTGATCGAGCCGCTCTTCGGCGGGCTCTCGCATGGCGTCGCAACCGCCCTGGCCTTTGCGATCGCGTTCACCCTCGCGACATCGCTCCACATCACCTACGGCGAGCAGGTCCCGAAGATCATGGCGATCAGCCGGGCCGAGCCGACAGCGCAGTTCCTAGCCCGGTTCCTCGACCTGTTTCGCAGTGCCACCGCGCCGCTCACGTGGGCACTGACCAAGGTCTCCAACGGCACCCTGCGGATCTTCGGGATCCGGCCCTCGGACATCGAGGAGAAGCACACCTCCGATGACCTCAAGCAGATCATCGCCCGCTCGGCGATCGGCGGCGAGCTGGATCCCGGCGAGGCCGTGATGCTGGGCGGCGTGTTCCATCTGCACGAGCAGGAGGCGCGGGAGGTGATGACGCCCATCCCGGCCGTCGTCACGGTCGACTCGTCGTCCACGGTCTCGACGGCCCTGGAGCTCTGCTACTCGTCAGGACACAACCGCCTGGTCGTGGTCGATGACGGCAATCAGGACCGAGTTCGCGGGATAGTGCACGCGCTGCGGCTCACCCGCCTGCTGATCGAGGACGGCCCCGAGGCTCCGATCGAGCCCGTCATCCGCGAGGCCCTGATCGTGCCCGAGACCAAGCCGCTCGACGACCTGCTGACCGAGCTGCAGCGCCAGCGCTCATCCATGGGCGTCGTCGTGGACGAGTACGGCCGCACCGTGGGCGTCGCCACGGTCGAGGACATCCTCGAGGAGGTGGTGGGTGAGATCGAGGACGAGACTGATCCGCTGGCCGGTGCGGTCCGGCAGCTCGCCAACGGCGACTGGTACGTGCGCGGCCACGTCTCGCTGGGCGACCTGGCCGACCGCGGCATCGAGCTGCCCGCCGAGACCGACGCCTACAACTCGGTAGGCGGCTACGTCTTCGGCGAACTCGGGCGCCTGCCCAAGCGGGGGGACCTGATCACGGCGGACGGCTACCAGATCCGGGTCGAGTCCGTGCGGGAGAACAGGATCGAGGCCGTGCGCATCCACTCCGCGGCGCGCCCGGCCCCGAACCCGTAATCGCTTCAGCAAAGAGCGGCTTGCGCCGTTTAGCAGGGGCTTTGCCTTCCGTCCGTGGGCCGCTCTAGGTTGCGCGCAATCGGGAGCGGCGGAGCTTCCGTTCGAGAGGAGCCCAGATGTGGGTCGTCCGGCTCAGCGACAAGCAACTCGAGGTGGTGAGAGCGGTTCTTCGCTCCGAGGAGCATCGCGGCCCGGCGCTGGAGGGCGCGCTCGAGGCGCTGGACCTGGCCCGGTGGGATGACCTGCCCGAGGCGCAGCTGCCCTGGCGCGAGGTCGAGACCCAGGCGACCAAGCAGGGTGTCTCTGAGGCCGATGTGATCTGGGATCGTTGCGGGCGCCATGAGGAGCCCGCAGTCCCCCCGATCCGTCCCGGGCGCGAGCGGCCGAAGCGAAAGCGCGCCGCCGAGGACCGCCGCGCCGCCTAGGCTCGCGGCGGCCCTTGCGGCCGCCGCGGTCCTGGCGCTCGCGGGGTGTGGAGGAGACGACGACGGCGGCGATGCGGAAGCGCCGGGCGCTGGTCGCTTCGACTCCGAGCGCGCCTTCGAGCTGATCGAGATGCAGGTGGATGAGGGGCCGCGCCCGGCGGGATCCTCGGCCTCCAAAGAGCTGGCGGAACACCTCGTGACAGCGCTGCCCAACGGCGCGCTGGAGCCGGTCCCGGGAGGGCTGCAGAACGTTGTCGGCGAGCTGCCGGGCTCCGGGCCGGCGATCGTGGTGGGGGCGCATTACGACACCGAGGCGCAGATCCCGGGCCATGTCGGAGCGAACGACGGAGCCGCAGGGACCGCCGCCGTGATCGAGGTCGCCCGGGCCCTGGAGCGCGAGCTGCCAGCCGGGCACCGTGAGGTCCGCTTCGTGCTCTTCGACGGCGAGGAGGAGCCGGCCGGATGCCCGGAGGCACGCTTCCTGGAGTGCGCCCTGCGGGGCTCGAAGGCCTATGCCCACGCGTACGCGGACGAGGTGGGGGACATGATCCTCCTCGATTACGTGGCCAACAGGGGGCTCAGCATCCCCCGCGAGGCCAACTCGGACCCGCGGCTTTGGGCCTCGCTCCGGGAGGCCGCGGCCAGGGTCGGAGCAGAAGACCGCTTCCCGGCCGAGGGCGATGGCGAGCTGGCGATCGTCGACGACCACATCCCGTTCGTCGAGGCCGGGGTCCCGTCCATCGACCTGATCGACTTCACATACGAGTTCGCGGACACGCCGCAGGACACGCCGGACAAGCTGGACCGAGAGGCCCTGGACGCGGTCGGTGAAGCGGTGACGGAGCTGGTGCTCGGGCTGGCTGCGGAGCCGGCGGAGTGACCCCCGGGCGGGCGCGCCGCTACCCGTAGTCGTAGAAGCCGGCGCCGGACTTGCGGCCGAGCTTGCCCTCGCCGACCAGGGTCGTCAGGCGCCCCGGCGGGCGGTGATGCTCCTCGGTGCTGTCGGCGTGCAGGGCCTCGCCGATCGCGATCGCGACGTCGATCCCGACCAGGTCCAGGAGCGCGAGCGGGCCCATCGGGTAGCCGGCGCCGAGGGTCATGCAGCGATCCACCTCCTCGGCCTTCATGCCGGTCTGCTCCAGCAGGCGGACCGCGTCGAAGAGATAGGGGAAAAGCAGGCGGTTGACGACGAAGCCCGGTTCATCCGGCACCTCGACGACGGTCTTCCCCATCGCTCCGCACCACGCGCGCGCCCTGGGCCCGATGTCGTCAGCGATCCCCGCGGGCAGACAGAGCTCGACCAGCTCCATCCTCACGACCGGATTGAAGGGATGCAGGCCGAAGACGCGCCCTGCTTCCATCACCCTGGACCCGATCTCAGTCACACCGAGCGAGGATGTGGTCGTGGCCAGATGTGCCTCGGGGCAGGCCAGCGCGACCGTCTTCATGACGTCGAGCTTGGCGCCCATCTCCTCCACAACGGCCTCGACGACCAAATCGCACTCCTCCAGGTCGCCGGGGTCGGTGGTGACCTTCAGCCGCGAAGGGTCGCCGTCCTCGACCTTGGCGCACAGCGAATGAGCCTGTTCCTCGGCCCGCCACGCGGACGCATCAGAGCGCGCCAGCAGCATCGTCAGCGAGAGGGCGCTGGCGGACGCGGCCAGTCCGCAGGCGATGGTGCCGCTGCCGGCGATCGCCGGTCTGGCGTAGCTCTCCTCGGTCATCGGCTCCTCACTCGGGGCTCGAAGCGGGCAGTATGCCCTGCCAGGCCCACTCGGCGCGCAGTCGCGAACGCCCCGTTGTCCGGGACTGCTCCGACAGCCACTGGCTGACCAGCCAGTCAATGATGGGATACCCTTGCTCCAGGCGGTCCCCCACGTCCGGCGGCCGCGAAAACAACTTCACACGGAGGCCAGCGCATGGCGCAGAACGGGAACGGAAGCTTCGGAGGCCGGGAGGTCGTCATCGTCGAGGCGGCGCGCACGCCGATCGGCCGCGGTCACGAGGAGAAGGGCTACTACAAGGACGTCCATCCCTCGGCTCTGCTCGCGAAGAGCTACAAGGAGGTCATCGACCGGGCGGGCATCGACGCCTCCGAGGTCGAGGACGTCGTCGCCGGCTGCGTGCAGCAGTTCGGCGAGCAGGGCATCAACATCGCCCGAAACGCCTGGCTCGAGGCGGGGCTCCCGATCGAGACTCCGGCGACCACCGTGGACCGCCAGTGCGGCTCGGGCCAGCAGGCGGTCAACTTCGGCGCGGCCCTGATCGCGTCCGGCGTCCACGACGTGATGATCGGCGGCGGCGTCGAGCACATGGGGCACATCTCCTTCGCCGACTCCTACTCGGTGATGGAGGAGCACGGGATGGCCTTCAGCCCCGAGCTGATGAAGCTCTACAACCTCGTCCCGCAGGGCATCAGCGCCGAGATGATCGCCGACAAGTGGGAGATTCCGCGCTCCGAGCTCGACGAGTTGGCGTTGCGCTCCCACCAGAAGGCCCACGAGGCCACCGAGAACGGCCGCTTCGAGCGCGAGATCATCCCGTGGCGCAACAACGGCGACACCTATGTCACCGATCAGGGGATCCGTCCGCCCAGCGAGGACAGCCTGGAGAAGCTGGCCTCGCTGAAGCCGGCCTTCAAGGAGGACGGCAAGATCACGGCCGGCAACTCCTCGCAGGTCTCCGATGGCGCGGCCGCGGTCCTGCTGATGACCGCTGAGCGGGCCAAGGAGCTCGGCCTGACGCCGCGCGCCAGGATCGTCGACCAGACGACCGTCGGCGTGGACCCGGTGATGATGCTGACCGGCCCAATCCCCGCGACCCGGAAGCTCCTGGATCGCAACGGGATGAAGATGGACGACATCGACCTGGTCGAGATCAACGAGGCATTCGCATCGGTGATCGCGGCTTGGCGCCGCGAGCTTGAGCCCGACATGGACCGGGTCAACGTCAACGGGGGCGCGATCGCGCTCGGGCACCCGCTCGGCTCGACGGGAGCCCGTTTGCTCACCACCCTGCTCCACGAGCTGGAGCGCTCCGACAAGGAGACGGGCCTGGTGACGATGTGCTGTGGCGGCGGGCTCGGCACCGGCACGCTGATCCAGCGGGTCTGAGGGCTCATCGGCCACGATTGACGGCTTCGCCACCAGGCCGGGGCCACTGGCGCCGGCCCGACAGCAGGCGTGGCGCTTTCGCGCCGCTTCGAAGGAGGGCCCGCTGGTGGCCCCTCGTCGTCTTGGCGCTCGCCGGCTGCGGCGGGGACGACGGTGGCGATGTCACGAACGACGTGGACTCGCTCGTTCCAAGCAAGCGTGACTACATCGTCCAGGCCGACACGATCTGCGCGAACTCCCAGCGGGGCATCCAGAGCCGGGCCGAGGCTGAGTTCCGCATCGGACCGAACGACTTCACGGTCACGCCCCGGGGCGAGGTCGTGTTCAAGGCGGGGCGGCGTCCGGGCGACGAGCGAATCAGCGACTTCGGTGCCGCGTTCGTCGTTCCGGCGTTCCGGGAACAGGTCGCCGACCTGCGCGCGCTCACCCCGCCGGCCGGGGACCGAGGAACCGTGACGAAGATCTACGACGCCGCGGATGCCGGGATCGACCGCCTCCAGGCGGACCCCTCGCTGTTCACGGACTCCGCCCACGTCCGGGCCGCCCTGGCAGAGGCCAGGCGCCTGGGGCGCGCGTACGGCTTCTTCGATTGCAGGACATACTCAGCGCCATGAGCCCGCGCCCGGCAGGAGCACACCTTCGGGAGTCGGCCGCCGGCTTCAGCGACGCGGAGGGCGAGCTGATGGCCGCCGACCGCAGGATGGCGACGCTGATGAAGACGCTCGGGCCGATCCAGCCCGAGCGCGACCGCAGGGGGAGCCGGGAGGATCCGTATGAGGCGCTCGCCCGCGCGATCTGCGGCCAGCAGCTCTCGACCAAGGCGGCGGCCACTATCTGGGGCAGGATCGAGGCGCTGTTCGGCGGCGGCACCCCGAACCCGAAGCAGGTGATCGCCGCCGACCCGCAGGCCCTCCGGGACGCCGGCCTCTCATGGTCGAAGGTCTCCTACTTCAGGGACCTGGCCGAGCGGGTCCAGGACGGCGCGCTGGACGTCGGGCGGCTCCCTGAGCTCTCCGACGAGGAGGTGATCGACGAGCTGACGGCGATCAAGGGAATCGGTCGCTGGACCGCCGAGATGTTCCTGATCTTCCACCTGGGCCGACCGGACGTGCTCTCGACCGGGGACCTGGGCGTCCGCAAGGGCGCGCAGCTCGCCTACGCCCTCGATGAGATGCCGACGCCCGCCGAGCTCCAGCAGATGGGCGAGGCCTGGCGCCCGCACCGCACGATCGCCTGCCTGTACTTCTGGCGCTCCCTCGACAACACGCCGGAGTAGCTCGCGGCTGGAGGGCTACGGGCTGACCGAGTGCGCGTAGCCCCGCGAGGCCCGACGCGCGGTTACTCTCGCGGCGTGGGCGCCCTGGACCGCATCCAGATCGCAGCAATCGGCGACTCGGTCGCCGAGCTCGCCGAGCAGGCCGCGGCGGCCGAAGCCGCCAAAATCGACTGCGTCTGGACCCCCGAGCTGTTCCGGAGCAGCGTGACCCAGGCGACCTGGCTGGCGGCGAAGACCGAGACGGTCGGCGTCGGCACCGGGATCGCGTGGGCCTTCACGCGCAGCGCCTTCATCCTGGCCATCACCGCCCTGGACATCGATGAGATGTCCGCGGGGCGGTTCCGGCTCGGGCTCGGCGCCGGGGTCAAACGCCTGAACGAGACCTGGCATGACGTGGAGTACGGAAAGCCCGCGCCGCATCTGCGCGAGACGATCGAGGCGACCCGGCTGATCATGCAGCAGGCCTCCGGCGGCGAGCCCATTCGCTACGAAGGCCGCTACCTGGACATCGACGTGAGGGGCTGGATCCGGCCGCACGAGGCCGTCCGCGAGAGCGTCCCGATCTACACCGCAGCCATGCAGGAGGGGATGTGCCGGATGGCGGGCGACGTGGCCGACGGGCTGATCGGCCACCCGATGTGCCCGCTGCGATGGGTGGAAGAGGTGATGATCCCGAGCTTCGAGACCGGGTTGAAGCGGTCCGGCCGCCGCCGCTCGGACCTGGATTTCCTGCCGACGGTCTGCTGTGCAATCGACGACGACGAGGGCCGCGCGATCGACGCGGCTCGGCGGACGATCGCCTTCTACGCCACCGTCCGCACCTACAGGCCACTCTGGCAGATGCACGGCTTCGCCGGAGCGGCGGAGGCCGCCGGAGATGCGTTCCGGCGCGGCGCCCTGGCCGCGGTGCCTGAGGCGATCCCGGACGAGATGGTCGAGGCCTACACCGCCGCCGGCCCGCTGGACAAGGTGCGCGGCCGGGTCGAGGCGATGGCCGCGGTCGGCGACGGGCTGTGGCTGACCCCACCGACCTACTTCATCCCGCCAGAGCAGCTGATGGAGTACCAGGCGAAGATCGTCCGGGCCTTCGGGCCGGGCAGCTCCTGCTGAGCCGGACTAGGCGCCGACGCGGTCGGCGAGCGCTGCGATCTCCCCGCTGCCGCGGATCTCGGGGCCGTGCCCCGGCAGCGTGAGCTGCGGGTGAAGGTCGGCCAGCTTCCGGATCGAGCGCCGGTTCTCCGAGACGTCGTAGGTAAAGATTTCGGGCGGCTCGCGGACGCCGGCCAGCGTGGTGGCGTAGCTCATGTTGCGAATCACGTCACCGCAGATCGCGACTCTGTCTGACTCCCGCCAGAAGATCACCTCGCCGCGCTGGTGGCCCGGGGCGTGGATGACGCGGAATCCGGCGATCTCGTCCCCATCCTTGAAGGGCCGGCCGACCTCGTGCGGGGGGCCCTGCCAGAGCCGGAGGATTAGCTTGTTGCGCAGATCATTCGGAGCCGCCTCCTGGACGGGCCGCCGGCCCTCCATCGCGTCGACGTCGTCCTCGTGGCAGGCCAGCGGGATGCCACGCTCGGTGCAGACCGTCTTGGCGGCCCCCTGGTGGTCGGGGTGCACGTGTGTGAGGGCGAGCAGCGACAGGTCGCGCCCCGCGGTCTGCTTGCGGATCCTTCCGGTGTCCCAGGTCCGCCCGGCGTCGATCATGACGTTCCCGACGAGGTAGACGTTGATGACCGGCCGCGGCGGGAACTCGGAGAGCCGCCAGACTCCGGCCGCGACCTCCTTCACCGTGCGCTCGGGCCGCCGTGGCGGTTCACGGCTCGCCGAGGATCCGGCCCTCGTCGTGGAGCATCGCCTCGTCTCCCGGTCCCAGGCCACGCGGATCGCCGGTGTGCTTGGCGAGCTCCTCGAGCTTCGCGATCTGGCGCGCTCCCTCCACCCGGGCCGGGTCGTCCTCCGGAAGGACATCGATCAGCTTTCGGATCCGGTTTCGGATCTGCAGGGCGAAGTGGGGAGTGGCCGGGCCCGCGAGCGCCCGGATGTCGTCAACGGTGACCCGGCCGCGTACACGCGCGGGCTGCTCGGCCTCGCTCATGGCCGCTCCCGCCCGTCGCCCATGCCGTCGCTCTCTGAGACCGTGCCCCCCGCGCCGGGGCCGACCTCGATCAGCTCCGCCAGCTCGTCGACCTCGGCCTGGACGGTCGCTCCGATCGCGGATGAGTCTCCGATCACCCACACATGGTTGTAGACGGCGCGGGTTGGGTCGTCTTCGAAGCCGGGCTTGATGTCGAGCAGGAAGCTGCGCACCGTCGCGGGCAGCGTACTTGCGTCTTCCAGGACGAGCAGCGGCCCCCACCGGCTGCTGGCCGACAGCGGCGCGGCGGCCGCCGCATCCAGCGGTCGGCCGGCGCTCGCCAGGACCAGCCCGTGACCGGGATCGTTGATGTTCCACCCGAAGCCCGAGCTCGCGTAGCGCGCGAACGCGATCGAGCTGGCGGTGGCGCCAGGCTCGCCGATCCGCTGCACGGCCGGCGCCGCCCGCGCGATCGCGCGGATCACCTCCTCCCCGATCACGCTCTCCGGGCCGAGGACGTACAAGGGCTGCTCGCGGTGGCGGACGAGTGCACGCGCGGTCGCCTCGGGCAGGCGATCCCGTTCGGCGAACAGGACCGGGTCGCCTGACCTGGCGGCCCAGGCGGCCGCCGGCATCGCGTACGCGGCCTCGTCGGAGCTCGCGATCAGGACGCTCTCTGGCGCAGAGCGCAGCAGCCGAGAGCGCAGTTCGTCGATCGCCGCGGCCCGCTCGGCCGGGGTGGCGCCGGTGATCCGCTCGGTCACGTAGCCCTCGGGGGCCGCAACGTCTCCGACCAGGTACACCGCAGCGTCGGCCGCTCCCGAGCCTCCGACCGGGTTCAGCTTCGCGAGGGCGTCAGCGGTGACCTCGGGGACCTCGTCGCGATCGCCGATCAGCACTGGGGCGCGGACGGGTGGCCCTGCGAGCACCGACGCCGCGATCCCGCCCTGCCAGTCCTCCGCGCCCACCAAGACCGCCGCCTGCACCGGCGCCGCGCCGGGCGAGGGGGGATGGGTCGCGAGCGCGATCGCGGCTGCGTCCGTCTCCGGACCCGATCCGCCGACCCTGGTCGTGTTGCGGGTCGCGACCACGGGGAAGCCGAGCGGCCCCACGGGCGCCTCCGCCGCGTCGTCGATCTCGACCGGCACGGTGACCACGCGGGCCTCGACCTCGGGGTCGTCGTCTCCCGAGAGTGGCCCCGCGACCAGCGCCCAGACCGCGACGGCGAGGACCAGAACGCCGGTCGCCCCCAGCGCGACGCGGCGGTGGATGCCACCGCCCAGCCGGGCCTTCGCGCCCAGATCGTGGCGGACCCAGTCCAGGGCGTTCTGGATCGGCCGCGGGAGGCGCACGGACGCGAACGCTATCCGGCCGGCACGGTGGGGGTGGCGAGGCGCGTACCCACGTCGTCTAGACTGGCTGACTGACCAGTCAATCAGCCTACGGGAGGCGCCACAGCATGGATTTTGCGCTCAACGACGAGCAACGGGAGTTCCGGGACCACTGCCGCCGCTTCGCGCGTGAGGTGATCCGGCCGGTCGCCCGAAAGCACGACGCCGAGGAGAGCACCCCCTGGGAGGTCATCCGCGAGGCGCGTGCGTGGGGCCTGAACGGCCTCGACCACATCCAGCGCACGGGGCAGGACCGCGACGGCCAGCTGGGCGTGATCGCCGCCGAGGAGATGCACTGGGGCTGCGCAGGGATCGCGCTGGCCGTCAACGGCTCCGGCCTCGCGGCCGCCGGCATCGCCGCCTCGGGCAGCCCCGAGCAGATCGCTCGGTGGGTCCCCCAGTGCTTCGGCAGCGACGAGGAGATCAAACTGGGGGCGTACGCCGTGACCGAGGCCCAGGCGGGCTCCGACGTGAAGAGCCTGCGCACCACCGCCAAGCTGGATGGCGACGAGTGGGTGCTTGACGGCACCAAGGTCTTCATCACGAATGGCGGAATCGCCGACGTCCACGTCGTGGTCGCGACCGTGGATTCGGCGCTCGGCCACCGCGGCCAGGCCTCCTTCGTGATCGGGAAGGGGACCCCCGGCCTGGAGCAGGGCAAGAAGGAGACGAAGATCGGCATTCGCGCCAGTCACACCGCCGAGGTGGTGCTCGAGAACTGCCGGATCCCAGCAGAGAACCTGCTGGGCGGCATGGACAAGCTCAACAGGAAGCTCGAGCGTGCCCGGTCGGGCCAGAAGTCCGGCGCCTCCAACGCCCTCGCGACCTTCGAGATTACCCGTCCCATGGTGGGCGCTTCGGCGCTCGGCATCGCCCAGGCCGCCTACGAGTGGACCCTGGAGTACCTGGACGGCCAGACCATCGAGAGCCGTCCGGCGCTGAAGGAGCAGCGCATCCAGCAGGTGCTGGCGGACGTGGCGACCGAGATCGACTCCGCTCGGCTGCTGGTGCAGCGCGCCTCGTGGATGGGCCGCAACGGCGTCCCGATGAGCGGGGGCCAGGGCTCGATGTCCAAGCTCAAGGCCGGGGACGTGACGATGTGGGCGACCACCACCCTGATGGATCTGGTGGGCCCTTACGCGCAGACCGCCGACTGCCCGCTGGAGAAGTGGTTCCGCGACGCCAAGATCTACCAGCTGTTCGAGGGCACGGCCCAGGTCCAGCGCCTGGTCATCTCCCGGATGCAGGCTCAGGAGTACCGCGAGCGCCTGGAGTGGGCCGGCGAGCTCGCCGCAGGCGGAGCGCCTGCAACGCCGGTTTCAGCCGCCGCCTAGCCCGGTCGCCAAGCTATGGGCGCGGCGGGGATCTCTACGTCGCGCCCTATGATCTGCATCTACGACACGCCGAGTCGCCGTGCGCGCTGCGCACCGCGATCGGGGGACCCACGAATCCGGGGCGAAGGGCCGGCGGCAAACAGGCCCGGCGCGACTCACACCGCGCCAGCCCGACAGCTAACCCCGTAGGCGTCAGGTGAGTGTGATGACCACGGACGGAAAACCTCGAGTCTCGGCGCGCCGAACCCGGCTGGGGGCTGCGCTGGGCTGCGCCGTGCTCACGGTGGCTGCGGGTGCGCTGTCCGTTTCCGCCCCTGCCCAGAGCCTGCAGGAGCGCCTTAGCGATACCGAACAGAAGCTGGAGACGGTGGACCGCCGCGAGGGCGTGTTGACCACCGAGATCTCCGCGGCGTCGGAGGAGATCTCGGCGCTTCAGGTCGAGGTTGCCGACCTGCGCAACCGGGAGGCGACGCTCGCCGCCGAGCTGGCCCAGAAGCAGGCGGAGCTGGAGCAGGCCCAGGCCCGCCTGGAGGAGCTGCGCGACCGCCTGCGCCGAGCGATCGTGATCCTCGAAGACCGCCTGGTCGCGATCTATAAGTCCGGCGAGCCCGATCTGATCAGCGTGATCCTGGAGTCCGACGGGTTCGACGACCTGTTGGAGCGCACCGAGTACCTGCAGCGCCTCGAGGAACAGGACAGCTCGATCGTGGACCGCGTCCGCGAGCTGCGCAACGAGATGCGGGTCACCGTGGAGACCGTGAAGGCCGCTCGAGACTCGATCGCACGGCGCAAGCAGGAGCTCGAGGCGCTCCGCGCGGACCTCGAACAGCAGACCGCGGCGCTGGCGGCGGCCCGCGATCGCCAGCAGGCCGCGCTCTCGGATGTCCGCGCCCAGCAGGAGGAGCTCGAGGGCGACCTCTCAGACATCTCCGAGCAGATCGAGAAGCAGCTCGGCACGAGCGGCGGCGGGACCCTGCCCGCCGGCCCGATCCAGGGCGGTCAGAGTGGCTTCATCTGGCCGGTGAACGGCCCCGTCACCTCGGGCTTCGGATGGCGTTGGGGCCGGATGCACGAAGGGATTGACATCGGCGTCCCCTCCGGGACGCCGATCCGGGCGGCCAAGTCGGGGACGATCGTGCTCGCCTCGGCGTACGGGGGCTACGGCAACTACACCTGCATCGACCACGGGGGCGGCCTCTCGACCTGCTACGCGCATCAGTCCAGCTTCGCGCGCACCTCAGGCTCGATCAGCCAGGGCTCCGTGCTCGGCTACGTGGGCTGCACTGGTCACTGCTTCGGCGACCACCTTCACTTCGAGGTACGCATCAATGGTTCCGCAGTGGACCCGCTCGGCTACCTGTAGCGGCTGCAGATGCGGGCGGCTCACGCCGAACCCGCCGGAAACCCGCAAAAAGCAGACAATTGGCATACGAATGGCCAGTGCCTGCGGCCGAAAGGCTAAGGTCTCCGGGGCAGGACGACGAATAAGTCAAGGAGCCATGTTCGCAAGGATGCAACAGGCCCCTACAGGGGGGAACGGAAACGGCAGGATCGCCCAGAGCTACATCGCGGGCATCGGTGTCAGCGGTGCCCTGCTTGCCGGGGCGGTCGTGGGGTTCGTTTTCATGGTGGGTGCGGTCTCGTTCGACGTCTGGCCCTCCTCGATCGACCGCGACGGTTCCAACGACAAATCGCTTGCGGTCGCCGAGCTCGTCGGGCCTCCGGCGGGCACGGGCGCAGCGAACCGAACCACGGCCGGGACCACGGCTTCCGCGCCCTCGCTGGCGGCTGCGGTGACCGCGGTCGCTTCGGCCGTCGAGGTGGATCCGGCGCGACTAGGGGGCAAGGACAGGGATAACGGTGCCCGAACCAGCCGCGGCGACGGCCAGAACCCGGGGCCGAGCCAGGGCGACGGAGTGGACGGAGGGGCTGCAACACCGAGCATCGGGACATCCGGCTCGGGTGGCGGCGGCGCGGCCGTGGGCGAGCCGAGCGCGGAGCCGACCACGCCTTCCAGCCCGGGTGGTGGCGGCGGCGGCTCGGACCGGCCCGACCGGGGCGGCGGCGGCCAGGGCGACCGGGGCGGGGCGGGCGGCACCACGGGTGGCAGCACCGGGGGCAGCACGGGCGGCAACGCCGGAGGCGGCAGCGGAGGCAGCACCGGCGGCAACGCCGGAGGCAGCACCGGCGGCAACGCCGGAGGCAGCACCGGCGGCAACGCCGGAGGCAGCACCGGCGGCAACGCCGGAGGCAGCACCGGCAACCC
>JAJTCK010000006.1 GCA_021323175.1 Solirubrobacterales bacterium | reverse complement strand
ATCCTTATCAGGGGCCTGTCGGTCGGAGTGACGATCAGGGGCGTCTTCAAGCGCGAGGTGGCGACCGGCGCAATCACCGGAGCGCTGGTCGGGTTCGCTTTCGTCCCGTTTGTCCTGATCGGCTGGAGCGAGCTCGATGTTGCGATCGCTGTGGGCCTCGCCCTGTTCGCCAGCTGCTCGATAGCCACCCTCGTCGCGATGGCGCTCCCATGGGCGTTCCAGCGCCTGGGGCGCGACCCCGCGTTCGGGTCCGGCCCGGTCGCGACCGTGATCCAGGACCTGCTCTCGATTGCGGTCTACCTCGCGATCGCGATCCCACTCGCGGCGTAGGCGGCCCGAGGGAATCGCATGGACCACCCGACTGGGCAGGAGCCAGCAACATCTGCGAGAACCTGGTGTTAGAAGGGCTCCACAATCTCGACGACGAGGGAGAAGAGACGCGATGAAGAGGACGACGGTCACGTTCGGGGCGGCCCTGGCGGCGCTGGCGATCACGGCGCCGGGCGCGGCGGCCACCGGCGAACAGCAGGCATCCGGGGCGGCGGCAGCAGCGTGCCCGGCCAGCTTCAGGGTGCTCCACAACGACCGCATCGGCTCGGCCGTGCTGCCGGCCGGCAACTACATGGTCACCGTGCGGGGGGCGGGGGTATCGTGCGTATCGGCCTCGAAGCTCTTCACGCGCTTCCTTCAGGACTACGACGGCAAGCTCGGCGGCGGCTGGAAGGTGGTCGCCCAGGGCAAGGGCAAGGCCCTCTTCTCGCTGAACGGGCAGCCTGGGTTCTCGGTGGCGCGCAGCGGTGGAGGCGGCAACACGCCCGCGACCTACGGCAGCGTCTGCCCCGGCCAGTTCCAAGTCCTGAACAACGACACGATCGGACCGCTGAGCTTCCCCAAGGGCGGCTACAGGCTCGTAATCCCGCGGGGATCGATCATCACCTGCGAGAACGCATCGAAGCTGTTCAGGCAGTTCCTGAACCGCCCGGCGGGCAACCTGCCGAAGAACTGGCGGATGAAGCCGGCGATTGCGCTGTTCTACAAGCCGGCCAACCCGAAGCTGAAGAAGTTCAGGGTGGACCCGGCCACCTAGTCTCGCGGGGCGCGGGGCGGAGGCAACGACCTCCGCCCCGCCCTACGAGTACGACCCGCCCTACGAGTACGAGTCCCAGTAGCGCAGCTCCTTCAGCGGGTCATACGGCTTCCCGCCGACGTACCAACCGGGAGCGGTCCAGCGCTCGAAGTGAAGGTGGCACCCGGTCGAGGAGCCGGTCGTGCCCACCTTGCCGAGTTGCTGCCCGGCGAAGAGCACCTCTCCCTTGTCGGCCCAGGATGCCTTGACCATGTGCATGTAGACGTGGGCGGTGCCCGTGACCGCCCCTTGGATCACGAGGTAGTGGCCCGCGCCGCCGGCCTGGTAGGCCTTGGCGGCGACCGTGCCGGTCTCGGTGGCGAGCAGCGGCTCACCGCAGGCGGCGGCCATGTCCTGGCCTTGGTGGGTATGGCCGGAGCGCGGCGCCCCGAACCTTGACCCGGCTCCTCCGTAGTCGTGCTGCCCGGGTACCGGGAAGGTGTGGCGGCGAAGGCGGAACTCGTCCGTCTGGCCGCCGGTGATCGCAGCCCGGGCGTCGCCGGGCTCGGCGAGATCGAAGCGGTAGCTGCCGTCGGGCGCGATACCGCCCGACGCCGTCAGGCCGTTCCAGCGCGAGTCGGCCGTGCCGGCCGACTCGAAGCTGACGGTGAGGCGGGCGACGGCGGCGCCGGAGGCCACGTCCACCACGTCCACTGCCGCGCTTCCGGGGGACTGCGCCGTGAGGGCGATCTCCGGCTTCAGAAGCCCGCGTACGAAGTAGACGGTCCCGGTCGTGGCTGTGGGCGCCTTGGGCGCCTGGGCGGCCAGTCCGGCGATCCGGGCGGCATCCTTGCGCGAGACCTTGCCGTCCACCCGCCACTGCTGCGCGCGCTCGAGCCCTTTGGTGCTCCGCTTGGTGAGCTTCCAGAAGTAGCCCGTGACGGGCGTGGACTGCCCGAGGCGCGTCAGGCTGCGCTGCAGGACGCGGACGTCCTTGCCCTTCGATCCCATCTTCAGCGGCCGCGATCCGAACTGGGCGGCGGGGGCCGAGGCCGCGAGGACGAGCAGCGCCGCGACGGCGACCAGGGTCGCAACTGCTCCTCCGCGGAGCGTCACGGAGCGACCGCGGCCCTCACGCGGGGTGCCGGCCGGGATCGTCCCCGGCCGCTTCGGGCGACGCTTCGACTTCGCAACCGACCTTCTCTCTCTCGTTCGCGCTTCCGGAGTTAGCTGTCGGGCTCACGCGAAAGAGAGTCGCGTTACGTGGCAGCTTCGCCGCGATTCGCCCCGGGACTGGGTCCCCCGGCCGATGTCCCTCCAGGGAGGAGCATCGGTTAAGCAAGGTCATCCGTGAAGAGAAACTAACAGTTGAGAGCGAAGTTGCGCGCGGATGCGTTCCGAGCCCCTATGCGGGCGCGGGCTGCCCGCTGACTAGCATCACGGGCCATGCCGGAGACGAGCCTGAAGGTGGAGCTGCCAGACGGCAGCGAGCTCGAGCTGGAGAACGGTGCCACCGGCGCCGACGCCGCCGCGGCGATTGGCCCGGGGCTGGCCAAGGCCGCGCTGGCGCTGAAGGTGAACGGTGAGCTGCGCGACCTCTCGGCTCTGCTCACCGGCGGCGAGCGGATCGAGGTGATCACCGAGAAGAGCCCGGAGGCGCTGGAGCTGGTTCGCCACGACGCGGCGCACGTCCTCGCCGAGGCGGTCCTGGACCTGTGGCCCGGGGCGAAGATCTCCATCGGTCCTCCGATCGACAACGGCTTTTACTACGACATCGAGTTTCCGGACGGTGACGCACCGGCCCCCGAGGACCTGGAGCGCATCGAGGAGCGCATGCGCGAGCACGTCGCCGCCGACGAGCCGTTCGAGCGCCGTGAGCTGGGTACCGACGAGGCGATCGAGCACTTCCGCGCCGAGGGCCAGGACTACAAGGTCGAGCTGATCGAGGACCTGACCCGCGACGAGGGGGCCGAGACCGTGACGCTGTACCGCAATGGTCCCTTCGAGGACCTCTGCCGCGGGCCTCACGGCCCCTCGACGGGGCACATCGGCGCCTTCAAGCTGACGTCGCTCGCCGGCGCCTACTGGCGCGGCGACGAGACCCGCCAGATGCTGACACGGGTCTACGGGACCGCGTTCCACGACCAGAGGTCGCTCGACCGGCATCTCGAGATGCTCGAGCAGGCCAGGGAGCGGGACCACCGCAGGCTCGGTCCCGAGCTGGACCTCTTCCGCTTCCGGCCCGAGTCCCCGGGGATGCCGTTCTGGCTGCCCAACGGGAGCGCCCTGCTGGAGCTTATGCAGGAAGAGGTCCGGGTTCAGCTACGGAAGCGGGGGTACCGCGAGATCCGCACCCCGGAGGTCCTCGACGAGGAGCTCTGGCACCGCTCGGGCCACTGGGACAACTACAAGGACAACATGTACTTCATGGGCTCCGGGGACAGGCGCTACGCGCTGAGGCCCATGAACTGCCCCGGCGCCTGCCTCGTGTTCGGGGCCGAGAGGCACTCGTATCGCGATCTGCCGCTGCGCCTGGCCGAGTTCGGCAAGGTCTTCCGCAACGAGCGCGAGGGGGTCCTGCACGGTCTCCTGCGCGTGCGCTCGTTCACTCAGGATGACGGGCACATCTACTGCACCGAGGACCAGATCCCGGGCGAGGTATTGGACGTCCTGGAGGCGATCGACGAGCTGTACACGCGCTTCGGATTCGCCGGCGTGCAGCTGGAGCTCTCGACGCGCCCCGAGAAGTCGATCGGCACCGCCGAGCAGTGGGAGCGCGCCGAGGCGGCCTTGCGGGAAGCGTTGGAGGATGCGGGCCGCGAGTACGAGCTGAACCCCGGCGACGGCGCCTTCTACGGGCCGAAGATCGACTTCCACGTCACAGACGCGCTCGGCCGCAGCTGGCAGCTGGGTACGTGCCAGCTCGACTTCTTCATGCCCGAGCGCTTCGACCTGGCCTACACCGGCGCCGACAACGCCGAGCACACCCCGGTCATGATTCACCGCGCCCTGCTCGGATCGATGGAGCGCTTCGCGGGCATCCTGGTGGAGCACCACGGGGGGCGATTGCCGCTGTGGCTGGCGCCCGTGCAGGCCTTGGTCCTGCCAGTCGCCGACCGCCACAACGACTATGCGATCGGGGTCGCGGGCGAGCTCAAGCGCGCGGGCGTGCGAGCCGAAGTCGACGAGCGTTCTGAGTCGGTCGGCAGGAAGATCCGTGACGCGGAGCTGTCCAAGGCGCCTTACATGCTTGTGGTCGGCGATCGCGAACAGGAGGCCGGCGCGATCTCAGTGCGCTCGCACGAGGGCGGAGACGTGGGGCAGTTGCGCCCGGCGGAGCTCGCGGGACGCATCGCCGCCGAGACCGGTTGACGCGTCTATACTCAGGCCGAATGCCGGGCACCCACACCATCACGCGCCGTTGAGCGCACCCGTGCCCGCTCTGACGATCCTCCCCTCGCTCCCATCCGTTTGACGAGCTCTTACATGCCCAGCTAGTGGCGGTCTCACGTTTCGACCGCCGCCCGCCTGAGCGCGACCTGACTCGTATCAACGAGCGCATCCGCGTGCCCGAGGTGCGCCTGATCGACGAGAACGGCGACCAGGCCGGCGTCAGGCCGACCCCGGAGGCCCTGGAGTACGCGCGCTCACACGACCTGGACCTGGTCGAGGTCGCCCCCCAGTCGAAGCCGCCCGTGTGCCGCGTTCTTGACTACTCGAAGTACAAGTACGAGCAGGAGCAGAAGGCCAAGGCCGCGCGCAAGCACCAGCAGCAGGTGAACGTGCGTGAGATCAAGCTGCGGCCCAAGATCGCGGATCACGACTACAACACCAAGAAGGGCCACGTCGAGCGCTTCCTGAAGAACCGGGACAAGGTGAAGGTCACGATCATGTTCCGGGGACGCGAGCAGCAGCACCCCGACCGCGGCCGCGCCCTGCTTGACCGCTTGTTCCAGGACGTCTCCGAGCTCGCGACGGTCGAGTCCGCGCCCGAGCAGGAGGGACGCAACATGCACATGCTTCTCGCGCCCGTCGCGGGCACCGCAGACCGCGGCGCCTGACCTTGGCACTCGACGCGCCCGAAGGGCAAGGTCGGGCGAAGGGCACGGACGCGTCTGCTTCAATAAGCGCCGCGATGTCCAAGATGAAGACCCACTCAGGCTCGAAGAAGCGCTTCCACAAGACCGCGGGCGGCAAGCTTCGCGGCAGGCGCGCCAACCGCAGCCACATCCTCGAGAAGAAGTCGCCCAAGCGCAAGCGCCGCCTGGGCCGGCCGTCTGAGATCTCGCAGTCCGACGCCGAGCGCGTGCGCGGCCTGCTGCCCGGAAAGGCCGGTCGCTGATGCCCCGCGCGACCAACGCCGTCACCAGGCGCAGGCGCCGCAAGAAGGTGCTCGACCGCGCCAAGGGCTACTACGGCCGCAAGCACTCCAGCTACCGCCTCGCGAACGAGCAGCTCATGCGTTCGGACGCCTACGCATACCGCGATCGGCGCAACCGCAAGCGCGACTTCCGGCGCCTGTGGATCACACGGATCAACGCGGCGGCGCGGCAAGAGGGCATGAGCTACTCGCAGTTCATGCACGGCCTGAACGAGGCCGGCGTCGAGGTCAACCGCAAGATGCTCGCCGACATCGCCGTCAACGACCCCGACGGCTTTCGCCGATTCGTGGAGCTAGCCCGGGAGGGTGCCGCGGCCTGAGCCGAGGCACTGATGCGATTTTCCCGGGCGGTCCGCACAGCGGCCGCCCTTTTTGTTTCCCGCACGAGACGACAAGAGACGACACGAGATGACGATCACAAGCCCGCAGAACGAGAAGCTGAAGCTGGTGCGACGGCTGGCCCGCCGGCGCCGGCGCGACGCCGAGGGCTTGTTCGTCGCCGAGGGAGGGGACCTGCTGGACGCGGCCCGGTCGGCGGGCGCCGAGCCCGTGGAGCTGCTCAGCGCCGCCGGGGAAGACCTGGGCGGCGACGAGGTCGAGCCCGCGCTGCTCGACGGCGTCTCGGCGCTTGGGTCGGGCGCTCGCGTGATCGGCGTCTGGCGGGAGCGCTGGGCCGACGCGATCGACCCACCCTGCCTCTACCTGCACGGGATCTCCGATCCCGGCAACGTCGGGACGATCATCCGCACGGCCGCGGCGTTGGTCGGCGGCACGGTCGCGCTGGGACCGGGCTGCGCAGATCCCTACGGGCCGCGGGCCGTGAGGTCGAGCATGGGTGCGATCTTCTTCCAGCCCGTGGCAAGGGCTGAGCCGACAGACACCCCGGGCCCGCGGGCCGCCCTGGTCGCGCATGGCGGGAGGCCGCTGGAGGCGCTGGGTTCGCCCGCCACCCTGTGCCTGGGATCGGAGCGCGACGGCCTGCCCGACTCCGTGCTGGCCGACTGCGAGCAGCGGGTGACGATCCCGCTCCGTCCGGGCACCGAGTCGCTGAACGTCGCGGCGGCGGCGGCGATCGCGATGCAGCGAATATCGTCGCCGGGGTCCGCGAAGATGGCTCCGCCGGCGAACGAGTCGAGCGCGGAGAACGACGATGGCTGACGCGACCGAGCGAATCTCGCAGATAGGGAAGGAGGCGGCCGACTCCATCGCGGCGGCGCCCGGCACGGCCGAGCTCAAGGAGCTTCGGGTCCGCTACCTGGGCAGGAAGGCCGAGCTGACCGCCATCCTGCGCGGAATCGCCGAACTGCCGCCCGATCAGCGCGGCGTGGTCGGCAAGAGCGGCAATGAGGTGCGCCGCCGGCTCGAGTCGCTGCTGGAGGAGAGGGCCGCGGAGCTCGAGTCCTCCGAGCTGGAGTCGAGCCTGGCCGAGGGCGCCGTGGACGTGACCCTGCCCGGCTCGCCCGCGCATCCGGTCGGCCACCTGCACCTGATCACGAGGACGCGCAGGCAGATCGAGGACATCATGGTCGGGCTGGGCTACACGGTGCTCGAGGGCCCCGAGGTCGAGCTCGACTACTACAACTTCACCGCGCTGAATCATCCCCCGGGGCATCCGGCGAGGATGAGCCAGGACACTTTCTACGTCGCGCCGGGATCCCTGACCAAGGCGGCGCTGTCGGCGGCCCGCGAGGCTGCCGACGGCGCTGGAGAGGAAGTGGCCGCTACGCCCGACGAGGAGCTCGTCGTCTTGAGGACGCATACGTCGCCGATGCAGGTCCGGGCGATGGAGGCCCAGGAGCCGCCGATCTTCGTGATCGTGCCCGGCAAGGTCTACAGGCGGGACTCCGACGCCACCCACTCGCCGATGTTCACCCAGGTCGAAGGCCTGGCGGTCGCCGAGGACATCACCCTCGCGGACCTGCAGGGGACGCTGCTGGAGATGCTGAGGGGCATCTTCGGGCCGGGGCGCGAGGCCCGGATGCGCCCGCACTACTTCCCGTTCACCGAGCCCAGCGTCGAGTTCGACGTCTCCTGCTTCGCCTGCGACGGAGCCGGGACGCTCCCGGACGGCGATCGGTGCGGCATCTGCAAGGGCGTCGGCTGGATCGAGGTCGGCGGGGCGGGCATGGTGGACCCCAACGTCTTCGGGTTCGTGAGCGACAAGGGTTACGACCCCGAGCGGGTCCAGGGCTTCGCCTTCGGGATCGGGGTCGAGCGCATCGCGATGCTCCGCTACGGCGTGCCCGACCTGAGGCGGTTCTTCGACAATGACTTGCGCATGCTGGAGCAGTTCACGTGAGGGGGTCGGTATGAGGGCGCCGCTGGAGTGGCTGAGCGAGTACTGCGATCCGGGCTGGGAACCGGAGCGGATCGCCGATCGCCTGGCGATGACCGGCACCGAGGTGGAGCGGGTCTCGACCGCGGGCGCACCGACGACCGAGAACTTCGTGCTCGGCCACGTTCTCTCCGTCCGGCAGCACCCGGACGCGGACAGGCTCAACGTGTGCGAGGTCGAGACCGGTGATGGACCGCGCACGATCGTCTGCGGCGCGGCCAACGTGGCGGCCGGCCAGATGGTCGCGGTGGCCCTGCCCGGCGCCGTCCTCCCGGACGGCACGAAGCTGAAGAAGGCGACCCTGCGCGGCGTGGAGTCCGACGGGATGATCCTCTCCGAGACCGAGCTGGAGATAGGCGAGGACGCCGAGGGAATCATGGTCCTCGCCGAGGGGACCGACATGAACGGGGCGGGGCCGGGCTCCCCGCTCGCTGACTCCCTTCCGATCTCCCAGGCTGTGCTTGAGCTCGAGGTGACCTCGAACCGGCCGGACTGCCTCGCGGTCTACGGGGTCGCGCGTGAGGTCCACGCGGTCAGCGGCGCGAAGCTGGCCGCCCCTCCGTGGGACGAGGACGCCGAAGCGACCGGCGAGGGCAAGGCCGAGGACTACGCCTCGGTCACCGTCGAGGTGCCGGAGCTTTGCCCCAGGTTCACGGCCCGGGTCTTCACGGACGTGCAGGTCGGTCCCTCGCCGGCGTGGCTCAAGGCCCGCCTGACGGCGGCCGGCCAGCGCCCGATCAACAACGTGGTCGACATCACCAACTACGTGATGCTGCTGACGGGACAGCCGCTGCACGCGTTCGACCTGGACGAGGTGCCCGGCGGGGAGCTGATCGTCCGCACGGCGAACAAGGGCGAGAGGATGACGACCCTCGACGGAGTGGAGCGAGCCTTCGACTCGGACACGGTGCTGGTCTGCGACCGCGAGGGGCCCTCGGGCATCGCGGGGATCATGGGCGGCGAGGCATCCGAGGTGTCCGAACGGACGTCGCGCGTGCTGATGGAGGTGGCGAACTGGAACGGGGTCAACATCCTGCGCACGTCGCGCAGGCTGGGCCTGCGCTCCGAGGCTTCGGCGCGGTTCGAGAAGCAGCTGCACCCGGCATTGACGATGCGCGCCCAGGGCGTTGCCTCACGCCTGATGGTCGAGCTGGCCGGGGCTCACCTGGTTCCCGGGACGATCGACGTCTCGGCCGGTGAGCCCAAGCCGCGGGTCGTGGACCTCCGCGTCCCGCGCGTGGGCGCCCTGATCGGGCTGCCGGTCGACGCCGAGACCTGCACCGCCCGGCTCGAGGCGCTCGGGTTCCCCGTGGAAACCGCGAAAGGAAGCGGCGGCGGGGGCGCCGGGGCCACCCTGCGCGCGACCGTGCCGCCGGAGCGGGACTCCGACGTGCGGCGCGAGGCCGACCTGATCGAGGAAGTCGCGCGGCTGGGCGACCTCGACCAGACACTGCCGAGCACGCTGCCCCAGACCCCCTCGGTCGGCAAGGTGACGCGCGAGCAGGCGCTTCGCCGCAGGGCCGAGGACGTCATGCGCGACCTCGGGGCCACCGAGATCGTCGGCTGGAGCTTCGCGGACCCGGTCGTCGGTGAGCGCCTGCGGCTGCCGGAGGGGGATCCGCGCCGCGACCTGATTCAGGTGGACAACCCGCTCTCCGGCGAGCAGTCGGGAATGCGTACGACCCTGCTCGGGAGCCTTCTCGACGCCGCCCGGCTTAACCGCTCGCGCGGGGCCGACCACGTCAGCCTGTTCGAGTCGGGCAGGGTGCACCTGCGCTCGGATGCCGGCGCCGGAGAGGGCCAGGACCAGGCGGCAGGGGCCGTCCTGGGCCGGCACCGCGCGCCGGTCACCGAGCCGCACCGGATCGGTCTGCTCGCCAGCGGGCGGTCCCCCGCCGGCTGGCGCGAGGAGCCGCGTGAGCCGGACTTCTTCTGGGCCAAAGGGATCCTCGAGGCGCTCTGCGCGCACCTCGGCGCATCGGTCTCGGTCGAACCGGCCGACGAGCCCTTCCTCACCCCCGGGCGATCGGCAGCGATACGGCTGGGCGCCGCCGGGCGGGCCGCCGGCTGGATCGGCGAGGTCCATCCGCTGGTCGCGCGGACCTGGGACCTCGACGGTGGGTCCGGCTTCGAGCTGGACCTGGACGCGCTGATCGACTCGGCGGGTGCCGGGCGGGAGGCCTATCAGGACGTCGCGACCTTCCCGCCGGTGCACGAGGACATCGCGGTGGTGGTCTCCGACGAGTTGCCCGCAGCGCGTGTGCGCGAGGCCGTGATCGAGGCGGGCGGGGAGCTGCTGGCATCGGCAGAGGTCTTCGACCTCTACACGGGCGAGCAGGTCGGGCCGGGCAGCAAGAGCCTGGCCCTGCGCCTCGCCTTCAGGGCGCCTGATCGGACCCTCACCGACGATGAGGTCGCCGAGCGCCGCGCCGCGATCACGGACGCCCTCGGTCGGATCGGAGGGTCGCTCCGTGGCTGACGCCCGTCGTGTGATCGTCGCGGGCGCCTCGGGCTATGCCGGTGCCCTCGCCGCCGAGCTGGTGCACCGGCATCCGGCCCTGGAGCTGATGGCCGCGACGGCCCGAAGCGACGTGGGAACGCCCCTGAACGAGCTATATCCGCAGTACACCGCTCCCGTCGCGCTGCGCGAGCTGGACCTGGACCAGATCGAGGACGCCGACGCGGCGATCGTCGCCTATCCACACGGGGCCTCGGCCCCAGTGGTGGCCGCCATGCGCGGCCTGGGGCTGAAGGTGGTGGACCTGTCTGCGGACTTCCGCTTGCGGGACCTGCCGACGTATGAGCGCTGGTACGGCCCGCACGGCGAGCCAGACCTGCTCGACGGGGCCGTCTACGGGCTGACGGAGCTGAACCGCGAGGCCATCGCCGGTGCGGAGCTGGTGGCGAACCCGGGCTGCTACCCGACCGCGACGCTACTGGCCCTGGCCCCGCTCGCGGAGGCCGGGCTGATCGAGGACGTGGTGATCGACGCCAAGTCGGGCGTCTCCGGCGCGGGACGGGGGGCGGCGGAGCCGATGGAGGTCATCAAGCGGACGGATGACAGCAAGGCTTACAAGGTCGGAGCGCATCGGCACACGCCCGAGATCGTGCAGGAGCTGACCGCTCTCGCCGCGCGGGGCGCCTCCCCGAACGGAGCGCTGCCCGTCACGTTCGTCCCGCACCTGATGCCGTTCGACCAGGGCGAGCTGGTCAGCTGCTACGTCAGGACAACCCGCCCGGTCGAGGACTCCGAGCTGAAGCGTCTCTATGGCGCCGCCGGTGCCGCGGAGGGCCTGTACGCGGGCGAGCGGTTCGTCGAGATGCGCGCCGACCCGCCCGGCGTCGCCGAGGTCCGCGATACGAACCTCTGCCGGATCTGCGTCGTGGCGGATCCGGACGTCTCTCGCGTAATGGCATTCGCGGCGATCGACAATCTATGGAAGGGCGCCGCCTCCCAGGCCGTCCAGAACCTGAATCTGATCCTGGGACTGCCCGAGGGCGAGGGGATCTCGTGAGCGCGACATCGGCTCCCGGGGACGGGGGCACGGCCGAAGCTGCGCCCGCCGGCTTCTTTCGCTCGCGGTGGGTGAGCCCTCCGCCCGATCTCGAGCAGCTCGACCCGTCCGTCCTGGCTCCCGGGTTCCGTGCGGCGGGCGTCGCGTGCGGTCTCAAGGGCGCCGGCGAGACGGACGTCGGCGTCCTGCTCTGCTCCACCGAGCGCGTCGACTCCGCGCTGGCCCTGACCGCCAACGCTTCGGCCGCAGCTCCGGTCAGGCTGTGCCGCGACGAGTGCGACGCCGCCGCGATCCGAGCCATCGCCGTCAACTCGGGCAACGCGAACGCCTCGACGGGGGACCAGGGATACCGGGACGCCGTCCAGATGCGCGATGCGGCCGCGGACGCCCTGGGCGTGGCCAGACGGGCGGTCGCGATCGCCGAGACGGGGACGATCGGAGTCCCGCTGAAGGCCGATGCGTTGGTCGGCGGGGTCCGCGACGCCGCCGCCGCGCTTTCGGACCACGGCGGGGTCGACTTCGCGCGCTCGATCATGACCACCGACCGCGAGCCGAAGCAGTGCGCCGTCCGCGTCTGCGGCGTGACGCTGTCGGCGCAGGCGAAGGGGGCCGGCATGATCGAGCCCGGGTTCGCCACGATGCTGTGCTTCGTTCAGACCGATGCAGTTGTCCAGGAACCGGACGCGGCCCTGCGCAGCGCCTTGGCGGGATCGATGGAGCGGATCACCGTGGACGGGCAGATGAGCACCAACGACACCGTGTTGCTGCAGGCGACCGGGGCCGCCGACAGGCCGCTGCCGGAGGGCCTGCTCGACGCCGTCCTGCTGCAGCTCGCCCTGGAAATCGCCGCCGACGGTGAGGGCGCGACCAGGGTGGCCCGCATCCAGGTCAGGGAGGCGAGGGACGACGCCGAAGCGGAGCGCGTCGCCCGCGCGATCGGCAACTCGCCGCTGGTCAAGACCGCGCTGTTCGGGCGGGACCCCAACTGGGGGCGTATCGCGCAGGCCGCCGGCCAGGCGCTGGCCGGCGAGGAGCTCGAGGAGCTCGGACCCGATCGTATCGACGCCACCGAGCTGGGCGCCGAGACCGCCGAGCCCGAGCTGAGCGTGGCGCTCGGTCGCGGCCAGGGCGCCGCCCACCTCTACTTCAGCGATCTCACCTATGACTACGTCCGTATCAACGCGGAGTACACGACATGACCGGCGGCTCTTCGGTCGAGACGCTGCTCGAGGCGCTGCCCTACATCAGGCAGTTCCACGGGCAGACGATCGTGATCAAATACGGCGGCTCGGCGATGCGGGACGAGCAGCTGATGGAGGCATTCGCCACCGACGTGGTGCTGCTCAAGTACGTCGGACTCAACCCGGTGATCGTCCACGGCGGTGGCCCGGAAATCACCGAGTACATGGAGCGCCTGGGAATGGAGGTCAAGTTCGTCGAGGGCCTGCGGGTATCCGACGAGCAGACGGTCGAGGTGGCGAAGATGGTCCTGCTCGGCAAGATCAACTCGGACATTCTCACCCGCATCAGCCGCCACGGGCAGCCCGCGGTCGGCCTCGGCGGCGAGGACGGCCGCCTGTTCGAGGTCAGGCCCGCCGCGCAGGCCGACAAGGTCGGGTTCGTCGGCGAGATCGAGCGGGTGAACGTCGGCGTGATCGATCACATCGCGGCCGACTACGTGCCGGTGATCGCCTCGGTGGGCACCGACCGCGAAGGCCGCTCCTACAACGTGAACGCCGACGAGGCAGCGGGCAAGGTCGCCGCGGCCATGGGGGCCCACAAGGCCATCTTTCTGACTGACGTGGTGGGCTGGCTGGCAGCTCCGCCCGACGAGGCCTCCCGGATCTCCCAGGCGACCGTGGGCGAGCTCACCGGGGCCCTCGAGTCGATCGAGGGGGGGATGCGCCCGAAGCTCAGCGCGTGCGTCGAGGCGATCGGCGGCGGGGTGGAGGCCGCGCACATCATCGATGGCCGACAGCCGCACAGCCTGCTGCTGGAGCTCTTCACGGACGCCGGGATCGGGACGAAGATCACGGCATGAGGGCCCGGCGAGTGAAGGGGGCGACGGGATGAGCGCAGAGGCGCTGCGCGAGCTGGAGGCCCGCTGGGTGATGCCCACCTACAAGCGCGCGGGCGTCGAGTTCGTGAGGGGCGAGGGGACCCGCCTGTGGGACTCCGAGGGCGGCGAGTACCTGGACTTTCTGACCGGGATCTCGGTCTGCTCGGTCGGGCACTGCCACCCGGCGGTGGTGACGGCGGTGCGTGAGCAGGCCGGCGCCCTGACCCACGTCTCGAACCTGTACCTGACCGAGGGCGGGATCAGGCTGGCCGAGCGGCTGTGCACGTCGAGCGTTGGCGGCAAGGCGTTCCTGTGCAACTCCGGCACGGAGGCCAACGAGTGCGCGATAAAGCTCGTCCGCAAGCACGCGCACGGACGCGGCATCTCGGACCCCGAGATCGTCGTCCTGGAGGGCGCATTCCACGGCCGCACGATGGGCGCGGTCTCCGCCACCCCGGGGATGGCGGCGAACGAGAGCTTCGCCCCCTATCTGCCGGGCTTCGTGGTCGTCCCGCGGGACGACCCGGGGGCATTGCGCGCGGCGGTGGGCGAGCGCACAGCGGCGGTGATGCTGGAGCCGATACAGGGCGAGTCCGGGGTCCACGTGATCGCCGACGAGATGGTCGCCGAGGCGCGCATCGCCTGCGACGAGGCGGGTGCCGTGCTCGTCTTCGACGAGATCCAGACCGGGATGGGGAGGACCGGTTCGCTGTGGGCGTATGAGCAGCTGCCCGCGCGGCCGGACGTGATGACGAGCGCCAAAGCGCTCGGCGGGGGGCTCCCGGTGGGGGCCTGCACCGCCGCGCCGGACTTCGCCGACACCCTCCAGCCCGGCGACCACGGCTCGACCTTCGCCGGCGGTCCGCTCGTCTCCGCGGCGGCGCTTGCAGCCTTCGACGTGATCGACGACCCCGCATTGCTGCGCGGCGTGCGCGAGCGGGGCGCGTATCTGACCGAGGCTCTCGAGGGAATGGACGGCGTGAGCGGTGTCCGCGGGCGGGGCCTGATGCTCGGGGTGGCGCTCGCCGGCGGCAACGCGCCCGAGGTGCGGGACCGACTGCTGTCCGAGGGCCTGGTCGTGAACGCCACCGACCCCTCCACGATCCGCCTGCTGCCGCCGCTCACGGTCTCCGACTCCGAGATCGAGCAGGCCGTCGGACTTCTCGGCCGAACCCTCGGATAGAGTCGCCGCGATGACCACGAACGCTCGCTGGATCGTCGCGCTGCTGGTGGCCCTCGTGGTCGGACTCGGGGTCGCTCTCCTAATCGTCGCCGGTGACGATGACGAGGGGTCCGACAGCAGCACCGTGACGCTTCCACCGGCCACGTCGCAGACCCAAACCGAGCCGACGACCACCACGACGCCGACCGAGACCCCGACGTCGACGACGACGACCGACGGCTCCGGCGGGATCACCGCTCCATAGCGGCCTTCGCCTGCTTGGGAGCCGCCACCGAGCCGGCCTAGTCAGCCCGGAGCTCCTCCGATCCCGGCTGTAGGTTGCGGCTGTTGTGCGAACGGCGGTCGTCACCGGAGGGGCGGGCTTCATCGGCTCACATGTGGCCGAGCGGCTGATCGCGGATGGCTACCGCGTGATCGTCGTCGACGACCTCTCCACGGGATCGGAGCAGCGAGTCCCCGCCGAGGCCGACTTCGAGCGGCTCGACATCGTCGAGTACGAGCGCCTGCGCGACCTGATCATCTCCAGCTCTCCCGAGGCGATCTTCCACCTCGGGGCGCAATCGATGGTCACCGTCTCCGTCAGCGACCCCTGGCGTGACTCCGCGGTGAACGTCACCGGCACGCTCAACGTCCTGCAGGCCGGCCGCGGCGAGCAGGTTCCGATCGTCTTCACCTCGACCGGGGGCGCGCTCTACGGCAACGAGGCGCCGCTGCCGACCCCCGAGACGCAACTGCCGGCTCCCGTCGCTCCATACGGTGCGTCGAAGTGGGCGGCCGAGGCCTACGTGCAGACCTGGGCGCTCGCCGACGCCGTCCCGCACTCCGTCTGCCGCCTCGGGAACGTCTACGGGCCGCGCCAGAGCCCTCACGGCGAAGCAGGGGTCGTTTCGATCATCAGTCACAAGCTCTGGTCGGGGGAGCCTCCGACGCTGTTCGGCAACGGCGAGGCCACCCGGGACTACCTACACGTGACCGACGCCGTGGAAGCGATGGTGCGGGCGGCCGGGGCGGGCGGCGTCTTCAACATCTCCGCGGGACGCGAGGTCCCCGTCCGCGAGATCTTCGACCTCCTCAGCCAGGAGTCCGGCGTGCAGGTCGAGCCGGTCCTGGCGCCCCTTCGCGAGGGAGAGCTGGAGCGCTCGCGGATGGACCCGACCCGCGCCGCCGAGCGGCTCGGTTGGAAGGCGGAGATCTCGCTGGAGCGGGGGGTGCCCGAGACCTACCGGGCCCTGGTGAAGGAGTTCGAGACCGGCGACTGACCGCGGCTAGAAGGCGACCCACTCTCCCTCTCCGGAGATGGCGAACGTGTCGATATCTATCAGCCTGCCGAAGACGGCCCAGCGCTCGGCGGCGCTATAGAGCGGATGGCAGGCGGTCAGCACGATCCTCTCGTAGCCGACGGGGTCCACTATCTCCACGTTGCTGGGGTCGACGATCTCGTGCTTCTCGACCTCGTAGGTGAAGACCGCGTATGGCAGCTCAACCCTGACCTCGTCGCCGTCCGAGATCTCGTTGATCTTCCTGAAGGGCGCCAGATACGTGGTCCGGTGACCGGCGATGCCCGTCGTCGACCCGAAGCCCGGCAGCGGCGTCCGGGGGTAGCGCCCCGGCCCCTTCTGGAGCGTCGCCGTATCCGTGCCGTCCATCAGCACGGTGTCCAGACCGATGCTGTCGATCTTCACGCGTCCGATCGGCTGGCCGGTGGTGATCGCCTCCTCGAAGCGCTCCGCCAGGACCCGGGCTCGTGCCGCCTCGCTGGCGTTCGCGGTCAGGAAGCCGACGTCCCCCGGATCGAACTCCGACTCCAGGTCGGCCAGCTCGTCACCGGCCCGGATCTGCTGTAGGGATGCGTAGGCCGCCGAGACCGGCTCCTGCCAGAGCAGCGTCGCGACGGCGTCGGCGAGGACGACAAGCCCGGCGGTGATCAGGGCGGTGGAGAGGATGCGAATCCGGCGATGCAAGCGCGGCCATTCTGGCAGCGCCCGTGAACGGCGTCGGAGCCTGCGGGGTGCGGCCGCTGCTGCGAAACTGCGCCGCCAGGATGAGCGCCGAGCCACCCGACAAGCCCCGCACCGCCTCCTACGAGGCCAGCCCCGAGCAGGTCGGCCGGGTCCTGCTGCTGTATTCCGGCGGACTCGACACGAGCGTGATGCTGCATTGGATCCAGGAGCGCTACGGCGCCGAGATGGTGACCCTGACCGTGGATCTGGGCCAACCGGGCGAGGACTGGGGGGTGGTGACCGGCAAGGCCGAGCAGCTCGGTGCGCTGGAGGCGGTCGTCGCCGACGCGCGGGAGGCGTTCGCGCGCGACTACGTGCTTCCCGCGATCAAGGCAAACGCCCTCTATGGAGGCGGCTATCCGCTGTTCACCGCCCTGGCACGGCCGTTGATCGCGACGCTCGCGGTCGAGGCGGCGCGCAACCACGGCTGCGACACCATCGCCCACGGATGCACCGGGAAGGGCAACGACCAGGTGCGAATCGAGGGCACGATCGCGGCGCTGGATCCCGAGCTAAAGATCATCGCTCCCGTCCGCGACTGGCAGATGGGCCGCGAGGAGGAGATCGCCTACGCACGCGAGCACAGCATCCCGATCAAGGGCGGCAGCGCGGTCTCGCCGTACTCGATCGACGACAACCTCTGGGGGCGCTCCTCGGAGGGTCGGGCGATCGAGCACCTGGACCAGCCTCCGCCTGACGATGTCTTCCGGCTGGTCACCCCGCCCGAGCGCGCGGCCGACGAAGCACAGCTGGTCCGCGTGGGGTTTGAGCGCGGCTGCCCGGTCTCGCTGGACGGGGAGACGCTGGCCCTGGTCGAGCTGATCGAGCGAGCCGCCGAGATCGGCGCTCGACATGGGGTCGGCATCGTGGACCACGTGGAGGACCGGATCGTCGGACTCAAGGTCCGCGATCTCTATGAGGTACCGGCCGCCGCGATCCTGATGTCCGCGCACAGGGAGCTCGAAAACCTCGTCTGCACGATCCACCAGAACAACTTCAAGCGTGCGCTCGAGAGCCACTGGGCCTACCTCTGCTACGCCGGGCTGTGGCTGGAGCCGCTGCGCGCTGACCTGGACGCCTTCATGGACTCGGTCAACCGCTGGGTGACCGGAGAAGTGACCCTCAAGCTCTACCGAGGTTCGGTGACCCCGGTCGCCCGAAACTCGCCCTACGCCTTGTACGACCGGTCGCTGGCGACCTTCGGGGAGTCCGGCGGCGACTTCTCTCAACACGCCAGTCCAGGCTTCATCGAGCTGTTCACGCTTCAGAGCCGTCTGGCCCACAGGGTTCGGAGGGCGGCCGGCGGGAAGGGGACGGAGAAAAACGATGACAAGGAGGACCGATGAGCAGCGTCTACACGCTGATCGGACGGGCGGTGGTCCGCTTCGTGCGATTCCGCTATGAGCTGACCGGCCGCACCGTGGTCGGCTTCGTCAAATACCGCTACGGCCGGCAGCTTCGGGTCGCGGCGCTGGTCGGCCTCGGTGCGGCCGTGCTCGGCGCGCTCGGCGTCTACGCGGCCAGCCAGGACGACGAGCAGGAGTGACCCAGGCGGGGTCGCCCCGCTCAGATCTGCAGCAGCTTCCCGCCCGCCCCCGGGGGTGAGGCGGGGAGCGCCGCCCGCGCGTGCGCGCGCCGCCGCCGCAGCCGGCCCAGCCTGCGCCCGAGGATGCG
This sequence comes from Solirubrobacterales bacterium, assembly GCA_021323175.1. Lineage (GTDB taxonomy): Bacteria > Actinomycetota > Thermoleophilia > Solirubrobacterales > 70-9 > VGBV01. The sequence continues at coordinate 25,097 of JAJTCK010000006.1, read as the reverse complement.
CTCGCCACGCAGCTGCGCCGCACGCTCCGACAGCAGTTCGCGGATCTCGGCGGTGGGAACGAAGGGATCGGCCACCATCTGCCCGCTCGTCACCGAGACCGCTGCCACCAACTGGTCGTTGACGCGTCCTCCCAGGACGCACCCGGTGGGGATCGCCGCCGAGTCGCGCTCGGCCACGCGCCGCAGCTCGCCGCCCTCACGCGGACCGACCACGCCGATCACGATCTCCTGGTGGCCGTCGCCTGCGCTTCCGTTTGCTCTCTCCGACCTCATCTGAAAGCTCCTTTTCTCGCCGCCGAGGATTGAACGGCTGCATCGTCTCGCGCGTGAGGTATCAGCGCAACATGGATCACTTCTTCGCTTGATAAGCTCAGCTAATGCTCGACGTGAAGCGGATGCGCGTGCTGCGCGAGGTGATCGCGACGGGGTCCTTCTCGGCGGCCGCCGACTCGCTGCACCTTTCCCAGTCCGCGGTCAGCCAACAGGTCGCGGCCTTGGAGAAGGAGGTCGGCATGCAGCTGCTGGAGCGCACGAGCGCCGGCCCCAAGCTGACGAAGGCCGGCGAGACCCTGATGGATCACGCCGACGCGGTGCTCTCCCGCCTGGCAGAGGCCGAGCGAGAGCTCTCGGCGGTCGCAGGACTCGAGGGGGGCCGGGTGCGGGTGATCAGCTTCCCTAGCGCCAGCGCCACCCTGCTGACGCGGGCGGTCTCGCTTTTTCGCAACCGCTTCCCCGCCATCGAGCTCGAGCTCGGCGAGGGTGAGCCCGAGGACTCGGTCCCCGCGATTCGCGCCGGCGACTACGACGTCGCGCTCAGCTTCGACTTCAGCGCGCACCCCGTTGAGCCGGGCCGCGACCTGGAGCGCGCCATGCTGCTGGAGGAACGCATGTGGGTCGCGCTGCCGCCGGGCCACCCCCTCGCCGGGGGCGATGCCGTACGCCTGGAGGACCTGGCCGAAGACGACTGGATGTGCGGCCGCAGCGGCTCGTGCCGCGAGCACGTGATCAGGCTTTGCCGCGAGGCCGGATACGAGCCCCGGGTGACCTTCGACAGCGACGACTACCAGGTCCTGAAGGGCCTAGTCGCAGCCGGTCTCGGCGTGACCCTGCTGCCGGAGCTGGCACTCGCGGAGCGGCCGACCGGGCTCGAGCTGCGTCCGATCGCCGGACGCGCCGCTACCCGGCGGGTCTGGGCCGTGACCCGAGAGGCCTCCACCCGTTCCCCGGCCACGCAGGCCATGGTCGGCGTCCTCGTGGAGGCTGGGGAGGGCTACACCACCCAGGTCGCCGAGGCGATTGCAGCGTAGGCGTCGTCTGGGACCGCGGCCTTGCACGATCCCTTGCATCCCCAGGAAGACCCGGCGCGCTCGCGACGCCCCGGTGTGAGGATCTGAGCGTCCGCTAACTTGCGGCTCGATAGCGAGCCGAATCCGCCCCGGTCATCGTGGCGGAGCGGGGGACCCAGGGGGCGCACAGCGCCTCGGGGCGAATCGCAGGTCCACCAGGCCAGACGCGTAGCGCCACTCCTTCGGCGCGAGCCCGACAGCTAACCCCGCAGGCGCCGGAAGGAATGGGCAGCGTGTCGAAGCAACTCAAGATCGGAATTGCCGCGTGCGGCGCCGCCGCCGCCGCAGTCGCGGGCTTCGGCGCGATCGCGATCGCCGAGCCCACGGACACCGGGCAGAAGCTCGAGTCCGCGCGGGACGAGGCCACCCTGATCACCCAGCGCATCAACTCCCGGTCCGCCGAGCTCGCCGAGTTGGAGCGGCAGGCCGACCAGGCAGCGGCGCGCGAGCAGGAGCTGATGGCCCAGCTGCGCGAGAGCACCGCCCGTTCCGGTGCGCTCAACGACGAGCTGCTGGCGACCGAGAAGGAGCTGGAAGCGGTCAGGGCTCGCTACAAGCGGGCCCTCGGGGTCCTCTCGAAGCGTCTGGTGGAGATCTACAAGGGCTCGGAGCCCGATCTGCTCTCGGTCGTCCTCGAGTCCGAGGGCTTCGAGGAGGTGGAGGCGCGCGCCGAGTACCTGGAGGCTCTGACCGATGCCGACGAGCGCATCGCCGGCCGGGTCTCGGAGCTGCGCGACGAGGTGGCGGCCGCATACGAGGAGATCGCGGCCCTGAAGGCCGAAATCGACGCGGAGACTCGTCGCCTCGAGTCCGCGCGGGTGGAGATCGGGGCGGGCAGGGCGGAGGCCCAGCGCCGCGCCGCCGAGATCGCGCAGGCGCGAGAATCGGAGCGCGCCGCGCTCGCCGAGCTTCAAGAGCGGATCTCGGGCTGGGAGCTCGAGGTCCGCAAGGCCGCAGCCGAGCAGCTCGCGGACAGCGCCTACCTGGGGGGTCCCTACGCGATCCCCACCTACATCGTGATGTGCGAGTCAGGCGGCAACTACCGGGCCTACAACTCCTCGAGCGGCGCCGGCGGCGCCTACCAAATCATCCCCTCGACCTGGCGTGCCTACGGCGGCCAGGGCTATGCCCACCAGGCTTCCAGGGCCGAGCAGGACCGTATCGCCCGCCTGATCTGGGAGAACGACGGCCCGGGAGCCTGGTCCTGCGCGTAGCCTCACCCGGAGCCGACGTGGTTAGCCCGCACCCGGCGCCGGGTAGCTTTGAAGCGCTCAAGCGATGAATGGAGGAACGATGGCGACCGCTGCCAAGCCCTCGGAAGGGATTCTGGGTGACGACAAGACCGCGAAGCGCGACGAGATCGTCGAGCTGCTGAAGAAGGCCTATTGGATGGAAATCGAGACGGTGATGAGCTACATCGCCAACTCGGTCAACCCCGACGGCGTCCGCGCCCAGGAGATCAAGGAGTCCTTGGAGACCGACATCACCGAGGAGCTGGGCCACGCCCAGCAATTCGCCGTGCGGATCAAGGAGCTCTACGGCGTCGTACCGGGCTCCGAGGAGTTCGCCGCCGAGCAGTCGTTCCTGCAGCCGCCCGAGCACCAGACCGACGTCGTGCACATCGTCCGCGGGGTGATCGAAGCCGAAACCGGTGCGATCGAGCACTACACCCGGATCATCGAGGTGACCGACGGGGTGGACCCGGTCACCCAGGACATGGTCATTGCGATCCTGCGCGACGAGCAGGGACATCGCCGCCTCTTCGAGGGCTTCCTGCGGGAGTACGAGGCGGAGGGCCTGGCCTAGTTTCCGGCGATCCCGCTCAGGTCCTTGGGCCTGAGCAGGACGTGCAGGAGGTGGTCGTCGAGGGCTGCGATCCCGCCCTTCTTCAGCTTCACGCGGGAGCCCGTGACGAAGGCGACCGCGCCCGAGAAGTTGGGCTCGTGCCCGACGAGCATCACCTCGCCGCGGCCCGAGGACAGCTCCAGCGGATCGAAGTCCCCGCCGGCGAGGCGGTCGTCCAGCTCCACCGGGGCAGCAAGCGCCTCGCAGGCCAGCTCGGCGGTCCGGCGGGCCCGGACTTTGGGGCTCGTGAGGCAGACGTCCAGCTCCACGCCCAGCGCCCGTAGCGCCGCGCCGGCGTCTCGCGCCTGCCGCTCGCCCTTCCGGGTCAGGTCGCGGTCGGCGTCGGGCTTGCCCTCGCCGCCCTCCGCGTCGCCGTGTCTGAGTAGCCAGATCATCCGAGCGTAATCCTGCCCGAAGTTGCGCGGAAGATGCGCTGATCCCCGTCCGTGGCATCTGCCCCGCTTGGCAGGATGGTCGGGTGAGCGGCGCCTCGGCGGTACATCTGCACGTACACAGCGAGTACTCGCTGCTCGACGGCGCCTGCAAGCTTTTGCCGCGCAAGCACGACAAGAACGGCAAGCCGAGAGGCCGCATGTCCCTCGCCGAGCGGGCCGCGGAGCTGGGAATGCCGGCGCTGGGCCTCACCGACCACGGCGTCATGAACGGGGCGGTCGAGCACTACAAGGCGTGCAAGGCGCACGGGATCAAGCCGATCATCGGCATGGAGGCCTACCTCGTCGAGGATCGCCACGCGATCGTCTCGGCAACGCGGTACGAGCGCAACCACCTGACCCTGCTGGCGCACAGCGGCGAGGGGTTCCGGAACCTCGCGCGGCTCAGCTCTGCCGGCTTCCTGGAGGGCTTTTCCCGCGGCAAGGCGAACCTGGACATGGAGCTGATCTCGCGGCACTCGGACGGGGTGCTGGCCCTGACGGGATGCTTGCAGTCGCGCTTCTGCCGTCGCGTGGTCGAGGACCGCCCCGACGACGCCCGCGCGCACATCGACGACCTGCTGCAGGTGTTCGGGCCGGAGCAGGTCTACTTCGAGCTCCAAAGGAACGGGATCGCCGAGCAGGACAAGGCGAACGAGGCGATCGTGAAGGTGGCCCGCGAGGTGGGCCGGCCGCTGGTCGGAACCGCGGACGTGCACTACCTGACCCGCGAGGACTACGACAACCACGCCGCGCTTCTCTGCGTCCAGACCAAGTCGACCGTCGCCGAACCGAAGCTGAGCTTCGACACGAACGAGTTCTTCCTGAAGAGCCCCGAGGAGATGGCCGCCGACTTCGCCGAGTGGCCCGAGGCGATGCCGACCAGCGTCGAGATCGCCGAGCGCTGCGAGGTGGAGATGGAGCTCGGCAAGCTGCTGCTCCCCCGCTACCAGACCACCCACGGCGAAGAGCCTGCGGAGATGCTGCGGCGGCTCGCCACCGATGGCCTGCGCAGCCGCTACGGGGACCCGATATCGGCCGAGGCGCGGGAACGCCTGGAGTTCGAGCTCGGTGTGATCGGCGAGATGGGGTTCGACTCCTACTTCCTGATCGTCTGGGACTTCGTCAAGTACGCGAAGGAGAACGGCATCGCCGTCGGGCCGGGTCGTGGCTCCGCGGCCGGCTCGATCGTTTCCTACGCGCTCGACATCACCGACATCGACCCGATCGCCAACGACCTGCTCTTCGAGCGCTTCCTGAACCCGGGGCGCAAGTCGATGCCGGACATCGACATAGATTTCTCGGTCCGCGGACGTGAGCGCGTGATCCGCTATGTCCAGGAGAAGTACGGCCGCGACTGCGTCGCCCAGATCATCACGTTCGGCAAGATGGCCCCCCGGGCCGCCACCAGGGACGCGGCGCGAGTACTCGGCTACGACTACGCGACGGGCGACCGCCTCGCGAAGCAGATCCCCGAGCCCATCATGGGCCGCTCGCCGACCTTCGACGAGTGCCTGCAGGGCGGTCAGGAGTTGCGGCGGACCTACGACGCCGAGCCCGACGCCAGGAAGATCATCGACGTGGCCAAGGGTCTGGAGGGGATCGTCCGCAACAACTCAATCCACGCGGCCGCCGTGGTCATCTCCGACCGGCCGCTGACCGAAATCGTCCCGCTCCAGCTCGCGGAGGACCGCGGCGCCGGGGCGGCCGAGGTCAACGGGAACGCCGAGCGGGCCTACAAGATGGTGACGCAGTACTCGATGGGACCGATCGAGGAGATCGGCCTGCTGAAGATGGACTTCCTCGGGCTGCGGAACCTCGACGTCATCGAGGACGCCGTCGAGATCGTCGAGCGCTCGCGCGACGAGACGATCGACATCAAGGACATCCCGCTGGACGACGCCGCGACCTACGAGATGCTCTCGCGCGGGGAGTCGATCGGGGTCTTCCAATTCGAGTCCGACGGCATGCGCGACGCGCTCCGCCAGGTGCGCCCGACCGAGTTCCGGGACCTCGTCGCCCTCGTCTCGCTGTACCGCCCGGGCGCGATGGCCTACATCCCGCAGTACGCCCAGGGCAAGCGAGACCCGCGAACGATCCGCCACCCGGACGACCGGATGCGCCCGATCACGGAGTCCACCTACGGCTGCGTGATCTACCAGGAGCAGCTGATGGAGATCGCCAAGCAGATGGCCGGCTTCAGCCCCGCCCGGGCGGACGACCTCCGCAAGGCGATCGGCAAGAAGAAGCGCGACCTCATGGCGACGATCAAGGAGGAGTTCCTCGAAGGGCTCGGCGAGTCGGGGACCGAGCGCACGGTGGCGACGGACCTGTGGTCGTTGATGGAGGCCGCCGCCGACTACTCCTTCAACCGCTCACACGCCGCCTGCTACGCGCTGATTGCATACCGGACGGCCTGGCTGCGGGCGAACTATCCGGCCGAGTACATGGCGGCGCTGATCTCGAGCGTGATGAGCACCAAGGACAAGGTGCCCTTCTTCGTCAACCGCTGCGACGAGATGGGCATCGAGGTCCTGCCCCCCGACGTGAACGCCTCACACCACGGCTTCGTCGTCGCGGGCAATTGCATCCGGTTCGGGCTTGACGCCGTCAAGAACGTCGGGCACTCCGCCGTGCAGGCGATACTCGACGCGCGGGCCGAGGGCGGGGACTTCACCTCGATCTGGGACTTCTGCGAGCGGGTTGACAGCAGGGCGGTCAACAAGCGCGCGATCGAATGCCTGGTGAAGTGCGGAGCCCTCGACTCCACGGGCGCCAGCCGCCGCGGGATGCTCGAGGCGCTGCCCCGAGCGACCAACGCGGGGCAGAAGTCCCAGGAGGACTCTCGCTTGGGACAGGGGTCGATCTTCGACCTGGGCGGGGGCCAGGGCGCCGCGGGGGGCCGTGGCCAGCATCCGCCGATCTTGATGGACGAGTACGACCAGCGGGCGCTGCTCAGCCTGGAGAAGGAGACCCTGGGGACCTTCCTCTCCTCGCACCCCCTCTCCGAGGTCCGCGACGCGCTGCGCGCAGCGGTGGACTGCCCCCTCGCCGACCTGTCCTCCAAGCCCGACGGCTCGATCGTCACCGCAGGCGGGATCGTGACCGAGATGAAACACCACAAGACCAAGCGCGGGGACCCGATGGCCTTCCTCACCCTCGACGACGTGGAGGGTCAGGTCGACGCCCTGATCCTCGGCCAGGTCTACGTGAACGCGAGGGAGAAACTGGCGGTGGACACGGTGCTGGTCGTCAAGGGACGCCTGGACCACCAGGAGCGCGGCCAGACCAAGCTGATCGCTACCGAGGTCTCGGCCTTCGAGCCCAGCGACGATGAGGTTGCTCGCGCCCGCAGCGCCCGCGCATCGAGCCCCGTCGTCGTCAGGGTCAGGGCCCACGAGTGGGCGCCGTCGCTGGTCGACGAGCTGAAGGCGGTCTTCGAGCACTTTCCCGGCCGGGCCGAGGTCGTGCTCGAGATGCAGACCCGCGAGGGCCTGCGCAAGCTCCGCTTCGGTGACGGCTACCGGGTCCGGGACAGCGCCGCGCTCCACGCCGAGCTGGATGCCCTGCTCGGATCCGGCGCACGCGCCGCCTGATCCACGGCGGGCCACACGTCCGCCGCGGCCGCGGACTACCACAGGCGTCGCGCGAGCACAAGGGGCAACATATGGGCGTCGATTGCGCGTCCGGAGTGGGCTTAGACTCACCCCTATGCCCCTCGGACAGCCACAGGAGAGGACCAGCACGGCGGGCGAATGCCGCCGCTGCCAGTCCTTCTGCGACAAGCTGATCGAGCCGGCCGGCTGCATGGAGATCGGCTGCCGCTTTCTCTACCAGTACGAGGACGCGCTGACGGGTGCGCGGTTCATGGGCTGCATGAACAAGGTGTTCGGGACCGAGATCGACCTGGACCTGTTCCTGATGGCCGAGCGCGGCCGCGGCGGCTACGGCGGGATAAAGATGACCGGCAAGCCCCTGCCGCAGTGCCAGTTCACGGTGGAGCGCGCCTACGAGGGCAGGGGTCCGGCGTATGAGTGCGTCAACAAGCGCTTCTTCGACGCCTCGGACGCGCACCCCGAAGCGATCCGTGCGTTCGACCTCAGGAACTCCCTCGCCTAGCCGGTGAGGCGCGATCGGCAACCGCTGGGATACTGCTGCCGATGAGGCGACCGGCACGAGGGCGGACGCGCGACCCCAAGATCGACCGGCTCTCGCAGGTCCAGCTCTTCTCGGCCTGCAGCAAGCGGGACCTCTCCCGCATCGCCGCCCTGACCGAAGAGGTCGAGGTTCCCGCGGGCCGGGTCCTGATGCGCCAGGGTCACCTCGGGCGCGAGGCTTTCGTGATCGCCGATGGCCGTGCGAAGGTGACGATCCGGGGCAAGCGAAGCGCAAGGCTCGGTCCCGGCGAGTGCTTCGGCGAGATGGCTCTGCTTCACTCGGCGCCGCGCTCAGCCACGGTCACCGCCGAGAGCGACATGCGTCTCTTCGTGCTCGGCTCCCGTGAGTTCACGGCGCTGATCGACCGCGTCCCGGCTGTGGGCCGGAAGGTGTTGGAGGCGTTGGCCGAGCGGCTTCGCGAAGCCGAGCGAGCCCAACCTCACCACTGAGCCGCAGCGCCATCGTCGCGCTCGCGGATCAGCGGACGGTCGTCAGGCGTTGGGCAGGGAGGAGCCGGCGAAGAAGAAGAACCAGACCTCGAAGGCCAGAACGGCGAGGATCACCGCGATCACCACGACGCGCTCGATGCCGCTGATGCCCGACTCGCGGCGGATGTCCTCCTCGCGCTCTCCGCGCATGCTGCGCAGCCAGGGGGAGGTCTGGCGAGCCTTCTGTGGGCGGCCCGAGAGTTGGTCGTAGCGGCCGTTGATGCGAGCCAGCAGGACCGCGAGCAGGAAGACCGTGACCGCGAGGGTCACGACCACCGCGAGCAGCGCAGTCATGCTGAGCCCGTTCTGGGCCGCCTGGACCTGGGAGCCGACCCAGACGGCGAGCAGCGGGGCGCCGGTCCACAGGTTGATCGAGACCAGCGCGGACGCCGCGATCAGCGCGAGCCGCTGCAGGCGGTGGGCGTCAGGAGGGCTTGCCGCTTCCACTCCCTGATTGTCGCGCCTGGAGGCCCTCGCGGCGCAGGCGACGCAGCAGGACGACCTCGGGCCTGTCGGGTCCCTTCCCGCCGAGCCCCGGAGTCTCGGAGACGGCGGGGATCCCCTCGAAGCGAGGCTCGCTCAGGAAGGCGCGAAAGCCCTTGCGGCCGATCTCGCCCTTGCCGATCGCGGCGTGCCGGTCTCGGTTGGAACCGCGCGCGTCGCGAGAGTCGTTCAGGTGGATGGCGCGCAGCTGGTCCAGGCCGATCTTGGCCTCGATCTCGTCGGCGATCTCGGCGACGCCCTCGGGTGTCCGGACGTCGTAGCCGGTCGCGTGAAGGTGGCAGGAGTCGATGCAGAGACCCAGGCGCTTCGGGCCGCCCGTCTTCTCGATCAGCTCCGCCGTCTCGTCGAAGTCGAGTCCCAGGAGCTGCGGCGAGCCGGCGGTGTTCTCGTAGAGGATCGGGCAGGACTCCGACTCGGCCAGGGCCTCCTTCAGCAGCTTGATCGCGCGCTTCTTGGCGTTCGTCCGCGAGTCGGCCTTGAGGGCGCCCGGATGGACGACGACTCCAATCGCGCCGATCCCGTCGCCGACCCGCAGCGCATGGATCAGGGAGTCAAGGCTCTTCCTCCTCATCTCCGCGTCATCGGTCGCGGGGTTGACCAGGTAGATCATGTGGATCATCACGGCGCTGAGCCGGGAGCCTGGGAGGGCCTTCCTGAACTCGGCGAAGTCGGCTGCGGTGTACTTCGTCGGCCTCCACATCCGCGGGCTCTGGTTGAACAGCTGGATGGCGTCCGAGCGTGTGTCCTCGGCCCGCTCCAATACCTTCAGCAGGCCGCCGCTGGTGGAAACATGGGCGCCGATCAGCATGAGTGACGATTCAGAGAGAGATGAGAAGGTTCGCGTGAGGTTCGCGCCGTCCCCGACGGGGCTGCTGCACATCGGCGGCGCGCGGACGGCACTGTACAACTGGCTCCAGGCTCGCCACGACGGCGGCGCGATGATCCTCCGGATTGAGGACACCGACCGGGAGCGGTCCACCCCGGACAACGTCGAGCAGATCCTGGACGCGCTGCGCTGGCTGGAGCTTGAGTGGGACGAGGGCCCGAAGAGCCAGTACGAGCGGGGCGATCGCCACGTCGAGGTGCTCGGGTCGCTGCTGGCAAGCGGCGCCGCCTACCGCGATCCCGCCACCTCCCAGGACGTGAAGGCGTGGAAGGACCGGCACGGTGCCGATCGTGGCTACCGCGGCGAGGCAAGCGACGACCCCGGCGCGGCGGTGAGGCTCCGGGTGCCCGATGACGGGGACACCATCGTCCAGGACCTGATCCGCGGCGAGGTCCGCTTTCCGAACGCGGCCGCCGACGACTTCGTGATCGCGCGCGGTGACGGCTCGGTCCTCTACAACTTCGCCGTCGCGGTCGACGACGCGGACATGGGCATCACCGACGTGATCCGCGGCGACGACCACCTGTCGAACACGCCCAAGCAGCTGCTGGTGATGGAGGCGATGGGCGTCGAGCCGCCGCGCTACGCGCACCTGCCGCTGCTCCACGGGCCGGACGGCAAGAAGCTTTCCAAGCGCAATGGCGCCGCCAGCGTCCAGGAGCTGCGCGAGCGTGGCTACCTGCCGGCCGCGGTTCGGAACTACCTGGCGCTGCTCGGCTGGGGCACCGGCGATGACACGACGGTGATGAGCACCGAGCAGCTGATCGAGCGCTTCGACGTCAGCGACGTGGGGCGCTCGAGCGCGATCTTCGACGAGCAGAAGCTGCGCTGGCTGAACGGCCGCTTCATGCGGGAGATGGCGCTCGACGAGTACACCGCGGTGGTGGCACGGCACCTCGGACGCGAGCCCGACGAGCGGCTGCGCGCGGCCTGCTCGATCGTCCAAGACAAGGCTCAGACGCTGAACGAGGTCTGGCCACTCGTCGCATTCCTGTTCGAGGAGCCCGTCACGGACGAGAAGGCCTGGAGGAAGGTGATGAAGGACGGCGCGTTTCCCCTGCTTGAGGAGGCGCACGCGGCGCTGAGTGGGGTCGACCCGTTCGAGCCCGGCCAGATCGAGCGTGCCCTCGCGAGTGTGCTCGCGGAGCGCGACGTGAAGCCCGGCAAGCTCTACCAGCCGATACGCGTGGCGATCACGGGCGGCACGGTTTCCCCGGGCATCTTCGAATCCCTCGCCGCGCTCGGGCGGGAGGCCGCCCTCAGGCGCATGAGGCGGGCGCTGGACAGAGACCGAAAGGCTCGACGTAATGGCTGAGGGCTGGACCTAGCCGGACTCCGGCGGGCCCGGCCAGCGCCAGCTGACGACGCCGCACGCCAAGGCGATCCCGATCGCGTCGATGCCGACGTCGAGCGGGGAGCCGTTGCGATTCTCGGTGAAGGTCTGGTGATACTCGTCGCTCGCGGCGTATAGAAGCGAGATAACCGCGGCGATCGCCAGGGGGTGATCCGCCCTGCCGACCAGGGCCCACCACCAGAGGAAGGTAAGGACCGCGTAGCCCGCGACGTGACCGAGCTTGCGGATCGCGACCTCCCACCAGGCCAGCTCCGGGCCCTCGAACGGCTGGGCCGAGAAATAGAAGATCGCGCCCATCATCGCCAGTGGCGCGAGCGCCCGGAGCACGGGGCGGGGGAGGGCTGCGGTCACGCGCCGCCCACGGCCGCCGACCGACCTGTTAGAAGGGGGAAATTGATCTCGATCACCTCCAAATCACGTTACGCGGTGGTGGCGCTGGCTGAGCTCGCCCGCTCCGGATCGGACCCGATCCCCATCGGGCAGATCGCCGAGCGGCGGGGCATGCCGGTCCAGTTCCTCGAGCAGCTGTTCTCGACTCTCCGGCGGGCGGGGATCCTGACGAGCCACCGGGGAGCGAAGGGCGGGTACACGCTCGCCCGCCCTGCCGGGGAGATCACCGTCCTCGAGGTCGTCCAGGCGCTCGACGGCGTGGTCGGCGAGGAGGGCAAGGAGGCGGGCGGAATCTGGGCGGACGGGGTCGAGGCCCTGCGCGAGACCTTCCGCTCGAACACCATCGCCGAAATCGCCCGCCGCGAGTCCCAGGAGTCCGGCGCCGGCATGTACTACATCTAGGTTGCTCCGCACGACTAAGCGGAAAACCGCATGGGCAAGCGAAATCCGTTCCGATTGGCTCCGGTTGTTTCCGGTTGTTTCGGTGTCTGACTGGCGCACGAGTGGCGCACCAGCTACGTCCGGAGCCCTACATGAGAGGGATCTGCGGCGAGTCCAAGCTTTCAGATACAGTCTTGTATACAAATACAGGACTGAATTCAAAGTGGAGAGTCCCATGAACGCCATCAAGCACACGGCTCTGGGAGCCGCTCGCGGGACCGGAGCTATCGCGCTCATACTTATCTTCGTCCCGCTGCTCTGTCTCGGAGTGCCGCTGTTCTGGGTCTTCGTCGCCTCGAAGCTCGCCGGCAGCGACCCGGACATCAACGTCGCGCTGGCGCTATTCATCACGACGGGCATCCTCGTCACCTACTGGGCCGCGCTGCTGATAGCGCTCACGGCCCGGCCCCGCTGGGTCGGCGAGGAGGAGCGGAAGCGCAAGGTCCGCCGCATGTCGTGGAACCGGAGCTTCCGAGACGAGCCCTACCGCCCCGGCGACCACAAGAGCGACCCGGTCGAGCGCCTGTTCATCATCAGTGCGGTGCTCGGCATCGTCGCGTTCGAGGTCTGGTTCTTCTTCTTTGCAGGATCGCCCCTGCCCAACCAGCCCCTGATCTGAGCGAGGACGATGCCGCGGGCCCTAAGCCCACCGAAGCGACTGTCGCGGAAGGAGAAGCAGGCCGAAACCCGCGAGCAGCTGCTCGAGGCGGCGGAGCGGGTCTTCCTGCGCCGCGGCCTCGAGGGGTCGAGCGTCGAGGAGATCTCGGCCGAGGCCGGCTTCACGCGCGGCGCCTTCTACTCCAACTTCGAGAGCAAGGACCAGCTCTTCGTCGAGCTTCTGCACGAGCGCATCTATCGCGGCTACCGCCGGATGCTCGATCGGGTTGAGGAATCGGGCGGTACCCCGCGGGAGCGGCTGGTCCGCGGCGCGGCGATGCTCCGCGACGCGCAGGGCCACGAGGAAGGCCGCTGGCTCTTCCGCCTCTGGCTCGAGTGCCTGACGAAGGCCGCGCGGGACGAGGACTTCCGAAAGCTGGCGGCGACCTTCTGGAGCGGCAACCGCTCGCTGCTCGCGGCCCAGAGCGAGGTCCAATTCGAGCAGCTGGGGCGTAAGCCGCCGTTACCTCACGAGCAGCTCGCGACGGCAATGATCGCCCTGGACATCGGGCTCGCGGTGCAGCACCTGGTCGATCCCGATGCCGTGCCGCTCGACCTCTACGTTTCACTCTACGACGGGCTGTTCGGGCCGATGGTCGATCCGGCCGGCTAGAACTGCGATCCGGCGAGGCTCTAGAAAGCTCGCTGCACCGGCCCACCGACGCTTTCCATGCGAAGCGAAATAGCCGCTTTGGACGAAAAGCGGCTATAGGGAGGGTCGACTTGGAATCAGCAGCGCCAGCAAACCGCCGGTTGCCTCTTCGCGAGAAAAAGGGGGCTGCGGCGTCGGGTTCGCATGACCCAGAGCGCTGATTCCTAGTTGGGGTGCCGAGTGGTCTTGCGGATACGCGCGCGGTGGTAGCGAGAGACGAATCGGGCCGCCGATGCGATCTTGGGGACGCACAGGCAAGGCGTCCGGACTACCGCCTTTCGTCCAAGCCGGCTCTTTCCTGGCGACTGAGACTTTCCGCCTTCACGCGAAGGGAGCAGCGGTCGATTCCCTTCCCCGAGGAGAGCGCTGCCTCGGGGGTGAGGGAGGCGGAAGCGCGCTCTGACCCAGTCGAGTCGTGTCGCGCTCCCTTGCATCCGGATACAGCAGGGGTAGAGTCGGCGTATCCGATTCAACGGAGGTGGCTATGCATATCGTCGTGCAGCACCAGATCACCGATCCGAAGAAGTTCTTTTCGATGGACGCCGAGGAGGTTGTCGGAGGGGGGCCGCCTGGTGTCCAGGGGCGGCAGTTCTTCCCGTCTACGGACGAGTCGGTGGCCGCCTGCCTATGGGAGGCGGACTCGATCGACACGCTCCGCGATTACCTCGATTCGGCTACCGCCGGCGTGAGTGAGAACACGTACTTCGAGGTCGACACGGAGCGCGCGATGGGCCTTCCGGAGGCTGCCGCGGCAGGCGCGTAGCAAGGCTTCCGAGCGGCGCCCGAAGCGCCCCCAATCGGGGGCGCTTCTCCTTTCCATTCGCCGACGCCCGGACGGGGCTCTGCATAAGCGACCGAGGACTGTCGTCCTTTGGTGTGCAAGCGACTCGCCTTGACCCGGAGCGCTCCTTTCCATGCAGAGCGGCACTCAGCGGCCCGCGATATCGCTTTCGAGTGGGTCAAAGTCGCGAGACTGCCTCAGCCGACTGCCGGAGAACTTCGCGGACCCTTGGAGGGTGGTAGCGAGAAACGAATCGGGCCGCCGATGCGATTTCTGGGAGACGCACGAATTGGGGGGGCGAGAAGTACTGCTTCTCGTCCAAGGCTCCTATTTGACGGCTAGCTCGGCGAGCGGCCAAACCCTGCTGCTTCACGCGATAGCAGAAGCGACCGTTTCATCAGTGGTCACGTTGGCTCTGCGCATGGGAGCGAAAGCGGCTCCGACGCGACTCGGCGTGCGCGCGGGCGTACTTCACGGGTTCGACACCCGGGCCGCCGTCCTTGGCTCCCCCGAGGCATCAGACGATGCGTGGGTGGCGCGGACCGGAGCTGGGATCAGAGCCGCCCCTACGACGACGAGGCAGAACGCGAGCATCCGCCCGGTGATCTCCAGCGCCCCCGTGCCGACCGGGTCACGGAAGACCAGAATCCCGCCGACGATCCCGATGAGGTTGGCCGCGACCGAGGTGAGAGCGATCACTTCGACGCCCGGCCCCAGCTGCAGTCCACGGGCCGAGGCATAGAAGGCACCCACCGAGGCGACCAGAGCCGCCCCGGTCCACGGGCTGATCAGCTTGAGCGCCCCGTCTTCAACAGCGTCTGCCAGGTACGTGATGGCGATGTCGGAGACGCCGAACAGCGCCCCGGCGGCAGCGCCAAGGAGCAGACCCTGCACCGCGGGCGAGACGCGGCGGTGGGTCGAGATCGCGGCGACCGCGCCGCTTACGACAATGACGCCACACTCGATCGCGATTAATGCCGCTAGGGCGTAGCCTGGCGGATCGTCGTCCGGCCCCGACGTCAGTCCGATGACCACAAGCCCCGCCGCAGTAACGATCACGCCGGCCCATTGGCGGCGTCCGAGCCGGAAGCCGAAGAAGCGCTCGGCGAAGACGGCGAGGAACACCAGGCCGCCCGAGAGGACGGCCTGCACGATCGACAATGGCGCCAGGGCGAGCGCGCCGACGTGAAGTAACCAGGCGCCGACCGCCACTACCCAGCCGACCGCGAACCACTTGGAGCCGAAGAGGTCGACCGCGCTCCGCAGCGGGTGCCGGACCCGCACGGGTGGCGCGAGAACCGCGCCGCGGTGCTTGAGCAGAAACGAGACGCTTGTCGCCGCCGCGCAGGCGAGGGCGAGGGCGAGTCCGACGATCATGCCGGAGACCGTCCCCCAGAGCTACGAAGGGTGCCGCGCGGACCGTTCACGAAGGAAACCCTTGCATCTCCCGGGCACGAGTTCGCGGCCGCGCTCATCGACGCCGCGGCATGGGTGCTCGTGGTGACCGTGCTCCTGCAGATCGTCGGGCTGCTCGCCCATCGGCGAGCCGGTGATCGACGTAGCCGAGAGAATCGTGTACGCGGTGGTCAAGGAGAGCTAATCAGTTGCTAGCGACTGCCGACATCGCCTACGTCGACAGCCCGGTGGCTGCAAGGGCTTCGTCCGAGCCCTGCGAGTTCCAGCCCGCGCGAGTTTGCCGTCACGCAGGGTCAGGAGGTTCGCGCCTTCAGCGATACGGCTGGCTCATGCGCGGAACTCTGCCCCGACCTTGAGCCGTTCGATCAGTGTTTCCGCGCCGACGAAGCCGATATTCCTGAAGATGCAGCGGCGGAACGCCGTGCCTGAGATCTCAATGGTTCCCCGGATCGGCCTTTCAATCCCCACTAGGGACTTATCCAGCTCCAGATCAAAGATGCATTCCTCAAGCACGTTGTTGGAGTCGGCTAGCTGAAACACGGCAGGACCATGAATTTCAAGGTCTTCGTATTCGCCGCCTCTGATCCGGGCCTCCGCTCCGACTGTCTCAGTGATTTGCAATGTCTCCATGCCCCGACCCTATCCCCCTCGTCCAGTTCATTCACAAGCGCGACAGGTCCGCGGTTCCGAATTCGGGGAGATTCGATGGCATAGAAGCACGGATCTCCCGCGGCCTCAAACGACTGGGGGGCCCGAACTACGGTGTCGAGATCTTCAGGTTGGACGGGAGAAGCGGTACGAGCTAGCTCTCGTCGGAGACGGACTCGACTTCGTCTCCGTCTGTCGTCAACGTTTCCCCATTGAACAAAGAATGATGGAAATAGCGCAGAGAGCGGCGGCAAGTTCAGGCGGCTGCCCGAGTAGGGGACAGCCCGCGTCGCTCGCGCTGGGGTAACCCGCAGCAGTAGGCTGGCGCCACAATGGATGTTGCCCTGCGCAGGTTCCGGTTTTCGATGCGGGCCCTGACGGACGTCTTTGCCAACCGGGACCTGGCGCGCCTGGTTCTCGCGTGGGGTGCGTTCACGTTCGCGGGCTGGGCCTTCGCGATCGCCCTGTCGGTTTACGCCTTCCACCATGGCGAAATCTGGGCGGTCGGCATCGCTGCGGCCGCCAGGCAGCTCGCGGGTGGGCTCGCCTCTCCCTTTTCAGGTCTGATGGGCGACCGCTTCTCGAGGCGGCTGGTCCTGGTCGGGAGCGCCCTGCTGGGCGCCATCATCCTCGGGATTTGCGCCTACGCAGTCGACGCTCATTGGCCGAGCGAGATCATCTACGCGCTCGGCGCCCTCAGTACGGTCGCCGTCTCGCCGTACGTTCCGGCAGAGGGCGCCCTGCTGCCGCAGGTCGCGCGCACTCCCCAGGAGCTCTCGGCTGCGAACGTCGCTCACAACGAGGCGAGCAACCTGGGGTTCTTGACGGCCTCGCTCGCCATCGGGGTGTTGATGAGCGCGGTCAGCCTCGGGTCCGCGTTCATCGCCGCCGCGGCGGCCGGGTCGTTGGCGAGCCTCCTGCTGTTCACCCTCCGCAAGGACGCCCCGCCTCGATACGAGCCCGATCAGACGGCTTCGGGGATGCTCCGAGAGCTCGCGCTCGGCTTCAAGGCGGTCCACAGCGATCGGAAGTTGCGCCTGCTCGACAACGTCATGAGCGTGAACGACTTCATCGAGGGGGTCGCCAATGTGATGGTGGTGATCATCGCTCTGGACCTTCTCGGCAGGGGGGAGGGAACGGTCGGGTACCTGCACGCCTCGTGGGCGATCGGCGCGCTGATCGCGGGAGGCGTTCTCGCCGTGCTGGCCCGCCGCGGCAACCTCACGGCTGCGATCGCCACCGGCTGCCTGATCACCGGGACCGCCTTCGCCCTGCCCGGCCTCTGGCCTTCAATCGCCGTCGCCTACATCTCCTTCATGCTCGTCGGCTACGGATATGCCTCGGTCAAGGTGACCGGGAGGACGCTGATGCAGCGGCTCGGCGATCCGGAGACCCTCGCGCGCGCGATCGCGTTCCTGGAGACGAACCGCCTGATTGCGATGGCTCTCGGCTCGCTGGCGGCACCGGCGCTGGTCGAGCTGATCGGCATTCGACCAGCACTGTTCTTTTTCGGGGGGTTGGTCGCGACGGTGGCCCTCGTTCGCTGGCGCGCCCTGCGGGTTTTCGAGATCGGCGCTCCGGTCTCCGAGCGCCACTACGAGCTGTTGCGGGGCACCTCCATCTTCGCCCCGCTCCCGGTCGAGACGCTCGAAGGGGTCACTCACGCGCTGGTCGAGGTCGAGGCCGACGCGGGCCAGGAGGTGACTACGCAGGGAGACCGCGGGGACCGCTTCTACGTGATCGAGGACGGGGAGGTGGAGGTGTTCGAGAACGGCCTGTTCAAGCGCAGGCAGGGGGAGGGCCAGTGTTTCGGGGAGATTGCGCTGATCCGGGATGTGCGCCGAACCGCCACCGTCAGGGCCACCCGGACGACCCGGTTGGTGGCACTCTCCCGGCACCGCTTCATCGAGGCCGTGGCGGGCCATCGGCGCAGCAGTCACGCTGCCGCCACCGTCGCGTCTGGGTGGCTCACAGCCCCGGCCGAGGAACCACCGCTGAAGGTGGGCGCTGAGGCGTCGGACCGCTGGAGCTAGGCCGTCCCTTACATCGCCACCCCAATCTCGCATCGGGGCGCGCAAGTCTTTGGGCGACCGCGCCTGGTTGCCGCCAAGGTCGTTCGGACCTGGACCGTTGCGACGGGAAAAGGACGATGCAAACCGCTAAACCCGTTATACCCGGTCAACAATTGGTAGTTTTTTAAGTGTGGCCGGGGCGCCGGGACAGAGCATGGATGTGCGGGTCGGCGGGGAGGCTTCGGCGCTGGTCGGCGGGACGCCCCTGGTCAGGCTTGGGCGGCTGGGCGAGAGCGTCGACGGCGAGATCGTCGCGAAGCTCGAGTACTTCAACCCGGGCGG
The DNA here is from genome assembly GCA_021323175.1 of Solirubrobacterales bacterium. GTDB lineage: Bacteria > Actinomycetota > Thermoleophilia > Solirubrobacterales > 70-9 > VGBV01. The sequence goes on along the minus strand of JAJTCK010000006.1, from coordinate 6,746 downwards.
CTCGGTCAAGGACCGCCTGGGCGTCGCGTTGATGGACGCCGCGGAACGCGACGGGTTGGTCGGCCCCGGCTCGGTGATCGTCGAGCCGACCAGCGGCAACACCGGCATCGGCCTGGCCCTCGTCTGCGCCGCGCGCGGCTACCGGCTGATCCTGACGCTGCCCGAGGGGATGAGCCGCGAGCGCAGCGCGATGCTGCGGACCTACGGCGCCGAGGTCCACGAGACCCCGTCGATGGGCGGCATGGACGAGTCCGTCGCCCTGGCGCGGAAGCTGGTCGCCGAGCACGACGGCTACATGCCGATGCAGTTCTCGAACCCCGCCAACTCCGAGATCCACCGGCGCACCACCGCCGAGGAGATCTGGAGTGACCTGGATGGACAGGTGGACGCTTTCGTGGCCGGAGTCGGGACCGGCGGCACGATCACGGGCGTCGGCCAGGTGCTGAAGGAACGTCGCCCCGACGTCCAGGTGATCGGGGTGGAGCCCGCCGGGTCCCCGGTCCTGTCGGGTGGACGGCCCGGACCGCACAAGATCCAGGGCATCGGGCCTGGGTTCGTCCCTGAGGTGCTGGACCGGTCCGTGATCGACGAAATGATTCCGGTCGAGGACGAGGACGCGCTGGCCACGGCTCGCCTGCTCGCGAACCGCGAGGGGGTCCTCGCGGGAATCTCCGCCGGTGCCGCCGTCTATGCGGCGCTCGAGGTCGCAGGGCGCGAAGAGATGGCGGGCAAGAGGATAGTCACCGTAGTCTGCGATTCCGGTGAGCGCTACATGTCGCTCCCGTTCTTCCCTCCCGCCTAAGCTTCACTACATGCTTGGGCTTGGAAGGCTCCGCCGGGTCGCCGGAGAGATCTCCTCGGACATCCGATCGGCACGCGACCGGGATCCAGCTGCGCGCGGGGTCGGCTCCATCGAGATCCTGACCAGCTGGGCGGGGGTCCAGGCGCTGCTCGCACACCGGGTCGCGCACGCCCTGTGGGACGCGAAGGTCCCGCTTGCACCGCGGGTGATCTCCTACGGCAGCCGAGCCGTGACCGGCGTCGAGATCCATCCCGCGGCCCAGATCGGGGCGGACTTCTTCATCGACCACGGCTCGGGGGTCGTGATCGGCGAGACCGCCGAGATCGGGGACCGGGTCACGCTGTACCAGGGCGTGACGCTGGGCGGCACGGGATTCGCACCCGGCAAGCGTCATCCGACGCTGGAGGACAGCGTCACGGTCGGCTCCGGAGCGAAGCTGCTCGGCCCGCTCACGATCGGGCGGAACGCCAAGGTGGGAGCCAACACGGTCGTGATCGAAGACGTCCCCGCGGAGACCACCGTTGTCGGCAACCCCGGGCATCCCGTGCGCGTCGAAGGCAAGCCGGTCGAGGGCCCCGACACCGACTGGATCCACCTGCCCGACCCGATCGCCGAGGCGATCAAGGAGCTGTCGGCGCGGATCTCGATGCTGGAGAGCGAGCTCGCCAAGGCTCGCGGCGAGGACGACTCCTCGGGGTCGGTCACCGAGCTGCGCCCCAAGAAGGGGCCCAGCTCCGCCGGCGGCTGAGCCGGCGCCCATCCCTAGACTGCCTCGGTTCGAAACCCAGACAAGGGAGCCGACCTTGCGCCTGACACGACTTCTGTCTCTGACTGTGATGGTCGCCGCGCTCGCCCTCGGCCTGGCCGCCTGCGGCGGAGACGACGGCGGCGAGGAGGAGGACCAGATCTCCGAGGCCATCGAGACCTCCGTACTGACGACCGACCCCGCGGACTGCACCCGACTGCAGACCCAGCGCTTCGTCGAGCAGGTCAACTTCTCGACTGGCGAGGAAGCCATCGCCGACTGCGAGGAGGACGTCGCCGACACCTCCAACGACCCCGACGAGGTCGAGGTGAGCGAGATCGAGGTGGACGGCGACGCCGCCACCGCCGACGTGACGTTCACGGGCGGCGTGTTCGACGGCTCGACGCTGACCGTCGCGCTGGTCAAGGAGGACGGCCAGTGGAAGCTGGACGAGATCACCGACATCCCGACCCTCGACCTCGAGTCCTTCCAGGAGTCGTTCACCTCGCAGCTCGAGTCCGAGGGCGAGATTCCACCGCAGGTGTCCGAGTGCATCGCCGACGAGATCAACTCCGCCAGCGGGGAGCAGGTGAAGAGCTCGATCCTGGGAGGCACCGAGCAGGACCTGGTCGCCCTCTTCGAAGCCTGCATCAGCTAGGCGTCCCTGCGGACAGCAAGCCGATCATGCCCGCGCCCCGCAGCACCTGAGCGCTCCGGGGCGCGGGCTATTCTCGGACCGTGGCCCGGACCGAGGAGGAGACGACGACCCCGGAGGAGACCGCGGGCGAGCAACACGACCTGACGGAGGCGTTCGCCGGGGCCTCGGTCGATCCCGGCGGGGACGTGACCGAGCGGCTCCTTGAGGGCCTGAACCCCCCGCAGCGCGAAGCGGTCACCCACGGGGAAGGACCGCTACTGGTGCTGGCCGGAGCCGGGTCGGGCAAGACCCGCGTGTTGACACACAGGATCGCCTGGCTGCTCGCAACGGGCCAGGCCCGTCCCAACCAGATCCTCGCGATCACCTTCACCAACAAGGCCGCGCAGGAGATGCGCGAACGCGTGGGGCAGCTCGTCGGCGGAGTGGAGCGGCGGATGTGGGTGATGACATTTCACGCCGCCTGCGCGCGCCTGCTGCGGATCGAAGCCGAGCGCCTGGGCTACACGAAGAGCTTCACGATCTACGACGAGGCTGACTCGCTGCGGATGCTGAAGCGCTGCCTCACAGACCTCGAGGTGGACACCAAGCGCTACCCGCCGCGGGCCATCCGCGCCCGCATCTCGGACGCGAAGAACGCCCTGATCGACGCCGAGGCCTACCAGGAGATGGGCGGCGGGCCATTCGAGGACCTGGTGGGACAGGCCTACCGAATGTACGAGAGCCGGATGCTCGACGCCAACGCGATGGACTTCGACGACCTGCTGATGCGCACCGTGAACGTGCTCGAGCTGTTCGAGGACGTCCGCTACCGCTACCGCGACCGCTTCCGCTGGGTCCTCGTGGACGAGTACCAGGACACCAACCACGCCCAGTTCCGGCTGCTGGAGCTGCTCACCGGCCCAAGCGGGAACCTGACGGTGGTCGGTGACGACAGCCAGGCGATCTTCGGCTTCCGCGGAGCGGACTACCGCAACATCCTCGAGTTCGAGGAGCACTTCCCCGAAGCCGCGCTCGTGAAGCTTGAGCAGAATTACCGCTCGACCCAGACCATCCTCTCGGCGGCCAACGGGCTGATCTCGCACAACCGGACCAACCGCGAGAAGCACCTCTGGACCAACGGGGAGGAGGGCGAGAAGATCATCCTCGCGGAGTTGGACGACGAGCACGGGGAGGCTCGGTTCGTAGCGGGCGAGATCGAGGAGCTCGAGCAGGCAGGCATCGCGCGCGAGCAGATCGCAGTCTTCTACCGGACCAACGCTCACAGCCGCGTCCTCGAGGACATCCTGGTCCGCTACGAGCTGCCCTATCAGGTGGTCGGCGGCACGAAGTTCTACGAGCGCGCAGAGATCAAGGACGCGGTGGCCTACCTGAACCTGCTGGTGAACCCCGCCGACGAGGTGAGCTTCTCACGCGTGGTCAACTCGCCGCGGCGTGGGATCGGCAACACCAGTCAGGAGCGCCTTCGCTCCCACGCCGCCAACGGCGGACGGACGATCTGGGAGGCGGCGCGCGAGCCGGAGGCAGTGCCGGGCCTGGGCGCGGCTGCGATCAAGGCGGTTGCCCGCTTCGTGGAGCTGATCGAGGAGCTGCGTGGTGAGTTCGGGGACTCTCCGGTCGCGGAGCTCGTGCGGGCGCTGCTGGAGCGCAGCGGCTATCTGGACGCGCTGCGCGCGGAGCGCACGATCGAGGCCGAGGGCAGGATCGAGAACCTCGAGGAGCTGGTGGGTGTCGCCGCCGAGTTCGACGCCAACCGGGCGCTGGAGGGCGAATCCGACCTGACCCCGCTCGAGGAGTTCCTGCAGGCCATTTCGCTCTACACCGACCAGGACGACATCGGCGCCGGCGAGGAGAAGATCACGCTGATGACCCTCCACAACGCCAAGGGACTCGAGTACGACGCCGTCTTCATCATCGGCGCCGAGGAAGGCGTCTTTCCCCATTCCCGCTCCCTCGAGGAGGGGAACGAGGAGGAGGAGCGCCGCCTCGCCTACGTCGGCGTCACGCGCGCCCGCAAGCGCCTGTGGCTCACCCATGCGCGGAGCCGCCGCCTGTTCGGCGACCGCGCCGGCGGCTACCCGTCGCGTTTCCTGTCCGAGCTGCCGAACGAGCTGGTCGAACGGGAGGGGACCGACCAGCAGGCCATGACGGGGTGGGCTTCGGGCGGCGGCACGCGGGGAACCGGCGCCGCGCAGCGCCGCGGCACAGGGCCGGTCGGGACGTTCGGGACGGGCGACGACGTCGTCCATGCCAGCTTCGGCGAAGGCGTCGTCACCTCCGTCGAGCCGGGCGGAGTCATCGTCGTGCGCTTCGCGGGCGACGGAGCGGAGCGCAAGCTGATGGCGGACTACGCGCCCCTTCGCAAGGCCGGCTGATCCTGGCGCGTGAGATAGCGTCTCCGCGCCGATGAGGAGCGAGCGAAAGGACCTGCATGGCAGCTGAAGTGATCGACGGCAAGGCCGTGGCCGCGCAGGTGCGTGGTCGGGTCGCGGCGGACGTGATCTCAGTGAGCGACGGGATGGGCCGCCCCCCGGGCCTCGCGACGGTGCTGGTCGGGGAGGACCCCGCGTCGGCCATCTACGTCCGCCGCAAGCGCGAGGCCTGTGAGGAGGTCGGAATCTCTTCGTTTCACCACGAGCCGCCCGGTGACATCTCCCAGGCCGACCTGCTGGGGCTCGTGGAGGAGCTGAACGGGAACGACGAGATCGACGGCATCCTCGTCCAGCTGCCGCTTCCAGACGGCCTCGACGCCGGCGAGGTCGTCAACGCGCTCTCGCCCTCCAAGGATGTAGACGGGCTGACCCCCACCAGCGCCGGACTGCTCGCGAGGGGCGACCCCTCGGGCCTGGTTCCCTGCACTCCCTCCGGCGTCATGGAGCTGCTTCGCAGCGCCGGCGTTGATCCTTCCGGCAAGGAGGCGGTGATCGTGGGCCGCTCGAACCTGGTCGGTAAGCCGCTCTACAGCCTGCTCCTGGGCGCCAACGCCACCGTCACCACCTGCCACAGCCGCACGGCGGACCTGGGTGAGGTCTGCCGCCGGGGCGAGATCCTGGTCGCAGCTGCCGGCCAGCCGAAGCTGATCACGGCTGACATGGTCTGCCCAGCGGCGACCGTGATCGACGTTGGGACCAACCGCACCGACGGCGGCCTGGTCGGTGACGTGGACTTCGAGCCGGTCACCGAGGTCGCCGGCGCCATCACCCCCGTGCCGGGCGGGGTCGGCCCGATGACGATCGCGATGCTGCTCTACAACACCGTCAAGGCCGCACGAGCCTCGGCGGCCGGCTGACCGTGGAGGCCAACGCATCTCAGCCGACCCATAGGGACCCGAACCGCTCGGCGCTGCTGGGCGCCGCGATCTCGGGCGCCGGCGGCGTCCTGCTGCTGGCCTCGCTGTTTCTGAACTGGTACGTGGCGCCCGCCGAGGACCTGATTCAGCGGGGTGGCGAGCTCCTCGACGAGATCGGCGGCGCGCTCGGGATCGATGTAGGCGAGCAGGTAAGCGACTCCATCCACCTGACGGGCTGGGAGGCCTTTGAGATCACCGACATCGTCTGCGTGGCCGCGGCAGCGACCGCGATCGTCCGGGCCGCAGTGGCGATCGCCGGGCAGTCGAACGACCCCGATGTGCCGGGCGCCGTCCTCGTGGGCGCATTCGGCGCGGCGGCGCTCGCGCTGATCTTCTACCGGACGGTCAACCCCCCTTACGTCGCCCTCGACCGCGAGCTCGGCCTCTGGCTCGGGCTGTTCGCCGCCGGGACGATCGTCTATGGGGCCTACGTCGCGATGCAGGCCCGCCGCTCACTCGGCCCGTCCGGCGGGACCTGACACCCGACCGCGGACCGGCGAGCGCGACCGGCGGCGGCGTTAGGGTTTCGCGCGTGGTCGAAATCGGGTAGGACCCCGACGGCGCGCGTCCGCGCGGGCGGGCGCCGGAGCGAAGCGAGCCAAAGGAAAGCCATGGACACTGGGAATCTCGGAAGGGGGGCGATGATCGCGGGCATCAGCGGCGCGCTGCTCTTCATCTTCATGTTCTTCAGCTGGTACGGCGCGCCGGACGAGGTGAACGACCTGATCGAGCAGAGCCAGCAGCTCGGGGAGCAGCTCGGAGTCGACGCCGGTCTCGGCGGGGACGTCGACACGACGGCGAACGCGTGGCAGTCCTTCGACCCGAGGAGGCCTCGAGGGAGATCGGGGTCTGGCTCGGACTGCTCGCCACGGCGGGAATCGCCATCGGCGGCTACCTGGGCATGCAGGAGGAGGACACCTCCTTCGGCGAGCAGGCGGACCGCCTGCGCACCTAGCGCCGGTGTGCGAACGCGCGCGGCGCGGGGGGACCATCCACAGGGCGGTCGCAACGTGGCGCGTCCCGCCGCTGTAGGTTCCAGCGGCCCGAACCGAACCCCGAGGAGGGACGCTTGAGCGCTTCAGAGATGTCACGAGGTCAGATCATCGCCATCGTCTCGGCGATCGCGCTGGTGGTCTCCCTGTTCCTCGCCTGGGGAGGATCGTCCGTCGACATTCCCGCCCTGCCCGAGGGCGTT
>JAJTCK010000005.1 GCA_021323175.1 Solirubrobacterales bacterium | reverse complement strand
GCTCGTCCCCCTCCCGAAGCTCTCCGAGCAGCGCGGGAATCGTGCGGCGGAGCTCCGCGGCGCTGTCGTAGGCCACGATCACCACCGAGAGGCTGGATGTCGGGCCCGACGCCACGAGCGTCAGGCTAGAGGCGCGCACCCGGGGCCCGGTCATCTAGTCTGGGCCGCGCAAACAGGAGCAAAGGAGAGCCATGCTGCGCAGGAGGATCTTGACGCTGATCGCCACGCTTGCGCTGGGCCTGGGGGCTGGGTTCGGGGTTGCCGCGTGCGGCGATGACGACGACGACTCCACCACGGTCACCGAGACCGAGGTCACCGACGTCACCGACGAGACGACCACCGAGGAGACCACCACGCAGGAGACGACCACGGGTGGCACCACCACCGAGGAGGACGGCGGTGGCGGCGGGGACGACGACTCCGGCGGCGGCGGGGACGACGACTCCGGCGGCAGCAGCGGGCTGGGGTACTGAGCGGTCGGGATTCGCTTAGCGGGGTCGCCGGCGAGATAGTCGTCTGCCGGCGCTGCCCCCGGCTCGTCGAGTGGCGCGAGGCGGTCGCGGCCGACCCGCCCAAGCGCTATCGCGACCAGCAGTACTGGGGCCGGCCCGTACCCGGCTTCGGCGACCCCGGAGCGACCGTCGTCGTGGTCGGGCTTGCTCCCGCCGCGAACGGGGGGAACCGCACAGGACGCGTGTTCACCGGCGATCGGTCCGGCGACTGGCTCTACGCCGCGCTGCACCGCGCCGGGCTGGCGAATCAGCCCACCTCCGAGCACCCGGGGGACGGCCTGCGCCTGATCGGCGCGTGGGTCACGGCGGTCAATCGCTGTCCGCCGCCGTCCAACCGCCCCACCCCCGAGGAGCGAGACAACTGCCTGCCCTACCTGGAGCGTGAGCTCGAGCTGCTGCGCCGCGCCCGTGTTCTGGTCGCCCTGGGGTCCTATGCCTGGGACGGGACCCTGCGGGCCCTCGGCTCACTGGGCCTGGAGGTGCCGCGCCCGCGGCCGCGGTTCGGCCACGGAGCCGAGCTGGCATTGGACCTGCCGCGCCGCCGGCTCACCATGCTCGGCTGCTTCCACCCCAGCCAGCAGAACACGTTCACGGGCAAGTTGACGGAGCCGATGACCGACGCCGTGCTGGCGCGGGCGGTCTCGATCGCCTCGCGCCCGGCCTGACGGGATACTCACGGGGCGGTGTTCCCGCTCAATCTTCCGAACACGCTGACCGTACTGCGCATCCTGCTGGTGCCGGTGGTCGTCGTCGCGCTCCTCGACGAGACCCCCAACGGGGACGCCATCGCGGCGGGGGTGTTCGCCCTTGCGGCCGTCACCGACGGCCTGGACGGCTGGATCGCCCGCTCCCGGGGCAGCATCACGACCTTCGGCAAGCTGATGGACCCGCTCGCCGACAAGCTCCTGGTCACAGCCGCGCTGGTGTCGCTGGTATCGCTGGGCCGGCTGGAGGCCTGGATCGCGATGGTGATCATCGCGCGCGAGTTCGCGGTCACGGGCCTGCGCGCGGTCGCGGCCGAGCAGGGCCTGGTGATCCACGCGAGCTGGCTCGGCAAGGTGAAGACGGCGCTCCAGATCGCCGCCATCATCGCCCTGATCGCCACCGACCCCGCCCCCCTCGGCGTGGACATCCTCGTCTACGTCGCCGTCGCCGCGACGGTGATCAGCGGGGTCGACTACTTCTTCGGGTTCCGGCGGATGGCCGCGAACCGCCCGGCGGCCAGCTCGGGACCTAGCTAGACGCGGGCGCCTCGAGCCACTCGCGCATCGTCGTGTGGTGCCTTGAGTGCACGCCGCTCGTGAGCTCGGACGCGATCTCGGCGATCAGCCCGTAGCGCTCGGCGATCACGTTATGCCGGTGGATCGTCTCCAGGTTCTCCTGGCGCGCCTGGACGAAGGCGTCGCCCGCCAGGTCCGGGAAGGCGTCGGTGACCCGCCGGATCATCTCCCGCACGCAATCCTCGACGAAACGCGGGTTGGCGTGCGCCTTCTCGACCACGGCGCGCTCGTCGGAGCGCTTCAGCAGCTCGTAGATCTCGCTCGACATCGACGCCTCGACGATTGCGAGCAGGTCCCGCGCGTCAATGTCGATCCCCGACTCCTCGGGACGCCCGACGTAGAGACGCCCGATGCCGCGCTGATTGTGGGTCGCGATGGGTACGGCGCCGACGATCTCGCTGATCTGCTCGGGTGTGTAGCCGTGCTCGGCCAGGCGCTCGCGAGCGCCGGTCTCGACCAGCCCCTGGGCGCAGGGACAGGCCGTCATGCCCTGGGCTTCAACCCCGATCAGCGTCCGCGTACCGCGCTCGGACGCGACGGCCGTGCCGAACAGCGTGTAGATCTCCTGCGTCGGCAGCTCGCTGACCGGCGCCGGCTTCGTCTCCGGATATCGCGCCGAGATGCGCACCTCGGAGCGCAGGCCCCCCTGCTGCTCGCGCACCCTCTCCGCGATGTGGGCGGCAAGCCCCTCCGCCTTCAGGGACTCTTGCAGGACGACCTCGTCGATCGCCTCGTTCACGACCTCCTCGAAGCGGGACATGTGAACTCCGGCCTGCTCGGGATTCAGGTCGACCAGACACTCGAGCTCTGCGTGGTAGAGGCCGGCCTCCAGGCTCCGGTCAGCGGCCGAGCCGTTCTCCGTGCGCTCGCCGCAGACCCGGATCACCTTCTCGACTCCGGTGACCCCCACCCGCGAGAGGCTGACGCGAGTGACCGGAGCGGCCGCCTGGGCGTCGCGCGAGAAGGTCTGGACGCTGGTGGCTGACTCCTCCATGGTCCCGGAAAGGGTACTGCGCGCCGATCCCTCCCGGTTCGGGCCGAATACTGGGGCAGCGGTCAGCCCGGAGCGTCCATATACTCCCCGCCGCCGGATCGAGCACGGGCCGGCGGGAGGACATCCAGGAGGGAGAGATGGCGAGCAGTCGTCAGGCAGTCGCCGCACCGGTCGAGCAGCCGTTCGCGGACAACGACGCCCTTGTCCGCCTGATCACCGACGGTGGCGAGCGCGGCTATCTGACCTTCGAGGAGATCGCCTCGACCCTCGAGGAGATCGAGATGGGCAAGGAGCAGGTCGCGGAGCTTCACGCCTTTCTGGTGGACAACGGCATCGAGGTGATCTCGGCCGACGGCGTCACCGCATATGTGGAGGCCAAGCAGGACTCCTCGGTCAACGGCGCACGGAGGAAGCACGAGCTCGACCTGACCGTCGAGCCCAGCCTCGACGCGTTGCGGCTCTACCTGCGGTCGATCGGCTCTGTCGAGCTGCTCACCGCCGAGCAGGAGGTCGAGCTGGCCAAGCGGATCGAGCGGGGCGACATGGCCGCAAAGCAGCACATGGTCGAAGCCAACCTGCGGCTGGTGGTGTCGATCGCGAAGTCGTATCTCGGCCGAGGCCTCAGCCTGCTCGACTTGATCCAGGAGGGGTCACTCGGGTTGATCCGCGGCGTCGAGAAGTTCGACTACCGCCGCGGATACAAGTTCTCGACCTACGCCACGTGGTGGATCCGGCAAGCAGTCACCCGCGCCCTGGCCGACAAGTCGCGGACCATTCGCATCCCGGTCCACATGGTCGAGAAGCTGAACCGCGTCGGCTACGTCGAGCGCTCGCTGATCCAGAAGCTGGGGCGCGAGCCGGAGGTGCGCGAGATCGCCGCCGAGCTGGGCTGGACGGTCAAGGACGTCAGAGATGTCCTCAGGGTCGCGCAGACCCCGGTCTCGCTCGAGAAGCCCATCGGCGACGAGGAGGATTCGGAGCTGGGGGACTTCGTAGCCGACCCCGGGGCCCCGGAGCCATTCGACCGCGCCAGCGACAACCTCCAGCGCGACGACGTCCGGCGAGTGCTCGAGACCCTGCCGCGCCGCGAGCGCGAGGTCCTGGAGCTCCGCTACGGGCTAAACGGCCAGGACTCGCTGACCCTGGAGCAGGTCGGGGAGGCGTTCGGCGTCACCCGTGAACGCATCCGACAGATCGAGACCAGCAGCCTGAAGAAGCTGAAGGCCCTGCCCGAGGCGCAGAGTCTGCGCGGCCTCGCCTAGGCCGCCTCTCCCGGGCCGGCCAGCCCGCGCACTCGCTTCTACAATCGCCTTCACGGGGGAGTGCCCGAGTGGTTAAAGGGGCCTGGCTGTAAACCAGGTGGCTCTGCCTACAGAGGTTCGAATCCTCTCTCCCCCATAGCGGCCGATCACCGCGACCACCCCAACTGGCCCAGGGGCCCCTCGCTACAGTGATTCCCGTGCCCGGATAGCTCAGTTGGTAGAGCACTTCCATGGTAAGGAAGGGGTCGCCGGTTCGAGTCCGGCTCCGGGCTTCCGCGTGTCTGACGCCAGGCTGGTCATCCGGGAAGGCGAGGGTGCGGGAGGTGAATTCCCGCTCGAGGGCGAGGTGGTGCTGGGGCGTGAGCCGAGCTCGGCCGACCTCGTACTGGACGACCCGGGAGTCTCACGCCGCCACGCCGCGATCCGCCGCCTCGGCGGTCCCGTGACGGTCGAGGACCTGGGGTCCTCCAACGGCACCTACGTGAACGCCCAGCGCGTTCACGGAGAGGTGGAGCTCGCCGACGGCGACGAGATCCAGGTGGGTGAGACCGTCCTGAGCCTGCACGGGGGGGACGCGGCGACGGCCCGGATGGGCGCGGGGGTGCCTCCCACGGCCGATCACCCGGGCGCAGGCCGGGCCGAGCCGCCGCCGGCGTGCGGGCAGCCCCGCGTCGCCCCCAGGCGCCTGGCCCCGCCCCCCGACGAGGAGGGAAACATCCCGGCGCTGGCTGCGGTCTTCCTCGGCCCGCTCTCCATCTTCCTGCTGCTGTTCAGCACGGGCGCCGCGTTCTTCGTCTCGCTTCCCTGCGCGATCGGCGCGATCGTCCTGGGGAGCCTGGGGATCCGCCGTGCGGATCGCGGCGACAGGCACCGCGGGCTCGCCAGGGTCGGCCGGGCGTGCGGCCTGATCGGCGCGATCCTCTCGGTACTCGCACTGGTCGCGTTCATCCTCGTTTCGGCGCTGCTCGACGTCACCGAGGACAGCCTGGACGGGATCGTCGAAACGATCCGCGAGGAGATCGAGGGCGGTGTGCCCGACGCACCGGATCTCGACGGATCGGGCGGCACCGACGCTCCTTAACGACTTCTCCCCTGTATCTGCCCCGCGCCGCGTGATAGAAGGGAGTCACTTGCAAGGCGGGGCGAGGAGGGAGACGGACAGATGAGCGACGAATTTCACGCCATGCCCGACCTCGAGTCGCTCGACGACTCGCGCGGGATCGGCAGGCGGTCCTTCCTGATGGGTGCCCTGGCGGTAGGCGCTGCGGCGTCTGGATCGTTCAACTACGCCGCGGCGGCGCGTAACGCGCGCATCCCGCTGGCTCCCGACGGCGCGTTCGACGTCGGCATCGCGTCGGGCTTCCCGCGGCCGCGCGGGATCATGCTCTGGACCCGCCTGGACGGCATCAAGCGGACCTCCAAGCTCCACCTCGAGGTCGCGAAGGACAAGGGCTTCGACAAGATCGTCGAGCGCCGCCTCGTAACGGCCCGCAAGGACCGCGACTTCACCGCCCGCGCCTTCGTCAAGGGGCTGAAGTCCAACGAGCGCTACTACTACCGCTTCGAGACCGGTGACTCGAGCTCGCCGGTCGGGCGCTTCAAGACCGCGCCGCCGCTCGACTCTAACCAGCCGATCCGCGTCGCCTTCTACTCCTGTCAGAACTACGAGGCCGGCTTCTTCAACGCCCAGCGTGCGATCGCCAACGAGAAGGACATCGACCTGGTGCTCTGCCTGGGCGACTACATGTACGAGGCCTCGGGCGGCCCTGGCGGGGCCAGGCTGGACAGGTCCGGCAACAACAGGGACGGCGACGTCCAGCTGCTACCCGAGTACTGGCAGAAATACAGGCTCTACAAGCGCGACAAGGACCTGAAGGCGATGCATGCGGCGCACCCCTTCATCTCGGTCTGGGACGACCACGAGGTCGAGGACAACCACGCCGACGGCAAGCCGAGCTCGGCGCAGGACGATCCCACGAAGACGAACTCCAACCTGCCGCGGCGGGTCCCGTTCCTCGAGCGCCGGATGAACGGCTACAGGGCCTTCTTCAACTACATGCCGCGCGCCCGCTTCAAGGGCGACCGCAGCCGCATCTACGAGGATTACCGCCTGGGAAAGATGATCGACCTGATGCTGACCGACGAGCGCCAATACCGCGACCAGCAGCCGTGCGACGACGCGATCCTGCAGGGCTGCGCCGAGGCCGAAGACCCGCGCACCATGCTCGGCGAGGCCCAGCGCAACTGGCTGCTGAGCAGCATCAAGGCCTCGCCGGCCACCTGGAAGGTCTGGGGGACCCAGCTGATGCTGATGGCGACCCGGCTGGCGCCCGGCGTGCCGGCGCAGGTGGACGCCTGGGACGGCTACGCGTACGAGCGCAAGCGGATCCTCGACTACCTGGTGGACAACAACGTCCAGAACGCCGTGGCCATCACCGGGGACATCCACACCTTCTTCGCGGGAACCGCCTACACGACCGGCGATGAGTCGAGCGGCCGGGCCGCGATGCCCGAATTCGTGGGCGGCTCGGCCACGTCGACCGGCCTGCCCGAGGTGACGGGTCTCGACCCGTCCACCCTGGCGGGGCTGGCCGCGGTCAACCCGCACATCGACTTCTACGACTTCGTGAATAAGGGCTACGGGGTGATCACGGCTCGGCGCAACGAGCTGACCTGCGACCTGAAGGCGGTGGACCACACCACGAGAGGCGCCGGCAAGGCGACGGTGATCGCCAGGTACAGGGTCGCCCCGGGGTCGCGCATCCCCGAGCGGATCGCCTAGCTCCGCAGGACGAGGCCGAGTGGCCGGACGGCCAGTAGCCTCCCGCGCGTGAATTTCAAGCTCAGCGACGAGCAGAACGACTTCGTCTCCTCGATCCGCGACTTCTGCGAGCGGGAGGCGGGCACGCCCGAGAAGCGCGAGGCGCTGACCGAGAACCACACGATCCACCACAACCAAGGCCTCTACGAGAAGATGGCCGACCTCGGCTGGCTCGGGCTGACCATCCCCGAGGAGTACGGCGGCTCCGGCGGCAGCTATCTGGACGCCTGCCTGTTCATGGAGGAGACCTCCCGCGGCATGGCGCCGATCGGCGGCTACGCGACGACGCTGATCGTCGCCGGGGCCACCCAGCGCTTCGGCACGGACGAGCAGAAGCGGCGAATCCTGGGGAACATCGCCAAGGGCTCGGTCGAGGCGATCGCGATGACCGAGCCGGAGGCGGGTTCGGACGTGGGGAACCTCTCGACCAAGGCCGAGCGGTCGAACGGCGGCTACGTCATCAACGGGCAGAAGGTCTTCATCTCGAACGCCCACATCTCCGACCATGTGCTGGTCGTCTGCCGCACGACCAAGGGCGAGTCGAAGCACGACGGCCTCTCGATGATCTTCGTCCCGGAGGGAACCGAGGGCATGGAGACGACGCCGATCGACACGATGGGGGGCCGCGAGACCAACACCGTCTACTTCAACGACTGTGAGGTGCCCGCCGAGCAGCTGCTCGGCGGGCAGGACCGGGGCTGGATGCAGTTGATGGCGGGACTGAACGTGGAGCGGCTGATCCTGGCGGCGACGATGCTCGGGATCGGGCAGCGCGCCTTCGACGACGCGCTCGCCTACGCGAAGGAGCGCAAGCAGTTCGGCCGGCCGATCGGGAACTTCCAGGCTCTCCAGCACCGCTTCGCGGACCTGGCCACCGAGCTCGAGGCAGCGCGCCTGATGACCCACTGGGTCGCGAGCCTGACCGACGAGGATCCCGACAGCATCCTGCCCCGGGAGTCTTCGATGGTGAAGCTGTTCGTCACCGAAACCGCGCAAAAGGTCGCCCTCGCCGGGATGCAGATGATGGGCGGCTACGGCTACTCCTCCGAGTACGACATGGAGCGCCTGGTGCGCGCCACCCTGGTCTCCACGATCTACGGAGGCACCTCGGAGATCCAGCGCGGCATCATCGCGAAGACGCTCGGCCTCTAGCCGGCGCTCGCTCTCGCTTCGGAGTCCTACCGACGGCGCTATTCTTGCCTCACCTCGTCCTCCGGGCCGGGGGTTTTTTCTGTCGGGGTCGACGCGACCGCCCGGCACCCGACTTACCGAGCAGAGGAGACATGGCCTCAGACGTGCGAATCGGTGTGACGCTCGCCTGCGAGGAGTGCAAGCGGCGCAACTACGAGACCAACAAGTCGCGGCGGAACACGCCCGACCGGATCGAGATGCGCAAGTACTGTCGCTGGTGCGGCCGCCACACCCCCCATAAAGAAACCCGCTAGCCCGGATCCGGATGGCGAAGACGAGGGCACAGCGGAAGGCCGAGCGCCGGCGCAAGCAGGCGCAGGCCGAGCGGGATCGACAGGCCGGCCGGGCGCCCGCCGACGAGGGCGAGCGCGAGGCACAGGCCCAGCGCGACACCCAGGCGCCGGTCTCCGGCGAGGTCGCCGAGGCCGAGGCCGTGATGCAGACCGGCGCGCGCCCGGAGGACTACGGCGAGCACACGGTCGAGCACGACTCCCCGGGCGCCGACGGCGCGCAGGCCCGCTCCGCCGCGCCGGGAGTCACCCCTGAGCCGGTCACCCCCGAGCCCGTCGAGTCCCCAGCCGCCCCGGCCCCTTCGCGCGCCGACGTTGGCGCGCCGGTTGAGGCTCCCGAGGAGCCGGGCGAGAGCCGCCGGCAGCGGCGCGAGCGCAAGCGGCGCGAGAAGGAGGAGCGGCGTAACGCACGGGACCGCGAGCTGGCCAGGGCCAAGGCACAGGCCGAGAAGCCCGACAAACGCCGGCGCGGCGTGTTCGGGTTCATCGCCTCATGCTGGGCAGAGCTGAAGAAGGTCCAGTGGCCCGACCGCGACACGCTGGTCCAGGCCTCGGCGGTCACCATCATCTTCGTGGCGGTCATGGCCGCCTACCTCGGGGCCCTCGACGGCGCCTTCAACTGGCTGATCAAGCAGCTGCTGTAACTCCCCTACCTACCGAAGGACTTTCCAGATGTTTCGCTGGTACGTGATCAACACCTATTCCGGGCACGAGAACAAGGTCAAGCAGAACCTCGAGCACCGGGTCCACACGATGAGCCAGGAGCGCAACGTGCGCCAGGTCGTCGTCCCGACCGAGCAGATCTCGGAGATGAAGGACGGCCAGAAGGTCCAGAGCGAGAAGCGCACGATGCCCGGCTACGTGCTGGTCAACATGGAGATGACCGACGACGCGTGGGGCCTCGTCAAGAACACCCCCGGCGTGACGGGGTTCGTCGGCTCGCGCAACAAGCCGATCCCGCTTTCCAAGGTCGAGGTCGACCGCCTGCTCCACCGCGAGGCCGCCGAGCGCCCGCGCACTCGCGCCCAGTTCTCGATCGGCGAGTCGGTCAAGGTGATCTCCGGTCCCCTCGCGGACTTCTCCGGCGAGATCGCCGAGATCAACGAGGACGCGGCGAAGCTCAAGGTCCTGGTCTCGATCTTCGGCCGCGAGACGCCGGTCGAGGTCAACTACGACCAGGTCAAGAAGATCTGATCCGGAGCCTCTAACTTCCTCAACCCGATGGCCAAGAAGGTCCTGACACTCATCAAGCTCCAGATCCCGGCGGGAGCCGCCAACCCGGCGCCTCCCGTCGGCCCTGCGCTGGGCCAGCACGGCGTGAACATCATGGAGTTCTGCAAGGCGTTCAACGCCCAGACCCAGCAGGACGCCGGGACGATCATCCCGGTCGAGATCACGGTCTACGAGGACCGCACCTTCGACTTCATCACCAAGACTCCGCCCGCGGCCGTCCTGATCAAGGAGGCCGCGGGCCTCGACAAGGGGTCGGGCGAGCCGCACACGAACAAGGTCGGCTCGATCACCTCGGAGCAGGCGCGCCAGATCGCCGAGCGGAAGATGCCGGACCTGAACGCCAACGACCTCGACGCCGCCACGAGGATCATCGCCGGGACCGCCCGCTCGATGGGCGTCACGGTCGAGGGACTGAGCTGAGCATGGAGCGGCGCGGAATGGGAAGGGCCCTCTGATGTCGCACGGCAAGCGCTACCGGCAGGCATACGAGCAGATCGACCGCACCCACTCGTACGATCCGGCCGAGGCCGTCAGCCTCGTCAAGCGGACCGCCGGCGCCGGTTTTGACGAGACCGTCGAGCTCCACGTCAGGCTGGGCGTCAACGTCCGCCACGCCGAGGAGCAGCTGCGCGGGACGCTCGCCCTGCCACGCGGCCTGGGCAAGGACCTGACCGTCGCGGTGTTCGCGGATGGGGACGCCGCCAGTCAGGCGACCGAGGCCGGCGCCGACCACGTCGGCGGCGACGACCTGGTCGAGCGAGTCGAGGGCGGCTGGACCGACTTCGACGTGGCGGTCTCGACACCGTCGATGATGCCCAAGGTCGGAAAGCTCGGCCGGGTCCTGGGCCCGCAGGGCAAGATGCCTAACCCCAAGGTCGGCACCGTCACCGACGACGTGGCGAAGGCGGTCGGCGAGGCCAAGGCCGGGAAGGTCGAGTACCGGACCGACAAGCAGGCGATCGTCCACCTGTCGATCGGCAAGACGAGCTTCGACGAGCCGGCGCTGCTCGAGAACTACGCCGCCGTGATCGAGGAGATCATCCGCGCGAAGCCTGCTGCCGCCAAGGGCCGCTACATCCTCTCGGCGACGATGACGCCGACGATGGGCCCCGGGATCCGGGTCGACACCACCAAGGTCCGAGCCGGCGAGATCATGGCCGGCGCCGGCGGGTCAGCGGCCGACGAGTCCGCGGAGGGTGGCGAGGCCGAGGCCTCCGAGCCCGCCGAACCACAGCCCGCCTGACCGCGCTCCCTCGTGGAAGACGAAGCGCAAGCAGCCGCGGCTGCGGCGCCCGATCCCCTACACTGCCGCTTCGCAAAGCCGCCCGAGACCGTCGGCGGGGCCCCCACATGGGACCTGGAAGACCGGCGCAGGTGAGCGAGAAGCCTCAGGTCCGGAGGCGAAGCGCCTTCGGAACGAGTCCTCTGGCCCGCCCGCGCGCGGGCCTTCGCATTTTGCGGCGCCACAGAGGACAGACCTGAGATGAACAAGGAACAGAAGACAGCGGTGGTCGATGAGCTCAGCGCCGAGCTGAAGGGCGCCGACGCGATCTTCGCTGTGGACTACCGCGGCATCAGCGTGCCGCAGGCAGCCGAGCTGCGCGACGGGCTGCGCGAGGCCGACGCCCGCTTCCGCGTCGTAAAGAACCGTCTCACCCTGCTCGCGGCCGAGGCCGCGGGCGCCGACGGGATCAAGGACCACCTGACCGGCCCGACCGCGCTGACCCTGGTCAGCGGCGACGTCGCGCTTGCCGCCAAGACCATCCGGCGCCTGAGCGACGAGTGGGAGCTGCTGGAGTTCAAGGGCGGCATCATGGAGGGCGAGCCGCTGGATTCCGACTCCTTCATCGCGATCGCGAGGCTTCCCGGTCGTGAGCAGCTGAACGCCCAGTTCGCGGGCGTCGTCGCCAGCCCCCTGACCGGCCTGGTCCGCGGGCTCGGCTCGATGGTCCAGGGCCTGGCCAGCCAGCTCCAGCAGATCGCGGACCAAGGCCTGGTCGCGGGGGAGGCCCCGCGGGCGGAAGAGGCGTTGACCCCGGAGCAGTCCGACGAGGATGGGGATGCCCCGGAGGCGCCGGCCGAGGCGGAGGAGCAGGCTTCCGCCGAGGAGCCGGCCGCAGAGGCCGGGGAACCCGACCCGCCGCCGACGGACTCGCCCGAGGAAGAGCCCTCGGAGGAGAGGGCGCCCGAGGGCGAGGACGCCGGGGAGCCGGTTCCCCAGACCGGCGAGGGGGACGCCCAGCCCGGTAAGGCGGCTGATGAGGCCGCAGGTTCCGGGGATGGTGAGGCCGAGCCGGAGCCGGACACAGAATCAGAGACCTCAGAGAATTCCGACGAAGAGAAGAAGGAGGAAGATCAGTGATGGCCGCCACCAAGGTGAGCACCGAGGACTGGATTGAGGAGCTGAAGAACATCTCGGTCCTGGAGCTGTCCGAGCGCATCAAGGCGCTCGAAGAGGAGTTCGGCGTTTCCGCGACCGCCGTCGCCGCCGCCGCTCCCGCCGCGGCCGGGACGGCCGACGGCGCCGGGGCCGAGGAGGAGTCGAGCACCGTCGACCTCGTCCTGACGGGCGCGGGCGACAAGAAGATCGGCGTGATCAAGGTCGTGCGGGCCGCCACCGGTCTCGGTCTGAAGGAGGCCAAGGCGCTGGTGGACGAGGCCCCGAGTCCCGTCAAGGAGGGCATCGATCGCGACGAGGCCGAGAAGCTCAAGGGCGAGATCGAGGAGGCCGGCGGCACCGCGGACCTGAAGTGACGGTCAGGCCGCGCAGCATCCGACTTCAGGAGTAGGCTTTCCGGACGCGCCCGGAGACGGGTGTGTTAGCGAACCCTTGAAGACGCTTGACGCGGTGTGTTAACCTGCACGGTCGCGCGCCGGGTGAGCCCTGCTGCCGGGATTTGTGCGCGGACTCGCAGTCCTTCGAATACTTGAGGAGTCGCCCAGTTGGCCCGATCCAGCGCTGCCACCGTAACCCGTAGGAGCTTTTCCCGACTCAAGAACCCCCTCGACGTCCCACATCTGATCGATATCCAGCGGAAGTCCTTCGCTGACTTGGTCGATCCGAAGGACGGTCTGCTGAGGGCGACGATCGACGACATCTCCCCGACCGAGGACTACACGGGGAACCTCGCGATCGTCTTCGACGAGTTCACGTTCGACGATCCGCCGCATTCGGTGGAGGACTGCCGCGAGAAGGACATGACCTACTCGCGGCCGCTGAACGTGAAGGTCGCGTTCCAAAACCGCGAGACCGGCGAGATCCGCGAGCAGACGGTCTTCATGGGCGACTTCCCGTGGATGACGGAGCGGGGCACGTTCATCATCAACGGCACCGAGCGCGTCGTCGTCACTCAGCTCGTGCGCTCCCCGGGCGCCTACGTGATGGAGCCCAAGGACCGCGAGAAGCAGGTCTTCATCGCGAACCTGATGCCGGCCCGCGGCTCCTGGCTGGAGCTGGAGATCGACAAGAAGGGCCGCGTCTACGTCCGCATCGACCGCAAGCGCAAGCTGCCGGTCACCGTCCTGCTGCGCGCGATGGGCTACGTCTCCGACGAGAAGCTGCTGGAGATGTTCGACAACTCGGTCTACATCCGGCAGACCATCGCCGCGGACACCGACGCGACCCGCGACGAGGAGGGGGCGCTGATCGAGCTATTCAAGAAGCAGCGGCCCGGCGAGCCGCCCTCGGTGGACGCCGCCCGCAACCTGCTGGAGCAGCTCTTCTTCGATCCCAAGCGCTATGACCTGACGCGGGTCGGCCGCTACAAGCTAAACGCTCGTTTGGACCTGGACATCGACCTGGACACCCGGGTCCTGACCCACGACGACATCATCGCGCTGGTACGGGAGCTCGTCTCGATTCCGAAGATCCTCGGCATCCCCGAGGAGATCGACGAGGAGAACCCGATCAAGGACTACGCGGCCGAGGCCGTGACCTATCCGCGTGAGCCGATCCACGATCACCTGGACGAGTACGAGCACTTCGGCAACCGCCGGCTGCGCACGGTCGGCGAACTGATCCAGGAGGCCTTCCGCATCGGCCTGTACCGGATGGAGCGGGTCGTCCGCGAGCGCCTCACCACCGAGGACGCTGACGCGATCACCCCGCAGACCATCATCAACATCCGGCCCGTCGTCGCGGCGCTGAAGGAGTTCTTCGGCTCGTCGCAGCTGTCCCAGTTCATGAGCCAGACCAACTCGCTGGACGGCCTCACGCACCGCCGCCGCCTCTCCGCGCTGGGCGCGGGCGGCCTGACGCGCGAGCGCGCACCCATCGAGGTCCGCGACGTGCACGCCACCCACTACGGGCGCATGTGCCCGATCGAGACGCCGGAGGGACCGAACATCGGGTTGATCGGCTCGCTCTCCTCCTATGCGGAGGTCTCCGAGCACGGCTTCGTCACCACGCCCTACCGCGTCGTCAGGGATGGCGTCGTCAGCGACGAGATCGTCCACCTGGACGCGACCCAGGAGGAGGAGAAGACGATCGCCCAGGCCAACGCCGAGGTCGACCCCGACAGCGGCAGGCTGAAGGGCCAATACGTGCTGAGCCGCCGCCGCGAGGAGGAGGCGATCCAGGTCCCGCCGAAGCAGGTGGACCTGATGGACGTCTCGCCGACCCAGATCTGGTCGGTGGCGACTGCCCTCATCCCCTTCCTGGAGCACGACGACGCGAACCGCGCGCTGATGGGCTCGAACATGCAGCGCCAAGCGGTGCCCCTGCTGAAGCCGGAGCCGCCGCTGATCGGCACCGGTATGGAGCACCGCGCCGCCGTCGACTCCGGCGACGTGACCCTGGCCGAGAACGACGGCGAGGTCACGGTCGTGGACGCAGAGCAGGTCGTCGTCACGCACGGCTCGAAGAAGGACGAGTACCCGCTCCACAAGTTCACGCGCTCGAACCAGGGCACGATCATCCACCAGCGCCCGATCGTCACGGTCGGGGACAAGGTCAAGGCCGGCGACGTGCTCGCCGACGGCTCCTCGACCGCGGGGGGCGAGCTCGCGCTGGGCAAGAACCTGAAGGTCGCCTTCATGTCCTGGGAGGGCTACAACTTCGAGGACGCGATCATCATCTCCCAGCGCCTCGTGCAGGACGACGAGCTCACCTCGATCCACATCGAGGAGTACGAGATCGACGCCCGTACCACCAAGCTGGGGGACGAGGAGATCACCCGCGACATACCTAACCGCTCCGAGGAGTCCCTGCGGAACCTCGACGAGCGCGGCATCGTCCGCGTCGGCGCCGAGGTCCAGGCAGGCGACCTGCTGGTCGGAAAGGTCACGCCCAAGGGCGAGACCGAGCTGACCGCCGAGGAGAAGCTGATCCGCGCGATCTTCAAGGAGAAGGCGCGCGAGGTCCGCGACACCTCCCTCAAGGTCCCGCACGGCGAGGGCGGCGTCGTCATCGACGTCCTGACCTTCAGCCGTGACGCCGGCGACGACCTGCCGCCCGGCGTCAACGACCTGGTGCGCGTCTACGTCGCCATCAAGCGCAAGATCGCCGAGGGCGACAAGCTCGCCGGCCGCCACGGGAACAAGGGGGTGATCTCGAAGATCGTGCCGCAGGAGGACATGCCGTTCATGGAGGACGGCACCCCGGTGGACGTGATCCTCAACCCCCTGGGCGTGCCGAGCCGCATGAACATCGGTCAGATCCTGGAGACGCACCTCGGGTGGGTCGCCGCCGAGGGCTGGTACGACGACGACACCGACGCCTACAAGCAGCGCGACCGCAACCGCGGACGCGTGAATGTGGCCACCACGGTGTTCGACGGCGCAACGCTCGAGGACGTCGACGAAGCCCTCGTGCGCTGGCAGGAAGAGCACGGGAACGACCGCGGCATCGACCTGGGCATCGACAAGGGCAACCGGCCGGGCGCCCGCGCCGAGGGCAAGGTCCAACTTTACAACGGCCGCACCGGCGAGCCGTACGAGGGCAAGGTCACCGTCGGCTACATGTACATCCTGAAGCTGCTGCACCTCGTGGACGACAAGATCCACGCGCGCTCGACCGGCCCGTACTCCCTGGTCACCCAGCAGCCGCTGGGCGGCAAGGCGCAGTTCGGCGGCCAGCGCTTCGGCGAGATGGAGGTATGGGCCCTCGAAGCATACGGCGCCGCCTACACCCTGCAGGAGATGCTGACCGTCAAGTCCGACGACACTGTCGGCCGCGTCAAGGCCTACGAGTCGATCGTCAAGGGCGAGAACATCCCCGAGCCATCGATCCCCGAGTCGTTCAAGGTCCTGCTGAAGGAGATACAGGCGCTGGCGCTCGACGCCAACGTCGTCTCCGAGGAGGGCGAGGGCGTCGAGATGGGCGAGGAGGAGGACGACCTGCTGCGCGCGGCCGAGGAGCTCGGCATCGAGCTCTCGGGGGTCCGTGCCGACGGGGATGGGGACGGCAAGTCCGGCGCCGCGGACGAGAAGGAGGAACAGGTCGTCGCCGAGGGCGAGGGCGGCACCAACGGCAGCGAGGCCAAGGAGGCAAGCAAGAAATGATCGACATCAACAATTTCGACGCCATCGAGATCGGCCTCGCGTCCTCCAAGAAGATCCGCGGTTGGAGCTCCGGCGAGGTCACGAAGCCCGAGACCATCAACTACCGCACGCTGAAGCCCGAGAAGGACGGGCTCTTCTGCGAGCGCATCTTCGGGCCCACCAAGGACTGGGAGTGCTACTGCGGCAAGTACAAGCGGGTTCGCTACAAGGGCATCGTCTGCGAGCGCTGCGGCGTCGAGGTGACCCGGTCCAAGGTGCGGCGCGAGCGCATGGGCCACATCGACCTGGCGGCGGCGGTCTCCCACATCTGGTTCTTCAAGGGCGTCCCCTCTCGGATCGGCTACCTGATCGACATGGCTCCCAAGGAGCTCGAGAAGGTCCTGTACTTCGCCGCCTCGGTCATCACCTGGGTGGACGAGGAGGCCCGGACCAAGGACTCCACGAAGCTCGAGAAGGAGGTCGACAAGCAGATCGCGGCCTACGACGCCGAGCGCGAGCAGCGCACCCAGGAGCTGAACGAGAGCCTGACGCGGCGCCTCGCCTACCTTGGCGTGAAGGCCGACGACGCCGAGGGGGACGACCAGGCGCCGGCCCCGGGGACCACCGACGGCTTCAACGAGGACGATGAGCTCTGGGCCGACACCGTCACGAACGTGAAGCGCATGAAGGCCGAGGACCGCGAGAAGCTGGCCAAGGAGCTCCGGAAGACCTTCGACGCCGAGATCTCCGATACCGAGGGCTACCTGGAAGAAGCGGCCGAGCGCATGCGCGAGGTCTGGAAGATCTTCAGCGAAATGAAGCCCAAGGACGTGATCAACGACGAGACCACGTTCCGCGAGCTGAAGGACCGCTTCGGATCCCCGTTCGGCTGGGGCGAGTACTTCAAGGGCGGCATGGGCGCAGAGTCCGTGCGCGAGCTGCTCGAGGCCGTCGACCTGGAGGCCGAGGCCGAGCTGCTGGAGGAGACGATCAACACTTCCAAGGGCCAGAAGCAGGCCCGCGCAGTCAAGCGGCTGAAGGTCGTCGACGCCTTCCTGAAGTCCACGAACCGCCCCGACTGGATGGTCCTGGACGTCGTTCCGGTCATCCCGCCCGAGCTGCGGCCGATGGTCCAGCTCGACGGCGGCCGCTTCGCGACCTCGGATCTCAACGACCTCTACCGCCGCGTCATCAACAGGAACAACCGCCTGAAGAGGCTGCTGGACCTGGGCGCGCCGGAGATCATCGTCAACAACGAGAAGCGGATGCTGCAGGAGGCCGTCGACGCGCTGTTCGACAACGGCCGCCGTGGCCGCCCCGTCACGGGACCCGGCAATCGGCCCCTGAAGTCGCTCAGCGACATGCTCAAGGGCAAGCAGGGCCGCTTCCGTCAGAACCTGCTCGGAAAGCGGGTGGACTACTCCGGCCGCTCGGTCATCGTCTCGGGGCCCAGCCTGAAGATCCACCAGTGCGGGCTGCCCAAGATCATGGCCCTGGAGCTGTTTAAGCCGTTCATCATGGCCCGCCTGGTCGAGCGCAAGCAGGTCCAGAACATCAAGGCCGCCAAGAAGATGGTCGACTCGATGATCCCCGAGGTTTGGGACGTGCTCGAGGAGGTCATCCATGAGCATCCGGTGCTGCTGAACCGAGCGCCGACGCTGCACCGACTCGGCATCCAGGCCTTCGAGCCCGTGCTGGTCGAGGGCAAGGCGATCCAGATCCATCCGCTGGTCTGCCACGCCTTCAATGCGGACTTCGACGGTGACCAGATGGCGGTGCATCTGCCGCTCTCGGCGGAGGCCCAGGCGGAGGCCCGCATCCTGATGCTGTCCTCCAACAACATCCTTTCGCCGGCGCACGGTGCGCCACTGGCGACGCCGACCCAGGACATGGTGCTGGGGCTGTACTACCTGACCTACTCGCGGAACGACGTCGAGGAGCTCGACTCGTCCTCACTGGACGTCAAGCCTCACCCGTTCCGGACCGCGCAGGAGGCCGAGCTGGCCTATGAGAACGGAATCGTCAAGCTTCACGACTTCGCCGAGTACCGCAGAGCGGGTCACGAGCACTTCCTGACCACGGTCGGGCGGATCATCTTCAACGATCGCGTCGAGCGCGCGATCGCGAACGCGCTCGGGGACGAGTACGACCCCGAGGCGTACCGCTTCGTGAACCAGTCGCTGAAGAAGCGCGACGTCAACACGATGGTCAGCGACCTGGTTGAGTCCTACGGCGCTCCAGCGGTTTCGCTGGTGCTGGACGCCTTCAAGGAGCTGGGATTCCACTTCGCCACCCAGGCGGGGATCACGATCTCGAAGAACGACGTCGTCGCTCCTCCGGACAAGGAAGAGATCCTCGAGCGCTATGAGAAGCAGAGCGAGGAGATCATGGGGCAGTACGACGAGGGCTACATCACCGCCGAGGAGCGCAAGGAGGCCGTCACCGGCCAGTGGGACCTCGCGACCGAGGAGGTCGGGCAGGCGATGGAGGACAACCTCGACGAGCTGAATCCGATCTTCATGATGGCCAACTCGGGGGCCCGCGGCTCGTTCAAGCAGATTCGCCAGTTGGCCGGCATGCGCGGCCTGATGGCGAATCCGAAGGGCGAGATCATCGAGCGGCCGATCAAGGCCAACTTCATGGAGGGCCTGTCCGTCCTGGAGTACTTCATCTCGACCCACGGCGCCCGCAAGGGCTTGGCCGACACCGCGCTGCGGACGGCCGACTCGGGCTACCTGACGCGCCGTCTCGTGGACGTCTCGCAGGACGTGATCGTGCGGATAGAGGACTGCAAGACCAAGGATTACATCGAGATGCCGGTTCGCCGCGACGATGGTGAGTTGAACCCGAACCTGGCCGGCCGGGTGGTCGCGAAGAAGTTCGCGACCAAGCGCGGACGCGACCTGCTGAAGCGGGGCGACCTGATCGACAAGCCGGAGCTGGCTGAGCTCGACGAGGCGTTCTCAGCCGACGACACCGGGTCCACGATCCCGCTCCGCTCGGTCACGAAGTGCGAGGCCGAGTCCGGGGTCTGCCGCCAGTGCTACGGCGTCATGCCGGCGACCGGCGCCCTGGTGGAGATCGGCGACGCCGTCGGGATCATCGCCGCGCAGTCGATCGGTGAGCCGGGCACGCAGCTCACGATGCGCACTTTCCACACCGGTGGCGTGGCCGGGCTGGACATCACCCAGGGCCTGCCGCGAGTCGTCGAGCTGTTCGAGGCGCGCAAGCCGAAGGGCCTCGCCCAGATCGCCGAGGTGGCCGGCAAGGTGTCCGTCGAGGAGACCGAGAAGGCCGTCAAGGTGACGATCACCGACGACAAGGGCGAGGAGCACGAATACTCGTTCCCGGCCCGGACCAACCTGTACGTGAAGGCCGGGCAGAAGGTCGAGCCCGGCGTGCAGCTGAACGAGGGGTCGCTCTACCCGGCCGAGATCCTGGCGATTCGCGGCCGCACGCAGACCGAGCAGTACATCGTGGCCGAGGTGCAGAGGGTGTACCGCGCCCAGGGCGTGGACATCAACGACAAGCACATCGAGCTGATCGTGCGGCAGATGCTGAAGAAGGTCCGCGTCGACTCCAAGGGCTCGTCCGAGCTGCTGCCCGGACAGCTGGAGGACAGGCTGACCTTCGACGCGATCAACGAGAAGTTCAAGGGCAAGAAGACCAAGACGCCGGCCAAGGCCGAGCCGGTGATCCTCGGGATCACCAAGGCATCGCTGGCGACGGAGTCCTTCCTGTCGGCAGCCTCCTTCCAGGAGACCACCAAGGTCCTAACCGACGCTGCCTTGGAGGGCAAGCGCGACAGGCTGATGGGCCTGAAGGAGAACGTGATCATCGGCAAGCTGATCCCGGCCGCGACTGGCCTGAAGCACTACCGTTCGCTGCAGATCGAGCCGGTCGAGCCCGCGCAGCCGGCCGCCGAGGAGCTTCTGTCCGAGGAGGAGCTGGCGGCCGAGCTCGACCTCGCCGGCGACGGCGAGGGCTCGCAGCTCGAGGGCTTTGGCCCGAGCTTCGCCGAGGAGCTCGAGGAGCTGGCCTCGGAGATCGAGACCAGCGGCTCGGGCGCGAGCCAGTCGTCGGGTGACGCCGGCGGCGACTCCGCCGACAAGAGCTGAGTTCCGACCCATGAGGCGACGGTGTCCCGCAGTGCGCGCGCGGGACCGTCACGGGAGGCAGGCGCTCTCGGGCGTCGACGCAGGAGCAGCTGGTCTCTCCGGAACCGCTGCGGCGGTTAAGGCCCGGCGAACTGTGACTGCCGGTCAGCGCGCTCGTGGGCGGCCAGGCCGGGCGCCACGCGCGGCTTCACGTGCGGTGTCCGAGTGCGCCCACCAGGCGGGCAGGCGGGCAGCGCCCGAGCGCCGCCCCCGTGCGGGCCCCGGCGAGGGCCGCGGGGGCCCTTGGGCTGGCGCCTCCAGCGGCGGAACGGATGCTCCCGAGAGTCCGGCGGGGTCTCGTCCGCGAACTCGTCATAGCTCTTGGCGGCCCACCAGACCAACCAGATCCCGAAGAACACCGGGATCTTCAGGACCACTGCGAGAAAGACGATCGGCCAGACTCCCTCCACGGAGATGAGTCTAGAGGCCCGTCAAGCTCGGCTCGCAGCCTCAGCGCACGGCGTAGCCGTCCGCCGCCCACGACTCCAGGGCCGCGACGTGTCCCTCCTCGAGGCCGATCGCGGGATCGGTCGGAACCAGCAGGGTCGGCGACCGCCGGCTCTCGGCCCACTCGTAGCAGCTGGAATCGAAGCTGTCGTCGATCCAGGCGGTTGGCCGGTCGCCGGCGTACGAGTCTATCGCGGGTAGCTTCCAGTGCGCGGTTCCGAAGCGCGCTTCGCCGTCGAAGGTCAGGTAGGGCAGCGTGGGGATGCCCAGGATTGCCGGCAGGTGGTCGTTGGCCCGGTCCTCCCAGCCCGTCGCCCAGACCAGGTCATAGGTCTGCCCCAGCCGGTTCAGCCGCGGGCCCGTCGCGGCCGAGATGAAGTGCGGCATCCCGTCGACGAGGTGGAAGTCGCCCGGCGCCTCCTCGTTCGGCCGGTCATGCCCGAACAGGCTGATGACGCCGTCCACGTCCACGGCCAGCAGCGGCCGCCCGGATTCACCCGAGGCTCCCACGCGCCGCAGGTTACGCCCAGGGTTGCCAGGGCATCCCGCGCCCCACGCCCGGCACCTCCCCAGTTTGCACCCGAGGAGGCGGCCGGTCGATTCCTCTATCCTGCCCGACCGTGCCGAACACGAACCAACTCGTCCGCAAGGGCCGGCATCCCAAGCCGAAGAAGATGTCCACGCCCGGCCTCAAGTCCGGGCAGGGTCGCAAGAAGCGGGTCGCCGCTCCCCAGAGGCGCGGTGTCTGCACCCGTGTGGCCACCGTGACCCCCAAGAAGCCGAACTCCGCGCTGCGCAAGATCGCGCGTGTCCGGCTCACGAACCAGATGGAGGTCACGTCCTACATCCCCGGGGAGGGCCACAACCTCCAGGAGCACTCCGTCGTGCTGGTCCGCGGGGGCCGCGTCAAGGACCTGCCGGGCGTCCGCTACAAGGTCGTCCGCGGCACCCTGGACGCCGCCGGCGTCTCCGACCGCAAGCAGGCCCGCTCACGCTACGGCGTCAAGGCCGGCTAGCGGGATGCCTCGCCGCAACCAGGCGACGATCCGCCCCCTCGAGCCGGACTCCCTCTATCGGAGCCGCCTCGTCCAGCAGCTCGTCAACAAGGTGATGAGCGACGGCAAGAAGTCCGTCGCCGAACAGATCACCTACGACGCGCTCGCCATCGTGGGCGAGCGGACGGGCGGCAATCCCGTGGAGGACCTCGAGAACGCGATCAAGCAGCTCACCCCGGTCCTCGAGGTCCGCTCCCGCCGTGTGGGAGGCGCCACCTACCAGGTGCCGGTCGAGGTCCCCGCTCGTCGCGCCCGGACCCTCGCGGTCCGCTGGCTGGTCGAGTTCGCCCGCGCCCGCGGCGAGAAGTCGATGCCAGAGCGCCTGGCCAACGAGATCCTGGATGCGTCCAAGCAGCAGGGCAACGCCTGGAAGCGCAAGGACGATATCTACCGCATGGCCCAGGCCAACAAGGCCTTCGCGCACTACCGCTGGTAGGGCGGCGGGAGCTCTCCACCCTGGTGGGAGCCTTCAGTCGACCCTATAGGGGTCGCACTGGCGAGCCTACCCACAGAGCCCGTCAGCGGGGCTCGGTCTCGGCGGCGTTCGGCGCCGGGCTTCGCAGGTCGCGCTGAGGCGCGCCGTTCGGCGTCCCCTCACGCAGCCCACGGTCATCGGAGGAGGGACGCGTGAGGGCGGCCGAGCCTGCCAGTGACGCGGGCTCGGGACGCAGCGTAGCCAGGGCGGCTCCGCATGCGGTCAGGACCAGTGCTCCCACCAGCTCGAACCAGAAGCCCGCGGCGGGCTCGGCCTTCGCGTCTATGAAGGACTCGTCGTCTAGGGCGCCGATGCTGTTGGCGTCCGGGAGGTCGATGACGAGAAAGATCAGCAGGCAGACGACGCCGCACACCGCCACCGCAAAGGCGGCGCCCTGGGCGATCGCCTCTCCGCGGGCGGCCAGCGAGACGACCAGCAGCACAAGGGAGAGGGCGGCGAGGACGATGATCGCGTAGCCGTGCTGGTCATCCGACTTGACCTCGCCCAGGGCATCGCCGCCGGTCGGGGTCAGCTCGAAGAGGTTGGTGAACTGCGAAGCGGCGAGCAGGGCGGCGGCGCCCGCGCAGGAAAGGACCAGGAGGGCCCGTGTGCGGTCGATGCCCATCAGGCGCCGGCCCCCGACCCCGCGGCGCCGTGGCCGCCGTGCGCCCCAGGGGCCCGGGCGCCGCCCGGATGTCCCTCGGCGCCGCCCCGCGGCGAAGTGGACCGGGTGGCGGGCCGGGTGCGGCCTGCCCGCCTGCGCGCGCCGCCGGCGAAGCGCGCAAGGGCCAGGCCGGCCGCAAGCAGGACGGCCGAGCCGATCAGCTGTATCCAGAATCCGGTCAGCAGGCGAGCCTCGGTGCCCTCGTAGGCCTCGCCGATCCGCCCGGTGTCGAGCGCCTGCGGCAGGTCGACGGCGAGGGTGACCACGATCCCGGCCAGGCCGATCAGCGAAACCAGGAGCGCCAGGCGCGGCCTGCCGCGCAGCGCCAGCGACGCGAGGATGATCGCGAGCAGCGCGAGCGGAAGCATCAGGTAGGCGTGCGCGTCGCCTGTGAGCTCCCGGTTCAGCTGCGGGACGGGGGCGACTTCACCCGCGTCTCCCTGGTACTGGTCCGCGCCGATGGCGATCCCGCGGTAGTCGACGAACTGCGAGGCGGCGATCGCCGCCGCCGCGGCGATCGCGAGCGCGGCGCAGACGCGGGCGGCCGTGACGTGGGCGTCCATCCACCGAATCAAGGCCCGGGCGACTGCGACGATCGTCGCCCGAACGCGCGAGCCGACCACGAGCACCCCACTCAGGACCGCGCCGAGCGCGCGCACGAGCGCGAAGAGCGCGGCGGCGACCTGGGGCGCCAGCGGACGGAGCAGCGCGCTGAGAGCGCCCCAGGCCAGCACGAGCGCACGGCTCGCCGGAGCCAGCGCGGGACTGACGCGCCTCGAGACCACGGCGGCGACCGGTGCCACGCGGCGCTCGACGGCGGCACCGCCGCGGCCGGCGCGGCGCCGGATCTCGAAGGCCGAACCCTTGATCCACATCCACAGCTCCACGATCTCGTCCCGCCAGCCCGAGAAGCGTGCCCGGCGCCGCTCGGAGCTGCGGCGCTTCGACTTCGCGCGGGCATCGGATCGCACCAGATCGGCCTTGCGGGCCAGCTCGCGCTCCGAGGCCCTGCGACGCCTGCGCCGCTCGAGAAATCCCTCTCTGGAGCCCATCATGCCCTTGCTATCATCCCGCGTCGCCCATGGACCGCCCTGACATCTCGGGGCGGGACGCGGGCGATACCCGCTTGAATGGAGAACGGCAAGACGACATAGGAGCAGGTCGGGTCATCTGACGCGGAAGCGCTCGGGCCCGGCAGGGCCTTTTTCATGCGCTGAAACGGCCACCCTACCCGCTCCATTCGCGACCCCGTCGCACTCGATCAACGCCCTCCACCCAATCCGTCAAAGAAAGATCCCAGAAGAGAAGACCTGAACCCATGCCCCGCAGCTTCCCCCTCGAGAAGACACGCAACATCGGCATCATGGCGCACATCGATGCCGGCAAGACGACGACGACCGAGCGCATCCTCTACTACACCGGTCGTACCCACAAGATGGGCGAGGTGCACGAGGGCGCCGCCGTCATGGACTGGATGGAGCAGGAGCAGGAGCGCGGCATCACCATCACCTCGGCTGCGACGGCGTGCGAGTGGGAGGGCCACCGCATCAACATCATCGACACCCCCGGCCACGTGGACTTCACCGTCGAGGTCGAGCGCAGCCTCCGCGTCCTCGACGGCGCGATCGCGCTGTTCGACTCAGTAGCCGGGGTCGAGCCCCAGTCCGAGACGGTCTGGCGCCAGGCGGACAAGTACCGGGTCCCCCGCATCGCCTTCATCAACAAGATGGACCGAACCGGCGCCGACTTCGATGGCGCCGTCGAGACGATGCGCGATCGCTTGGGCGCCAACCCGCTCCCCATCCAGATCCCGATCGGCGCCGAGGGCGACTTCGCGGGCGTGGTCGACCTGATCGAGAACAAGGCCCTCGTCTGGAAGGACGAGCTCGGCACCGAGTTCTCCTACGAGGAGATCCCGGCGGGCCTCCAAGAGCAGGCCGCCGAGCACCGCAAGCATTTGATCGAGTCCTGCGCCGA
Organism: Solirubrobacterales bacterium; assembly: GCA_021323175.1. Classification (GTDB taxonomy): domain Bacteria; phylum Actinomycetota; class Thermoleophilia; order Solirubrobacterales; family 70-9; genus VGBV01. Next base: position 20,977 of record JAJTCK010000005.1, on the reverse strand, counting down.
CTACGACGACGAGCTGATGGAGATGTATCTGGAGGACCAGGAGATCCCCCACGAGCGGATCGCGAAGTCCCTGCACCGCGCCACGCTCGAGCTGAAGGTCACGCCCGTCCTCTGCGGTTCGGCCTTCAAGAACAAGGGCGTGCAGCCGCTGCTCGACGCGATCGTCGAGCTATTGCCTTCGCCGCTCGAGGTCCCGCCGATGACCGGCATGGAGCCGGCCAAGAAGGGGCAGGACGGCGGCCCGACCGAGGCCGAGCGGAAGCCCACCGACGATGAGCCCTTCTCGGCCCTCGCCTTCAAGGTGATGGTCGACCCCTACGTCGGCAAGCTCACCTACTTTCGCGTCTACTCGGGCAAGCTCGGGGCGGGGTCCCGGGTCCTGAACGCGTCCACCGGCCGCACTGAGCGCATCGGCCGCCTGCTGATGATGCACGCCAACTCGCGCGAGGAGATCGAAGACTGTTACGCGGGTGACATCGTCGCCGGCGTCGGCCTGAAGCAGACGTCCACGGGCGACACGCTTTGCGCGCCGGACGCCCCCATCGTGCTCGAGCAGATCGAGTTCCCCGAGCCCGTCATCGCCGTCGCCATCGAGCCCAGGACCAAGGCCGATCAGGAGAAGCTCAGCGAGAGCCTGCAGCGCCTGGCCGAGGAGGACCCCACCTTCCAGGTCGAGTCCGACGACGAGACCGGCCAGACCCTGATCCACGGCATGGGCGAGCTGCACCTGGAGGTCCTCGTAGACCGCATGTTGCGCGAGTTCTCGGTCGAGGCGAACGTGGGCAAGCCGCAGGTCGCCTACCGCGAGACCATCCGCAAGCGCATCGAGAAGGTCAACGGCAAGTTCGTCCGTCAGACAGGCGGCCGCGGGCAGTACGGCCACGCCGTGATCAATCTCGAGCCCGCGCCGGGCGAGGGCTTCGACTTCGTCAACGAGATCAAGGGCGGACGCATCCCGACCGAGTACATCCCGTCGGTCGAGCAGGGCATCGAGGAGGCGCTCGCCTCGGGCGTCAAGGCGGGCTACCCGATGGTGGACGTCAGGGTCGAGCTGATCGACGGCTCCTACCACGATGTGGACTCCTCGGAGATGGCCTTCAAGGTCGCCGGCTCCATGGCGCTGCAGGAGGGCGCGCGCAAGGCCAGCCCCGTCCTGCTCGAGCCCGTGATGGCCGTCGAGGTCGTGACCCCGGAGGAGTTCCTGGGCGACGTCATCGGCGACCTCAGCCGCCGCCGCGGGAAGGTCCAAGGCCAGGAGCAGCGCGGCAACGCCCTCGCGGTCCAGGCCTTCGTCCCGCTCGGCGAGATGTTCGGCTACGCCACGGACCTGCGCTCCTCTACGCAGGGGCGCGCCAGCTACACGATGCAGTTCGAGCGCTACGAGGAAGTTCCCACGAATATCGCCGAGGAGATCGTCGAGCACCGCTCGGGAGAGCCCGTAGGGGCGGGGGCATAGGCCCGAACCGCGCCCCGTAGCTATATTCCCGGGGTTGGTCAGCTTCCGAACCAAACACGATTCGGAGGCACAGTTCACGCACGTAGCCCGAAACGCTTACAACGAAGACTTAGAGCAACCGAGAGAGCCAAAGGAGCGAGATGTCCAAGGAGAAGTTCGATCGCGATAAGCCGCACGTCAACGTCGGCACCATCGGCCATGTCGATCACGGCAAGACCACGCTGACCGCCGCGATCACCAAGACACTCGCCGACAAGGGTGGAACCGAGGTGAAGTCGTTCGATGAGATCGACAACGCGCCCGAGGAGAAGGAGCGCGGGATCACCATCGCGACGTCGCACGTCGAGTACGAGACGGACAACCGTCACTACGCGCACGTCGACTGTCCCGGCCACGCCGACTACGTCAAGAACATGATCACGGGGGCCGCCCAGATGGACGGCGCGATCCTGGTGGTCTCGGCGCCGGACGGCCCGATGCCCCAGACCCGCGAGCACATCCTGCTGGCCCGCCAGGTGAACGTCCCCTACGTGGTCGTCTACCTGAACAAGACCGACATGGTCGACGACGAGGAGCTCCTGGAGCTCGTCGAGGAGGAGGTCAAGGACCTGCTCAAGGAGTACGAGTTCCCCGGCGACGAGGTCCCGATCATCAAGGGCTCGGCGCTGAAGGCGCTCGAGGGCGACGAGGAGGCCAAGCAGTCCATCCTCGACCTCGCCCAGGCCCTGGATGACTACATCCCGGAGCCCGAACGCGACCTGGACAAGCCGTTCCTGATGCCGGTCGAGGACGTCTTCTCGATCACCGGCCGCGGCACGGTCGCGACCGGCCGCGTTGAGCAGGGCATCATCAACTCGGGCGAAGAGGTGGAGATCGTCGGCATCGCCCCGGAGAGCTCCAAGACGGTCGTCACCGGCGTCGAGATGTTCCGCAAGATCCTCGACGAGGGCCGGGCGGGCGACAACATTGGCGCTCTGCTGCGAGGCACCAAGCGCGAGGAGATTCAGCGCGGGCAGGTCCTCTGCAAGCCGGGGTCGATCACGCCGCACACCAAGTACAAGGCCGAGGTCTACTGCCTGAAGAAGGAGGAGGGCGGCCGTCACACGCCCTTCGTCACGGGTTACAGGCCGCAGTTCTACTTCCGGACCACGGACGTGACCGGCGTCGTCAACCTGCCCGAGGACCGTGAGTTCGTGGCGCCGGGCGAGAACGCCGAGATGGAGGTCGAGTTGATCCAGCCGATCGCCATGGACCAAGGTCTCCGCTTCGCGATCCGCGAGGGTGGCCGCACCGTCGGCTCCGGGGTCGTGACGGAGGTAATCGAGTAGTTCCGAAGCGGGCCCCTCACAGGGGCTCGCTTCACGAGAGGGCCCTCGTAGGTGGTTGGCAAGGGCCGAAAACGGAAGACATACGACCGGGGCGCTGTCCTCACATGGGTGGCGCCCTAGTCGCGTCAGCAGTTCGACCGGCGGCAGACCGCACAGAGCAGAGAAAGAGATGAAGAGGTAGATCGAGGCCATGGCCTCACTGACATCGGGAAAGATCCGGATCAGGCTCAAGGCGTATGACCACGACGCCATAGACCGGGCTGCCCAGGAGATCGTCGGTACCGCCGAGCGGACCGGGGCCACCGTGTCCGGGCCCGTCCCGCTGCCCACCGAGAAGAACGTCTACTGCGTGATCCGCTCCCCATTCAAGGACAAGGACTCGCGCGAGCACTTCGAGATCCGCACGCACAAGCGGCTCATCGACATCCACCAGCCGACCCCGAAGACGGTGGACGAGCTGCAGCGGATGGAGACCCTGCCGGCGGGCGTCGACGTCGAGATTCGTCTCTAGGTGGCAGTGATGAGCGCGATCCTCGGCATCAAGCTCGGAATGACCCGCCTCTTCGACGAGGACGGTGTCGCCGTGCCGGTGACCGTGATCGAGGCGGCGCCCAACGTGGTCACGGCGATCCGCAACGGCGAGCGCGACGGCTACGACGCCGTCCAGCTGGCCGCGGTCCCGACCGAGGAGCGCAAGCTGACCAAGGGCGAGCTGGGCCACCTGAAGAAGGCGAGCGCGGGCGCCATGCGCAGGGTCGTGGAATTCCGCGACGTCGGCTTCCCGGCCGGAGGCGGTGGAGAGGGCGAGAGCGAGGGGGCCGAAGCGCCCGAGGGAGCCGCCGGCGCTGCCGAAGGCGACGCCGTGGCCTCCAGGAAGGTCGGCGACCAGGTGACGGTCGCGGACTTCGAGCCCGGTGAACGGGTCAAGGTCTCGGCGGTCTCGATCGGCAAGGGCTTCCAGGGCACCATCAAGCGCCACAACTTCGGCCGCGGTCCGGTCACCCACGGCTCCCACAACGTGCGGGCCCCTGGCTCCGCCGGTGCCTCCGCCGACCCTGCCAGGATCTTTCCCGGCCAGAAGATGCCCGGCCAGATGGGGGCGAAGCGCGCCACGCAGCGCGGCGCGACGGTCCACCGCGTGGACGCCGAGCGGAATCTGCTGATGATCAAGGGGTCGGTGCCGGGCGCGAAGAACGCGACCGTGGAGGTCCGCTCCGATGGCTGACCTGAAGGCCCCGGTCCTGGGCAAGCAGGCCAAGGCGGACCTGCCGAAGGAAATATTCTCGGAGCCCTTCCACGAGTCGCTGGTCCACCAAGCGGCACGAGCCGACCTGAATGCACGCAGGCGCGGCACGCATTCCTCGCTGACCCGCGGCGAGGTCTCGATGACCACCGCCAAGGCGTGGCGTCAGAAGGGGACGGGCCGTGCACGCGTCGGCGCGCTCGGCGTGCCGCACCGCTACGGCGGCGGCGCGGCGTTCGGCCCCAAGCCCCGCCGGTACACCTTCAAGGTCAATCGCAAGGCGCGGCGCCGCGCGATGCGCGCCGCGCTGAGCGTTCACGCCGAGCGCGGCAGCCTGGCCGTCCTTGGCGCCGGGACCTTCGAGAAGCCGGCCACGAAGCAGGCCGCGCAGGCGCTCGCGAAGTGGGGGGGAAACGCCCCCACCCTCGTGATCGTGGGTGGCGACGAGGAGGCCGCCGCGAAGAGCTTCCGGAACATGCCGCGGGTGCAGGTCGCCCAGGCCGACGCCGCGGGCGTCGCCGACGTGATCGGCGCCGCTTCGCTGGTGATCAGCGAGCCCGCCCTCGAGGAGCTGAAGGGACGGGCCGGCTGATGGACCCGCGCCAAGTGCTGATTCGCCCTGTCGTCTCGGAGAAGAGCTACGCGCTCATGTCCGACGGCAAGTACACGTTCCGCGTACACGACCGCGCGCACAAGACCCAGATCGCGCAAGCGGTCGAGGAGATCTTCGACGTCAAGGTCCGCGCCGTACGCACCTCCAAGGTGCGCGCGAAGCCGAAGCGCCGGGGCCTCACCACGGGCACGAGCCGCTCGTGGAAAAAGGCCGTGGTCCAGCTGGCACCGGGTCAGCGCATCGAGCTGTTCGAGGGCGCGGCGGTCGAGTAGGAGAGCTAGGAGAACGACGATGGCCAACCGCAAGACAAAACCGACCAGCCCCGGGCGCCGCTTCGGGACCTACCAGCTGCGCGAGGAGCTGAGCGGGGACCAGCCCACCAAGAGCCTGACGAAGGGCAAGAAGCGCTCCAGCGGCCGCAACGCCGCGGGGCGCGTCACGTCCCGCCACCGCGGCGGCGGGGCAAAGCGCCGCTATCGCGAGATCGACTTCAAGCGCGTCAAGGACGGCGTCCCCGCGAAGGTCGCGACCGTCGAGTACGACCCGAACCGCAGCGCCTACATCGCGCTGCTCCACTACGCGGACGGCCACAAGAGCTACATCCTGGCGCCGCAGGGACTGACGGTCGGGGCGGAGGTCCAGTCCGGAGAGGGCGCCGACATCGCCCCAGGCAACTGCCTGCCCCTGAGCCGAATCCCGACGGGCACGGTGGTCCACAACGTGGAGCTGATCCCCGGTCAAGGCGGCAGGCTCGGCCGCGCGGCCGGCACGGCGATCCAGGTCGTGGCCAAGGAGGGCCCGATGGTCTCCCTGCGCCTGCCCTCGAGCGAGGTCCGGATGGTCCGCGGCGAGTGCCGGGCGACGGTGGGAACGCTGACCAACGCGGAGCACCAGAACGTCAAGGGGGGCAAGGCCGGCCGCAGCCGCCATCGGAACAAGCGACCGCAGACTCGTGGCGTCGCGATGAACCCCGTGGACCACCCGCACGGCGGCGGAGAGGCGCACCACACGCCGGGTGGCCATCCGGTCACCCCATGGGGCAAGCCCACGCTCGGCTACCGGACACGCAAGAAGGGCAAGCGCTCCGACGCGATGATCGTGCGCGGCCGACGTAGGAAGAAGAGGTAGAGGGCAGATGGGACGTTCGACCAAGAAGGGGCCGTGGGCCGAGGCCCGCCTGCTGCAGCGCATCGCCGCGATGAATGAGGCGGGGCAGAAGACGATGATCAAGACATGGTCGCGCAAGTCCACCGTGTTCCCCGAGATGGTGGGGCACACCATCGCCGTCCACGACGGCCGCAAGCACGTGCCGGTCTACATCTCCGAGTCGATGGTCGGCCACAAGCTCGGCGAGTTCGCCCCCACCCGCACATTCCGCGCCCACTCGGGCGCCGGCTCGAAGGGCGAGGACTGATGGCCGAGGGAAACAAGGGCAAGAAGGGCAGCGAGCCCGTGAGCGGCGCCGCCGGCCGCAGGCCGGAGACGAAGGCGAGCGAGGAGGCCGCGGGAAAGCGCGCGGCGGAGGACAAGGGCACCGGGAAGGGCTCCGGCTCCAAGCAGGCCGAGAAGGCCGAGGCCAAGGGCAAGGCTCAGGCCGAAGCGAAGGCGAAGAAGCCGGCCGCCAAGAAGGGGCCCGCCAAGAAGACTGCGGCCAAGCGAACCTCTGCGAAGAAGGAAACCGCGGCCCGGGGCAGGCAGCCGGCCGCCGAGGCGACCTCCAAGACCGCAGACGCCAGGGCCAAGGCCGAGACGGCCAAGCCTGCCGACAAGAAGACGACGGCGAAGCAGCCCGCCTCGCGGAAAGGGCCTACCAAGAAGCCGGCCGCCAAGAGCGGGCCCAAGACGAAGGACCAGGCCAGCGAGCGGCCGGTCGTCCGCGCCAAGGCCAGCTACGTCCGCGTGGCCCCGCGCAAGGCGCGCCTGGTGGCCGACCAGGTCCGCGGCCTGCCGCTGGAGGACGCGCTGACGCTGCTGCGCTTCTCGCCGCGAGGCGCCGCCCGCGACGTCGCAAATCTAATCGGCTCGGCAGCCGCGAACGCCGAGAACAACCACGACCTGGTCGCCGACGACCTGCGGGTGACCGACATCCGCGTCGACGAAGGCCCGACGCTGCGCCGCTACCGGCCGCGGGCGCTCGGGCGTGCGACCAGGATCAACAAGCGAACCAGCCACATCCAAGTGGCGCTGACGCCGGAGGACTGAGGAACAGCATGGGACAGAAGATCCACCCCGAAGGCTTCCGCGTCGGATACATCCACGACTGGAAGTCGAACTGGTTCAACGAGCGCGAGTTCTCCGACTACCTGATGGAGGACATCAAGATCCGGGAGCACATCGAGAACAAGCTCTCGCACGCCGGCCTGTCAGACATCACGATCGTCAAGGGGTCCGGCGAGATCGAGGTGAACATCTCCACCGCACGCCCGGGCATCGTGATCGGCAAGTCCGGCAGCGAGGTCGACGCGCTGCGCAAGGAGCTTCACAAGATCACGGGCCGCCCGGTCAAGGTGAACATCAAGGAGATCAAGCGTCCCGAGCTCGACGCGAAGCTCGTCGCGCAGTCGATCGCTGAGCAGCTCCAGAACCGCGTGGCGTTCCGACGCGCGATGAAGCGCGCGCTGACCTCAGCGATGCGGTCGGGCGCAAAAGGCGTGAAGGTGCAGGTCTCCGGGCGCCTGGGCGGCGCCGAGATGGCGCGTACCGAGGGCTACTCGGACGGGCGGGTGCCGCTGCACACGCTGCGCGCGGACATCGACTACGGCTTCATCGAGGCCCGCACCACCACGGGCCGCATCGGGGTCAAGTGCTGGATCAACAAGGGCGAGGTCATGCCGGAGGGATACCGCCAGGACGGCGCCGACGAGGGCGGCGGCAGCTCGCCCTCGGGTGGATCGCGAGGAGGCCGTTCCTGATGTTGATGCCCAAGCGGGTCAAGTACCGCAAGCAGATGCGCGGCCGCATGCGCGGCTACACGAAGGGCGGCTCCAATGTGGCGTTCGGCGAGTACGGGCTGAAGGCGATGGAGCGCGGCTGGATCACAAACCGCCAGATCGAGGCCGCCCGTGTCGCGATGACCCGCAAGATCAAGCGAGGCGGGAAGGTCTGGATCAACGTCTTCCCCGACAAGCCGGTTACCGCAAAGCCGGCCGAGACCCGCATGGGCTCGGGCAAGGGCAACCCCGAGGGATGGGTCGCCGTCGTGAAGCCCGGCCGCGTGATGTTCGAGCTCGCGGGCGTGGACGAGGAGCTGGCCAAGGACGCGATGCGCCTGGCGGGCCACAAGCTTCCGGTCAAGACCAAGTTCGTGAAGCGCGAGGGGTCCGAGGCCTGATGAAGGCGTCCGAAGCCCACAACCTCAAGGACGAGGAGCTGCTCGACCGCCTGCGCCAGGCGAAGGAGGAGCACTTCGGCCTGCGCTTCCAGCACGCGACCGGGGAACTGGAGAACACCTCCGCGCTCAGCGCGGCGCGCAGGGACGTGGCACGCCTGCTGACCGTCGCCAAGGAGCGCGGTATCGACGTGGAGAAGGAACTCAGGGCCTAGGGCCCGGGACGGATAGAGATGGCTGACGAAGAGAAGAACGAGCAGAGCGAGAACAACGAGGAGCAGGCCCCCGAGGCGACCGAGGAGCAGGCGCCCCAGGCCGAGGCTCCCGCCGAAGAGGAGGCCCCCGAGGCCGACGGCGACGCCCCGGCAGCCGAGGAGCCCGCCGCGGAACCCGGTGACACCGACCAGGATTCGGCCAGCCCGGATGCCGCAGCCGGCGAGGCCGATGACGTGCTCGAGGGTCTGGACTGGAAGGCCCGCATGCGACTGGAGCGGTCGCGCCGGTCTCGCGAGGCCGGCCCCGAGCGCAGCCCAGAGGAGCGCGCCGCCGAGCGCGCCGAGCGCCGGGCCAAGGCCTCCAGGGTGCGCTCGTCGTACCGCCGTAAGAGCCGCGAGGGCCACCAGGGCGGGCAGGGCACTCCGCCCGCGGAGCGCCGTTCGGCCGGGCGCAAGGAGCGCCAGGGGACGGTCGTCTCCAGCAAGGCCGACAAGACGATCACCGTGCGGATCGACGTCGCCCGCCGCCACCCGGCGTACGAGAAGATCGTGCGCCAGTCCAGCACGCTGCGCGCCCACGACGAGTCGAACGAGGCCGGCGAGGGGGATCGCGTTCGGATCGTCGAGACGCGGCCGCTGTCCAAGACCAAGCGCTGGCGCCTGGTCGAGGTCGTCGAGAAGGCGAAGTAGGCCGCACGATGATCCAGCAGGAGTCCAGGCTCAGGGTGGCCGACAACTCGGGAGCGAGGGAGATTCTCTGCATCCGCGTGAAGGGCGGATCGCACCGCCGCTACGCTCGTATCGGCGACGTCATCACCGCGACCGTCAAGCAGGCCACGCCGCACGGCGGGGTCCGCAAGGGCGAGGTGGTCGAGGCCGTGGTCGTGCGCACCCGAAAGCAGCTGGGGCGCAAGGATGGGACCTACATCTCCTTCGACGAGAACGCCGCCGTGCTGATCGACCCCCAGGGGGCGCCCCGAGGCACGCGCATCTTCGGGCCCGTGGCCCGCGAGCTGCGCGACAGGAACTTCATGCGGATCGTGTCCCTGGCCCCGGAGGTTCTCTAGGAATGGGAAAGATGAGGATTCGAAAAGATGACAACGTGGTGATCACGGGCGGCAAGGACCGCGGCAAGACCGGAAAGGTCTTGCGCACGGAGCCCAAGAAGGGCCGGGTCTACATCGAGAACCTGAACATCGTGAAGCGCCACGAGCGCCCGCGCTCGGTCAAGGACGCCTCCAAGGGCGGCGACGTCGGTGGGATCGTGGAGAAGGAGGGTCCGATCCACATCTCCAACGTGATGCTGCTGGACCCGAGCGACAACAAGCCGACCCGTGTGCGCCTGGAGCGAAGCAAGGACGGCAAGCGCCGTCGCGTGGGCGCTCGCAAGGGCACCGAGATCGACTGAGGAGCGAGATGGAAGCGGCGACCCAACAAGAGACCAAGGCTCCCGAGCAGACGCGCCAGGCGGCGCCCCCGCCGCGGCTGCGCGAAGCCTACGACGGCCAGCTCCGCCAGGACCTGATCGACCGCTTCTCCTACGGCAGCCCGATGGCGGCGCCGACGCTGCAGAAGATCACCCTCAACATGGGCGTTGGCGAGGCGAAGCAGAACACCTCGATGCTGGAGGCCGCGACCGAGCAGCTGGCCACCATCGCGGGCCAGGCCCCGAGCGTCCGCCGCGCCAAGAAGTCGGTCGCGTCCTTCAAGGTCCGCGAGGGCATGCCGGTCGGCGTGGCGGTGACGCTGCGCAGGGCACGGATGTGGGAGTTCCTGGACCGGCTGATCACGATCGCGATCCCGCGCATCCGTGACTTCCGCGGGCTCAACCCGCGCTCGTTCGACGGCCGCGGCAACTACTCGATGGGCGTCCGGGAGCAGATCATCTTCCCCGAGATCGACTACGACTCGATCGATGAGGTCAGGGGCCTCGATATCACCATCACCACGACCGCCGCCACGGACGTCGAGGCCTTCGCGCTGCTCGACGGGTTGGGGATGCCCTTCGCCGCCGACGGCCGCCCGGGTGAGGTCGACCGGGCCGCCGAGGAGGAAGAGGAGCGGCGCAAGGAGGAGGCGCGCCAGCGCCAAGAGGCCGAGGAGGCCGCGCTGGAGCAGCTGAAGGAGGAGAACCCCGAGGCCTACGCCAAGCCCGAGAAGCCCGAGGAGGGGGCGGAGGGCGAAGAGGGGGCCGCCGCCCAGGGCGAGGACAAGAGCGAGGACTCCGCCGAGGGCGGGGGCGACACCGACGAGAAGGAAGGCTGATGGCCAAGACGTCCCAGCGGGTGAAGCAGAGCCGCCCGCCCAAGTACAAGAGCCGCGGGTACAACCGCTGCCGCAACTGCGGCCGCTCGCGGGCTTACTACCGGAAGTTCGGCCTGTGCCGGATCTGCCTGCGCGAGCAGGCGCATCAGGGCTATGTCCCCGGCATGACGAAGTCGAGCTGGTGAGCGGGGAACATACGATGCTGACCGATCCGATCGCCGACTACCTGACCCGCATCCGCAACGGCCTGCAGGCCGAGCACGAGGAGGTCGTGATCCCGGCATCCCGCCTGAAGCGGGAGATGTCGCGAATCCTGAAGGAGCAGGGCTACATCGCTGACTTCGCCACCGAGGCGGGCGAGAAGGGCGAGGTCCTCCGGATCACCCTCCGCTACACCGAGGAACGGGACCCCGTGATCAGCGGGATGGAGCGAGTGTCCCGACCCGGCCGCCGGCGCTACGTCGCCAACGGCGACGTGCCGAGGGTGCTCGGGGGAATGGGCACCGCGATCGTCTCGACCTCGTCGGGCGTGATGACGGGCCACGAGGCGAAGAAGAAAGGCGTCGGCGGTGAGGTCGTCGCGTACGTCTGGTGACGGGAACGGAGACTTGAGGGAATGAGCCGCATCGGAAGAAAGCCGATCGACGTGCCCGACGGGGTGACCGTCGACGTGAAGCCCGGCGAGGTGAACGTGAAAGGGCCCAAGGGCGAGCTGAACCAGCACATCGTCCGCGACATGAAGGTGTCGCTCGACGACGGCGTGGTGACCGTGGAGCGCCCGACCGACCGCGGAGAGCACCGCGCGCTGCACGGGCTGACCCGGAGCCTGATCGCGAACATGGTCGAGGGGGTCACCGACGGCTACGAGCGCCGGCTGCAGATCCAGGGCGTCGGCTACCGGGCCCAGCTCAAGGGCAAGGCCCTGGAGCTGGCCCTCGGGTACTCCCACCCGGTGACGATCCAGGCGCCCGCCGGCATCGAGTTCGAGGTCCCGCAGCCCACCGAGGTCGTGGTCCGCGGCATCGACAAGCAGCTCGTCGGCGAGACGGCGGCGCGCATCCGCAAGGCGCGCCCGCCCGAGCCCTACAAGGGCAAGGGGGTCCGCTACGCGGACGAGCACGTCGCCCGCAAGGTCGGCAAGAGGGCCTAGGCGTGACGGTCCTGACCAAGCCCCAGCACCGCCTGCGCCGTCGCCGCCGCGTGCGCGCGAAGATCCGCGGCAGCGGTGAGCGCCCGCGTCTGTCCGTGTTCCGCTCGAACCGCGGCATCTCCGCCCAGCTCATCGACGACGACGCCGGCCGCACGCTGGCCGCCGTCAACTGGACCGAGGGCGACCTGAACGGTCTGGCTCCGATGGAGCAGGCCAAGAAGGCCGGCGAGCTGCTCGCGCAGCGCGCGTCCGGTGCAAAGGTCGAGGCCTGTGTGTTCGATCGCGGCGGCTACCGCTACCACGGCCGCGTCAAGGCCCTGGCCGAGGGAGCGCGGGAGGGAGGACTGAGGTTCTGACGCCGTCCGTGGAGGCCGTCACGCCTCCGCTACCGTCTCCAAGCCCATGACCATCGAAACCGTCAGCCCCAAGGGACTCGATCTGCAGGAGCGCGTGATCGAGATCAACCGCGTCGCCAAGGTCGTCAAGGGCGGCCGCCGCTTCTCGTTCACCGCCCTGGTCGCCGTCGGCGACGAGGACTCCGTGGTCGGGATCGGCTACGGCAAGGCGCGCGAGGTCCCGCTGGCGATCCAGAAGGCGGTCGAGGATGCTCGCAAGAACCTGATCCGCGTCCCGAAGTACGGCCAGACGATCACACACCGTGTGATCGGCCGCTTCGGGGCGGGTCACGTCGTGCTGCGCCCGGCCAGCCCCGGTACGGGCGTGATCGCCGGAGGGGGCGTCCGAGCCGTGCTAGAGCTCGGCGGGGTCCGCGACGTGCTCACCAAGAGCATCGGCACCCAGAACCCGATCAACCTGGTGAAGGCGACGATGGCCGGCCTGCACGACCTGCGCAAGCCCGAGGACGTGGCCGCCCTGCGGGGCATCTCGATCCGCGAGGTGCTGGGTGTCGGCTCGAACGGCGACGCGGCCGACGCCGCCCCCCCGGAGGGCGACGGCGATGCGGCCTCGACACCCGAGGCCGTCGCCGAGCAGTCCCCGGCCGAGGAAGAGACGAAGCCGGCGTCCGAGCCCAGCCCGCCCGAGACACCCGTGACGCCGGCGCAAGAGCCGCAGCCGGGCGAGGGAGGGGACGAGCCCCGCGAGCAGCCCGGGAAGAGCGAGGAGCCCTCCGGTGGCTGACGTCGAGATCAAGCAGGTCCGCTCCGCGAACGGCGCCTCGCCGAGCCAGCGCGAGACCCTGCGTTCGTTGAAGCTGGGACGCATCGGCTCGGCCTCGAGCCACAAGGACTCCGCGCAGCTTCAGGGCATGCTCCGCGTCGTCGGCCACCTGGTGGTCGTCGGGGGTGACGAGAAGTGAGCGAGAAGGGCTCCGAGCGCGTCGGCCTGCACAACCTTTCGCCAGCCGCGGGGTCCCGTCGCCCGCGCAAGCGCGTGGGGCGCGGCCAAGGCACCGGCCATGGCAAGACGTCGGGGCGCGGCCACAAGGGGGCCGGACAGCGTTCGGGCAGCAAGCGCAAGCTCGCGTACGAGGGCGGCCAGAACCCGATCCACATGCGGATGGGGAAGCTGCGGGGGCCCAACAAGAAGATGTCGATGCCGTTCGAGAAGTTCCGGACGACGACCCAGCCGGTGAACGTCGCCGAGCTGGAGCAGCGCTTCTCGGCCGGGGATGAGGTGACTCCAGAGTCTCTGCGCGAGAAGGGCTTGGCGAAGCGCTCCCATCCGGTGAAGGTCCTAGGCAACGGGGACATCTCCACAAAGCTCACCGTGAAGGCGCACGCCTTCAGCGCCGCGGCGCGGGAGAAGATCGAGGGCGCCGGGGGCACGTGCGAGGAGCTGGCGGTCGCCGCGCCGGCAAAGCCCGAGCCCTCGGAGTAGGCGTGCTCCAGACGATCCTCAACTCCTTCAGCGTCCAGGACATCCGCAAGAAGCTCCTGTTCACCGCGGCGATCCTGGCGCTTTACCGGCTGGGCGCCTACATCCCGTCGCCGGGCGTGGACGCGGGGACCATCAAGGACATCGAGGAGAACTTCACCGGCTCCAACGTCTTGGGCTTCCTGAACCTCTTCTCGGGCGGCAGCCTGTCCAGGTTGTCCCTGTTCGCGCTGGGGATCATGCCCTACATCACGGCCTCGATCATCCTGCAGCTGCTGACCGTGGTCGTGCCCTCGCTGGAGCGCCTGCAGAAGGAGGGCGAGGTCGGCCAGCAGAAGATCACCCAGTACACGCGCTACCTCACCGTCGGGCTGGCCTTCGCGCAGTCGATCGGCTACGTCTTCCTTTTCCAGAGCTTCCAGGACCAGGCCGGCACCAGCGTCGTAGGAGACCTGACGTTCAACAAGGTCTTCCTGATCGTGATCACGCTGACCGCGGGATGCACCCTGCTCATGTGGATGGGCGAGCTGATCACCCAGCGCGGGATCGGCAACGGCATCTCGCTGATGATCTTCGCCTCGATCGTCGCGGGCCTCCCGGGGGGCCTGCAGGCATGGTGGACGAACCCCGACCCGGTGTTCGTCGTGATGATGCCCTTCGTCGCGCTGGGGGTGATCGTCGCAATCGTCTTCGTCCAGGAGGGGCAGCGGCGGATCCCGGTCCAGTACGCCAAGAGGGTGGTCGGGCGCCGGATGACCTCCGGAGGCTCCACATACCTGCCGCTGCGCGTGAACATGGCGGGGGTAATCCCCGTCATCTTCGCCGCCTCGATCATGGCGTTCCCCCCGACGATCGGACAGCTGCTGAACACCCCGGCCGCGCTCGACTTCGCCGCGTTCTTCAGCCCGAACAGCTGGGCCTACGTCGTGGGCGAGGTCTTCTTCATCATCATCTTCACCTACTTCTACACCGCCGTCACGTTCAACCCGGTGGACCAGGCCGACAACCTGAAGAAGTACGGCGGGTTCATCCCCGGGGTGAGGCCGGGCCGGCCGACCGCCGAGTACCTGGACCGCATCCTGAGCCGCCTGACGTTCCCCGGCGCGCTCTACCTCGGCGCGGTCGCCGCCCTGCCGACGATCCTGATCAGCCAGACGTCGGCGAACTTCTTCTTCGGCGGCACCTCGATCCTGATCGTGGTGGGGGTCGCGCTGGACACCGTGAAACAGTTGGAAGCGCAGCTGATGATGCGCAACTACGAGGGTTTCCTGAAGTAGAGCGCGTGCCGGGCCCTGCCCGGGCGCGAGGCGGAGGAGCCGCCCGATATGTCAGAGCTGAATCTGATCCTTCTCGGGCCGCCCGGTAGCGGCAAGGGCACCCAGGGAGAGGCCCTCCAGGAGGACCTGCGCCTTCCGTACTACGCGACCGGCGATATCCTGCGCGCGGCGGTCAAGGACGGCACCCAGATCGGCAAGCAGGCCAAGGAGTACATGGATCGCGGCGAACTGGTGCCCGACGAGGTGACCATCGGCGTGATCGGCGAGCGGGTCGAGGGCCCCGACGCCAGCGACGGCTTCATCCTCGACGGCTTCCCGCGTACCGTGCCCCAGGCTGAAGCGCTCGAGGACGAGATGAACAAGCTCGGCCGCAAGATGACCGCGGCGATCCTGATCGAGGTTCCCCAGGACGAGATCATCCGCCGCCTGGGCGGCCGCCGGACCTGCGAGCAGGAAGGACACGTCTTCCACGTCGAGTTCGACCCACCGAACCAGGAGG
This sequence comes from Solirubrobacterales bacterium, assembly GCA_021323175.1. Classification (GTDB taxonomy): domain Bacteria; phylum Actinomycetota; class Thermoleophilia; order Solirubrobacterales; family 70-9; genus VGBV01. Next base: position 5,767 of record JAJTCK010000005.1, on the reverse strand, counting down.
GCGTCTGCGACGTGGACGGCTCACCGCTCATCGTGCGCGACGACGACAAGCCCGAGGTGATCGAGAAGCGGCTCGAGCAGTACCGGACCAAGACCGCGCCGCTCGTGGACTACTACGAGGACCGCGGAATCCTGCAGAAGGTGAATGGCGACGAGGCTCCCGACGACGTGGCGGACCACATCAGGGGGCTGCTGGCTACGCTGCGGCGTGAAGAAGAGATGGAGATGTGACGATGTACCGCGGCGGAATCATCAGGAAGACACCCGAGCAGCTCGAGCAGATGGCGGCGGCCGGCCGCATCCAGGCGCGGTGCCTGCAGATGCTCGAGGCCAAGGTCCGGCCCGGCGTCACGACCAAGCAGCTCGACGAGACCGCCGAGAAGTTCATCCGGTCCCAGGGAGCGGCCCCGAGCTTCAAGGGATACCGCGGCTTTCCGGGCTCGATCTGCGCCTCGCCCAACTCGATGGTCGTACACGGCATCCCGGGGCCCTATGAGCTCCAGAAGGGCGACGTCATCTCGATCGACGTCGGCGTCACCCATGAGGGCTGGGTCGCGGACGCCGCGGTGACGGTGCCCGTCGGCGAGGTGGATGACGAAACCGCCCGGCTGCTCAGGACCACCCGGGCGTCCCTGTTCGACGGCATCGCCATGGCCCGCCCGGGGAACCGGCTGGGCGACGTCTCACACGCGATCCAGTCCCGCGTCGAGATCGACGGCTTCTCGGTGATCCGCTCGCTGGTCGGCCACGGGGTCGGACGCGAGATGCACGAGGATCCCCAGATCCCGAACTTCGGCGACCCCGGCAAGGGGCCGCTGCTCGAGGAGGGAATGGTCCTCGCCATCGAGCCGATGGTGAACGCCGGCGGCCCGGAGATCCGGATGGGCAACGACGGCTGGGCCGTCTACTCCGAGGACGACTCGCTGGCCGCCCACTTCGAGTTCACCGTCGCGGTCACCGCGGACGGGCCGCGCGTGCTCACCCCCTGGCACGAGCAACCCGGCGACTAGCCGCTCGTCTGACTCAGCCCAGCAGCACAGCAGTCGAATTCGAGGCCCCTGCTAGCATTGCCGAGTCGGCCACCCGGCCGGTTTCCCTGCCCGCGATCCGACTCCTGGGGTCGCAGGGCTCACTCCGTGTCCGATACGAGCAGCGAGGGACGATGAAGGTCCGAGCTTCGGTAAAACCGATCTGCGAGAAGTGCAAGGTGATCCGCCGCGGCGGCGCCGTGCTCGTGATCTGCCCGAATCCCCGCCACAAGCAGAGGCAGGGATAGCGTGGCTCGAATCGCCGGAGTGAACATCCCGCTGAACAAGCGGATCGAGGTGGGGCTCACCTACGTGTACGGCATCGGGCGCTCCACCGCGAACGAGATCACGCAGAGCGCCGGGGTCGACCCCGACACCCATGTCAAGGACCTGACCGAGGACGAGGTGATGAAGCTCCGCGAGGCCGTCGAGTCGCGCGATGTCGAGGGCGACCTGCGCCGCGAGCGCTCGCAGGACGTCAAGCGCCTCCAGGAGATCGGCTCCTACCGCGGCCTGCGGCACCGCCGCGGGCTCCCCGTCAGGGGCCAGCGCACCAAGACCAACGCGCGCGCCCGCAAGGGGCCGAAGCGCATGAGCATCGCCGGCAAGAAGAAGCCCGCGAAGTAGAGGACCGAGGAGACCGGAGCAGATGGCACAGCCGAAGAAGGGCCGCCGCAAGGCCAAGAAGAACGTCACCTATGGCCAGGCCCATATCAAGACTTCGTTCAACAACACCATCGTCACCCTGACCGACACCGAGGGCAATGTGCTCGCGTGGGAGTCCGCCGGCAGCGCGGGCTTCAAGGGCTCGCGCAAGAGCACGCCGTTCGCTGCCCAGGTCAGGCCTCGACGTGACGACGGTCAAGGAAGTCACCCCACAGGCCCACAACGGCTGCCGTCCGCGCAAGCGGAGGCGTGTCTGATGGCCCGCGACACTTCTCCCCAGTGCAAGCAGTGCCGGCGCGAGGGACAGAAGCTGTTCCTCAAGGGCTCGCGCTGCTTCACGGACAAGTGCGGCGTGGAGCGCCGCTCGTATCCGCCCGGCGAGCACGGCCGAGGCCGGATGCGCCAGTCCGAGTACCGGGTGCAGCTCCGCGAGAAGCAGAAGGCTCGGCGCTACTACCAGGTGCTCGAAAAGCAGTTCCGCGGCTACTACGACCGCGCCACCGCGATGGAGGGCGTCACGGGCGAGAACCTGCTGCGGCTGCTGGAGTGCCGGCTGGACAACGTCCTGGTGCGCCTGGGCTTCGCCGCCTCGCGCCGCCAGGCCCGCCAGCTCGTCCGCCACGGCCATTGGACGGTCAACGGCCGCCGCGTCGACATCCCCTCTTACCAGGTGAAGCCCGATGACGTGATCGCGATCAAGAGCGGCAGCGCAGCCGCGGACACCGTCCGCAACGCGACGGAGCTGACCTCCGGCGTACCCGCTTGGCTCCAGGCCGACCACGACGCGCTCACCGCCAAGGTGCTGAGGCTGCCGGAGCGCAGCGAGATCTCAGCGCCCGTCGAGGAGCAGCTCATCATCGAGCTGTACTCGAAGTAGTCCATTCAAACCCCAGACGGACGAGGATTCGATGACCACCCTGCCAGAGTTCCAGGTACCCAAGATCTCCACCGAGGAGGTAGACGACAACAAGGGCACGTTCACGATCGAGCCGCTTGACAAGGGCTTCGGCTACACGTTCGGGAACAGCCTGCGTCGAGTGCTGCTTTCCTCGCTCGGGGGCGCTGCGATCACCAGCGTACGGATCGAGGGCGTGGCCCACGAGTTCTCGACGATCCCCGGGCTGAAGGAGGACGTGACCGACCTCGTCCTGAATCTGAAGGACGTCGTGGTGCGGATGCACACCGACGCCGATGAGGTCGAGACGCCGCTCGTCGCCACCGGCCCCGGCGAAGTAAAGGCCAAGGACATCGACCTGCCCGCGGGCGTCGAGATCCTGAACCCCGAGGCCCCGATCGCCACCCTCGAGAAGCGGACCAAGCTCGAGATGTACCTGACGATCGGCCGCGGCCGCGGCTACTCGCCGGCGGACGAGAACAAGTCCGATGAGCGGCCGATCGGCGTCATCCCGATCGACTCCATCTTCTCGCCGATCCGCCGCGCGGCCTACACGGTCGACACGGCACGCGTCGGACAGCGCACCGACTTCGATGCGCTGCAGTTGGAGGTCGAGACCGACGGTTCGATCGAGCCCGGGGCCGCCCTGCGCGACGCCGCGGAGATCCTGATCAAGAGCCTGGCGATCTTCACGACCGCCGACCGCGTGGACGAGCTGCGGGGCGAAGGCGCCGTGGCCGTCGCAGCAGGCAACGGCGGCGCGGCGAGCGGCGCCGACGCGGTCGCCGCTCCGGTCCCCGGCGCCGACGGCCTCGACGAGATCCTGATCGAGGAGCTTGAGCTGGGCGTGCGCTCCTACAACTGCCTCAAGCGCGCCGGCATTCAAACCGTCGGCGAGCTGGTCCGCAAGTCGGAGTCGGAGCTGAACGCCATCCCGAACTTCGGCCGCAAGTCGATCGAGGAGGTGCAGGAGACCCTGCGCGCCCGCGGCCTGGGGCTGCGCGCGGAGTAGGCTCCCGGTCCGAGGAGAGCGATCGCCGATGCGCCACGCCAAGAAGAAGGGCAAGCTCAGCCGCGACGCGGCCCACCGCCGCTCGCTGCTGCGCACGATGTCCAAGCAGCTGATCGAGCACGAGCGGATCCAGACCACCCAGCCCAAGGCGAAGGCGCTGCGGCCGGAGTTCGAGAAGCTGATCACGCTCGCCAAGCGGGGGGACCTGCATGCCCGTCGCCAGGCGCTGTCCCAGCTGAACCAGGACAAGTTCGTGGTGCACAAGCTGTTCGAGGAGATCGCGCCGCGCTACGTCGACCGAAACGGCGGCTACACCCGCATCGTCAAGCTCGGCCCACGCCGCTCGGACTCGGCTGAGATGGTCTTCCTCGAGCTGGTCTAGAACCGGTTTTCGCGAGCGGCACCGCTGCGCCTCGCATGAATGGGGCCTGGTGACGCTGGCGGCTAGTGCTGCTCTACGCCACGGCGGCTGGGGCTGAGCGCGACCATGAACCCGATCATCGTGACGACGATGACCCCGAGCACGAGCCACTGCGTCCAGTTCTCGATGGTCATGACGGCGACCACGCAGAGCGCTACTCCGATGATCAGCGCGACGACGCTGTAGATAGCGGCGCCCCTCTCGGACCCCCGCCTGAGGCTGTCGCTTCCCGACAGCGTGCTGCGCTCGAGTTGGTTGCGCTGGGTTATGTCCAGGTTGCCCATTCCTTCTCCTCCTCCTAGGTGTGGCCGAAGACTACGCCCGGGGGCGGTTCGTGAGCGTGAGCCGGCGCACAGTCCCCGGCCGGGGCCGCCGGGAGGGCCGGGCCACGACGGCTCCGGCGTATTACTGTCGCGACGCCATGACAACCGTCCGTCTGGATCTTGCCTACAACGGCGCCGAGTTCGCCGGCTGGGCCGCCCAGCCCGGCGAGCGCACCGTGCAGGAGGAGATCGAGGCGGCGCTGGAGCGGGTCCTCGGCATGCGGCCCCGCCTCACGGTCGCCGGGCGAACCGATGCGGGCGTTCATGCCTGGGGACAGGTGGCGAGCTTCGACACCGAGGCCGAGCTTCCGCGCTCATTCGACCGCGCCCTGAATGCGGTGACGCCCGACGACATCGCCGTCTGGGGCGCTGCGGTGGCCGAGCAGGGCTTCGACGCGCGCCGGGACGCCCGCTCCCGCACCTACTGCTACCGCGTCCTTGCCGCGCCGGCTCCCAGTCCCTTCGAGCGCGGCCTGTCCCTCTTCTGGCCTCACCGCCTCTATCCGGCGATGCTGGAGCGCTGCGCCGAGGCGGTCGTGGGCACCCACGACTTCACCGCCTTCACGCCCACGCAGACGGAGCACGTCCGCTTCGAGCGCCAGGTGATGATGGCCGAGTGGCGGCGCGGCCGCTCGCTGGGCCCGACGATGCGCAGTCCCAGGGCGGGGCTGGAGGTCTTCGAGCTCTGGATCGAGGCCGACGCGTTCATGCGGGGCATGGTCCGGGCGCTGGTGGGAACGATGCTCGAGGTGGGGAGTGGCCGCCGCTCGCTGGGGGACTTCACGGCGCTGCTCGGGGGTGCCCCGCGGGAGGAGGCGGGGGACACCGTCCGGGCCCACGGGCTCTATCTGGCGGCAGTCGGCTACTGACGGCCGCAACCTAGAATCGAAGCGTGCGCGTCCTGGTCACCAACGACGACGGCATCGGCGCGAAGGGGCTCCAAGCCCTGCGCAAGGCGCTGGTCGGGATCCCCGAATTCGAGGTGAGCGTCATCGCCCCCGACTCGAACCGCAGCGCGACCGCGCGCAGCATCACGACGCGGTCGCCCCTGTGGGTCGAGGAGATCGAGTTCGCCGACGGCAGCGTCGGGTTCGGGAGCGACGGCACGCCGGTCGACTGCGTGCGCTTCGCCGAGCTGGGGCTCGTAGGCGAGCGCCCCGAGCTGATCGTCTCGGGCATCAACCACGGCGCGAACCTGGGCGATGACATCACCTATTCCGGGACGGTCGCGGCCGCGCTCGAGGGCATTGTGCTCGGCATTCCAGCGATCGCGGTCTCCCAGCAGTCGGCGCGCAGGGAGATGGACTTCAATCTCGGCAGCGAGTTCGACTTCTCGACCGCAGCGGCCTTCACGGCTCGCCTGGTACAGGAGTTCGCCGAGGAGCCGCTGCCCGCCGACACCCTGCTGAACGTCAACTGCCCA
>JAJTCK010000150.1 GCA_021323175.1 Solirubrobacterales bacterium | reverse complement strand
GGTGTGGGAGGTCTACAAGCGCCGCTGGCCCGTCCTGGTCGGCCTGTCGCTGATCGTCCTGCTGCCGCAGGCGATCGCCGACGCGGCTTTCGGGGACGTCACCGTCGACGAGATACGCAACGCCGGGGACGTGCTGAAGCTGGCGACCATTCCGTTCACCGTCGGCATCAACCTCGGCGGCGAGGCGCTCTACGCCGGCCTGATCGCGGCCGGCGTACAGCAGTGGATGCGCGGTCGCGAGCTGCGCGATATTCCGGGCGTGATCCGCGAGATCCGCCTGGGCCGGCTGATCGCGATCGACCTGATCCTCGTCGCCGGGACGATCCTTGGCCTGGCCCTGCTCGTGGTCCCGGGCATCGTCTTCTACACCTACTTCGCGGCCTCCCCCACCCTGGTAGAGCTGGATGACCTGAAGATCGGCACGGCCATGCGACGCAGCTTCGACATCGTCCGCGGCAACTTCACCCGGGTCCTCGCGTTCATCGGGCTCGTCGTCCTGGTCAGCGACGGCGCCATGCTGATCCTGGAGGCCCCCTTGCATGGCCTGACGGGGGAGGCCGTATGGAACCTGGTGCTCGAGGCCGTGTTAGAGCCCGTACAGGGCCTGACGACCGTGTTCCTGGCCTTGGCGCTGCTCGACATCCGGGGCGAGGACCGGCGCCTGGAGGCGTTCGCCGCGCGCCTGCGCGCCACCCCGGCCGAGCGGGACTGGGCTGCCCGGGCGCGGATCACCGCCGACTAGACTGCGCGCAGATGGGCCGCGTCGTGCATTTCGAGATTCAGGCGGACGACCCCGACCGGGCCTGTGACTTCTACCGCAAGGTGTTCGGGTGGGAGATCGTCAAATGGGACGGGCCGATCGACTACTGGCTCGTCACCTCGGGCCCTGAAGGCGATCCCGGAATCAACGGCGCCATCCTGCGCCGCATGGGGAGCGACGCAGCCGAAGGAGACGCCGTCAACGGCTTCGTCAATACGATCGCGGTGGACTCGATCGAGGGGGCCGAGAAGGCGATCCCGGACGCAGGCGGCGAGCAGGTCCTGCCGAGCCAGGAGATCGAGGGGGTCGGCAGGCTCGCCTACTTCAAGGACACCGAGGGAAACATCTTCGGCGCGATGGAATCGGTCGGATGAGCTCTGCGACCGGGTCCCGCTCACCCTCCCGCAGTGGTCCGCAAGCGCCCGGCTGACCCGCGACCGGCGGCGGATAGGATCGGCGCGTGGCGGGCGAGACCACTCCCGACGCCCTCGCGGTCAGCTACCGCGGCGTGACAAAGCGCTACCCGGGCCAGGACGAGCCCGCGGTCCGCGACCTCTCCCTCGAGGTGGGCGCGGGCGAGATCTGCGTGCTGGTCGGGCCCTCGGGCTGCGGCAAGACCACCGCGATGCGGATGGCGAACCGCACCGTCGAGATGACCGACGGCGACATCCTGATCGGCGGCACCTCGGTGCGGGACCGCGAGCCGTCTCACTTGCGGCGCGAGACCGGCTACGTGATCCAGCAGATCGGCCTGTTCCCCCACCGGACGATCGGTCAGAACATGGCCACCGTCCCGAGCCTCCTCGGGTGGGACTCGGACCGTGTGGACCGCCGCGTGGACGAGCTCCTCGCGCTGACCGGGCTGGAGCCCGAGATGCGGGACCGCTACCCCGCCCAGCTCTCGGGAGGACAGCAGCAGCGCGTCGGCGTCGCGCGCGCCCTTGCCTGCGACCCCCCGGTGATGCTGATGGACGAGCCCTTCGGCGCGATCGACCCGATCAACCGCGAGCGGCTCCAGAACGAGTTCCTGCGCCTCCAGGCCTCGATCCGCAAGACGGTCCTGTTCGTCACCCACGACATCGACGAAGCGATCAAGATGGGCGACCGCATCGCGATTTTGAAGCAGGGCGGCGTCCTGGCGCAGTACGCCACCCCAGCTGAGCTGCTGATGGCTCCCGCCGACGACTTCGTCGAGGACTTCGTCGGGGCCGACCGCGCCCTGAAGCGCCTGGCGCTGTTGCGCGTCAGCGATGTCGATCTGTGGGAGGCCCCGCTCGCGTTCATCGGGCAGGCGAGCGCCGAGGTGAGGGCCAAGCTGGAGGATGCCGAGGTCCCGCATCCGCTCCTGGTCGATTCCGAGCGCCGGCCCCTCGGCTGGCTCTCCGAGCGCGACCTCGCCCGCGACACCGTCCCGGAGCGCCCCGACTCCTCGCCCGAGCCGCGGATCGAGGCCGACGACATCCTGCGGGACGCGCTCGCTGACCTGCTCCAGGCCGAGACCCAGTACGCGCCGGTCGTTGACGGCCGGGGACGGGTCGCCGGCGTCCTGTCGGTGGAGGTGATCTCCGACTTCCTCGCCTCTCCCGAGGCGAAGGTCGAGGAGCACGCCGCCGTTGACCGCCCCTACGGAGACGGATGAGCCGCCCGTGACGGCATCCGGCGGCCTCGCCGCGCTGATCGCCCAGGTCGAGATCCGCGACCGCTCCGGCGACGAGGCCGACTGCGTCACCGACAACGGGACCTTCTGCTTCGGGTGGGCCGCGGAGAACTGGGACCGCTACGTCGATCCGACCCTGGAGCACCTGGTGCTCGTGATCATCCCCGTCGTCCTCGGGTTCCTGATCGCGTTCGGGTTGGCGCTCGCGTCCCACCGCCGCCGCTGGCTGGTCCCGCCCCTGATCGGCCTGACCGGGGTCCTCTACACGATCCCATCGCTTGCGTTCTTCTTCCTGCTGCTGCCGGTCACCGGACGCGGCACGGACACGGCCCTGATCGCGCTGACCGCGTTCACGCTGCAGATCATCTACCGCAACATCGTCGCCGGGCTGGACAACGTCCCCCGCGACACGATCGAGGCCGGCCGCGGGATGGGCATGACGCCGAGCCAGCTGCTGTGGCGGGTGGAGTTGCCGCTTGCCCTCCCGGAGATCGTGGCCGGCCTGCGGCGGAGGCGGCGGCCTGGGCGATCCGATCTACGCCTCGATCGACTTCAAGACGAACGTGATCATCGCCGGCGGGATCTGCGTCCTGATGGCGGTGATCTTCGACGTGCTGCTGGTCCTGCTCCAGGCCCTGCTCTCGCCGTGGCGCGCCGCCGATCGCGCGCTCGGGCCGCCCAGGCGGCGGTTCGGATCTGGCATCGCCGACGCCTTCAGGAGGACGGCGACGTGAGCGCCGCCGCTGACGCCCTCTCCCCCGCCCTGGGCTTCCTGGGGCCCTTCGGCGACGCGATCGAGTTCATCTTCGAGCCGCAGCAATCTCGGTTCACCGGCGGGCGGACCGTCGGCGGCCCCGAGCAGGTCTGGGAGTAC
>JAJTCK010000149.1 GCA_021323175.1 Solirubrobacterales bacterium | reverse complement strand
TGGCCCGGCTCTACGCCGACTGCTACGAGGGCTTTCCCGGCTTCAGCCACCCCTACGATCCCCTGCTCGACGAGTACGAGCCCGAGATGACGACCGCGCAGATGCGCTCCGTTCTGGCCGACCTGCGCGAGGGGCTGGTGCCGATCGTTCGGGACGCGACCTCGGGCGACCCGATTCGCGGTGATGGGGACCCGATTCCCGGAGGGGACGGCGACGCAGCCCGCGACTGGGTTGCGGGCGACTCCTTCCACGGCGATTTCCCCGAGGCTCGCCAGCGGGAGCTGATCGCCTCGATGCTCGGCGAGCTTCCCTTCCCACCGGGCAGCTTGAGGCTGGACCCGACCGAGCACCCGTTCGCGATCACGATCGGTCGCGGTGACGTGCGCCTGACGACGCGCTATGACGAGTCGAACCTGGGCATGGCGGTGTTCAGCGCGATGCATGAGGCCGGTCACGGCCTCTACGAGGCCCAGCAGGATCCGGCGCTGGCGCGCACTCCGCTCTCGAAGCCGCGCTCGCTCGGACTGCACGAGTCCCAGAGCCGCCTGTGGGAGAACTGGGTCACGCGCGGGCGCCCCTACCTTGAGCGGCTCCTGCCTCGCCTGCGCGAGGCATTCCCCGGAGGCTTCGACGACGTCGAGGCCGGGCGGCTTTACCGCGACGCCAACCGGGTCGAGCGCTCGCTGATCCGGATCGAGGCCGACGAGGTCACCTACAACCTCCACATCCTGATCCGCTTCGAGCTGGAGCTCGAGATCTTCGACGGCGACCTGTCACTCGCCGACCTGCCCGCCGCCTGGAACTCGCGCTACCGCGACTACCTCGGCCTCGAGGTCCCCGACGACGCCCACGGGGTGCTCCAGGACGTGCATTGGTCAGGCGGAGCGTTCGGCTACTTCCCGACTTACAGCCTTGGCAATGTCATCGCCGGCCAGCTCTGGGAGGCGATGTCATCAGACCTCGGCGACCTGGACGAACGGATCGCCGCCGGCGATCTGGGCTCGGTCGGCGACTGGCTCGGCGATCGCGTGCACCGGCACGGCCGGCGCCTGTCTCCGGCGCAGATACTGGAGCGCGCCGGTTGCGGCGAGCTCAGCGTCGAGCCGCTTCTGGCCCACCTGCGTGGGCGCGCCGCGATCACCGCCTAGCCGCGACTCGCTCGAACCAGCCCGATATCGTCGAATCGTGAATGGCGATGGCGGACCAGAGTGGCGACGCAGCCATGAGGAAGGAGAAAGAACTATGAGGATCGAGAGGCATGCCACCCTGATCCGGGCGAGCCTGACCTACCTGGCGCTGACCATCGGCCTGGTCGCAGCCTGGATCCTGATCGCCCCGCGCGGGTTCTACGACGACTTCCCCACCGGTCCCTCGGCCTGGGTCTCGGCCCTGCCTCCCTACAACGAGCATCTGATCCGCGACTTCGGAGCCGCCGGCATCGGTCTCGCGGTGATGGCGGGACTGGCCGCCGTGTGGATGGACCGTCGCCTGGTCCAGGCCGCCGCCATCTCGCTCTTCATCGGCTCCCTCCCTCACGCCATCTACCACGGCACCACGTTCGAGAGCTTCTCGACCGGCGACAACATCGCCAGCTTCGGAGGCCTGGTCCTCCAGACCCTGCTTCCCCTGGCGATCCTCTACCTGGCTTCCGGCGCCCGTCAGGACGCTTCCGTTCCGGTCTCGGCTCCCATCTGAACTAGCCCTTGCCGGAGAGCAGGTCCCAGGCGCGGCGGAGCTTGCGCTGCAGGTCCGATTCGGCGCCCTCGGCGGGGTCGGCCTCCATCGCGGCGGCGTTCTCGGAGGGCTCCGGAAGGGACTCGGACTGCTCGCGAGTCGTCTTCAGGAGCACCCCCCGCTCGAAGACCTCCTCGACTTGATCGGCGTCGACGAAGCGGTGCCCGCCCGGCAACACGCTTGTATCGAGGACCAAGCCGTCGAAGATGTCGATCTCGGTGTCCGCGAGCACGTGCTCGACCGTGCCCAACTGCTCGCCGTCGCAGGAGTAGACCGGGACGCCCTCCTCCAGCACCAGGTAGGACGCTGGGTCTCCGAGGTTGGGCTCGTCGGCCATCGCGGCGAGGCTACCGGTCGGCCCGAGCGAGGGGTAGGGTCGGCGCCGTGACGGCACTCCCCTCCGGCCAGCCACCGGGTTCGACCTGGGCCATCTGCTGGTGCTCGCCGCTGCGACGGCGGTACTGACGACGGCGGCGGTGCTGCTGTTCGACCGCCGCGACGTCTACGTCGCCTAGGATCGCCCGCGCGTGGACTTCGGCGTCTCCTACTTCCCCACCGACGAGTCGGTCGAGCCCGCCGAGATGGCCGTGATCTGCGAGGAGCGGGGTTTCGAATCCGTCTTCGTCACGGAGCACTCTCATGTGCCGGTCAACCGCGAGACGCCGCACCCGGCGTTCCCGGACGAGTTGCCGCGCGAGTACATCCGCATCCATGACCCCTTCGTCGCGCTCGGGATGATGGCCCAGGCCACCGAGCGCATCCGGATCGGCACAGCGATCTGCCTGGTGATCCAGCGCGATCCGATCCAGACCGCGAAGGAGGTCGCCTCCATCGATCGCCTCTCGGGAGGACGGTTCCTGTTCGGGGTGGGCGCCGGCTGGCTGATCGAGGAGATGCGAGACCACGGCACCGACACGCGCCGCCGGTTCGCCGTCATGCGCGAATGCGTCGAGGCGATGAAGGAGATCTGGACCCGGGACGAGGCCTCCTACCACGGCGAGTTCGTCGACTTCGACCCGATCTGGCAGTGGCCGAAGCCGCTGCAGCAGCCCCACCCACCGATTCTGGTTGGGGGCAACGGCGCCACGGTCCTGGACCGGGTGCTCGCCTTCGGCGACGAGTGGTTCCCCAACCGGATCGGAGCCGAGGAGCACAACATCCCGCGGCTCGAGGAGCTGCAGCGGCGCGCCGCCGAGGCGGGCCGCGACCCGGTCCCGGTCACCCTTCAGATCCCGCCGAAGGACCCCGACTCTCTGCGCCGCTACGAGCAGGCCGGCGTCACCCGCAGCGTCTTCATGATGCGCGCCGCCGACACCGCCACCCGCGACTCGGTCGAGCGAAAGCTGGACGAGTGGGCGGC
>JAJTCK010000058.1 GCA_021323175.1 Solirubrobacterales bacterium | reverse complement strand
GAAGTCGGTGACGGCGCCAGCGCGGATCCGGTCGATCAGGTTGCCGAGCGCCCCCCCGACGAGCAGGCCCGCGGGGAGCCAGACGTAGGGGCGAGGCTCTCCGCGCAGCGTGATGAACGCGAGCAGGCCCACCAGCAGACCGATCGCGACAGCGATCACCCCGGCCGGGATGTCGCCAGCCAGGCCGAACGCGATCCCGTCGTTGCGGGTGTTCTCGAGGTCCAAGAAGGGCAGCACTTCGACCGTCTCCCCCCGCGCTATGCGGTCGCGCACCAACCCCTTGCTCGCCTGGTCCAGCGCCACCGCCGCGCCGCAAACCAGCAGGGCCTTCAGCAGGACGGCCAGGCGCGGGCTCAACCTGGGTCGATCAGGCCCACGACTATCCCCTGGAGGATGAAGAGCAGGATGATCGCGATGATCGGGCTGATGTCCAGGGCCATGCCGCGCCCGCCGATCGGCGGCAGGAAGCGCCGGAAGATGTTCAGGTAGGGGTCCGTCGTCTGGTGGACGAAGTCGACGGCGGCGCGCAGCGCGGGGTTGTAGGGCATGCGAGGAATCCACGACAGCAGGACCCGGATGAAGATGAGGATGAAGTAGACGATGAAGAGCGCGTTGACGTAGGTCGCGATCTCCTCGCGCCCGATCGCCGCCACCACGCTGATGTTCACGCGAGCCGCCTCATCGGAACGGCTCAGCCTCGCACCCTTTCCAGTGAGGCGTCGACCGCCGCCTGCAGCGCTTCGCGGAACCCGTGCGCCTCGAGCGCCTCCAGGCCCGCCTCGGTCATTCCCCCCGGCGACGCCACGGCCCGCTTCAGATCCGCCGGCCGGTGCAGGTCCAGCAGTCCCCCCGTCGCCACCATCGAGCGCCCCACCATGCTCAGCGACCTCTCGGTCGTCAGTCCCTCGGCGACCCCGGCCTCGACCAGCGCCTCGGCCATCAGGGCGAGATACCCGGGGGTGCATCCCATCAGCGCCGTCGCGGCGTCGATCAGTCCCTCGTCGATCTCGACGACCTCGCCCAGCAGGCCCAGCAGGCCCGCCGCCTCGGCCCGCCGCTCATCTGAAAGTCCCTGGGGATACGACACGCACAGGACCGCCTGACGGAGCTGTGCGCCCAGGTTCGGCATCACTCGGACCAGGTCGACCTCCGGCAGCGCCTGCGCCAGGCGCTCGAGCGAGGTCCCCGCGAGGATGGAGACGATCGGCGTCCCCGCGTCGGCCAGCTCGGGGGCCACCTCATCCAGGACGTTCGGCTTCACCGCCAGCACGACCAGGTCCGCGGCGTCGGCGAGGGCGCGATTGTCCGCAACTACCTCTCCCCCGACCTCGGCCGCCACCTCGGCGGCTCGATCGGGATTCGCGTCGGCGAACAGCATCGCCTCGGGGGCGCCCGGCTCGCCGCGCGCCGCCGCGAGCCCGCGGGCGATCCCCGTGGCCATGTTCCCTGCGCCGACGAACCCGAGCTTCATCGGGCGCATGGTATTGCCGCCCCGCGGGACGAGCTGCTCGCCCTCGCCCGCTCAATGGGCAGCCGCTGCGCGGCTGCGAGGAAGCCTGCAGCCTTGCGACCGCAACAGTCGGGTCGCTGGCGGCTGCCCCCATCAATCGCAGCCGCTCCGCGGCTGCGAGGAAGCCTGCAGCCTTGCGACCCTCAGCTCTGGTTGAAGAACCCGCCCTCGAGCAGGCGGGCCTTCTCCTCGGCCGAGACCTCGACGTCGGCCGGGGTGAGCAGGAAGATGCCCTGCGAGATGCGCTGCATGCCGCCGCCGAGCGCGTAGGTCATTCCGGAGGCGAAGTCGATCAGGCGCTTGGACAGCTCCCGGTCGGTGTTCTGAAGGTTGATGATCACGGGCTTGCGCGCCTTGAACTCATCCGCGACCTGCTGGGCGTCGTTGAAGCTCCTCGGCGTGACGACGTGCATCGAGAAGCCGGAGCCTCCGTTGCCCGAGCGTCGCCGCGGTGGCGGCTCGCCCTCGTCTACGGCGCGCAGGCGGCTGCGCCTGGGCGGCTCGTCGTCCCCGAAGATGTCGTCTACGTCCTCAGAGCGGCCGCGGCGACCCCCGCGAAGGGTGCGCACGGGCGCCTCCTCGCGCGACGAGCCGGCCCTCTCGCCGAGGGCCATCTCCTGGCCCGTGTCGCCCTCGTCGGCGTACGAGCCCTCCTCGATGTAGTCGCCCTCCACGAGGCCGAAGTACTCGAGCGAACGTCTCCATGTGTCTCTGATCGCCATTGCCGCCTATTTCGGCTTTCCGCCGCGGATTCCTCTTAGGGGATTATGAATACTTGCGCCCCGACGTACGCCGATCGGCCGGCCCCTCAGGAATAGAGCGTGGATCCGAGGCGGATGATCGTCGCGCCCTCCTGCACCGCCACCTGCCAGTCCTGGCTGGTCCCCATCGACAGCGTCGCCAGGCCGTGCTCGGCGGCCAGCGAGGCCAGGCGCGCGAAGTACGGGCGCGAGGCCTCGGGATCCTCCGCGTAGGGCGGCATCGTCATCAGCCCCTGGACCCTGGCCGCGCAGCGGTCGATGAAGTCGCCGAGGTGGGCGGGCTCGATCCCGCCCTTGCTCTCCTCGCCGGCCAGGTTCACCTCCACCAGGACCGCGGTCTCGGGGTGTGCGTGCGTGGCGAGCTGCTTCAGTGCCGATTCCGAGCCCAGGGAGTGGATCAGGCGCACGAGCGGGACGATCCGCTTGACTTTGCGGCTCTGAAGGTTGCCGATGAAGTCCCAGGTGAACGCGTCGCCCCAGCGCTCGCGCTTCGCCTCCAGGTCCTGCAGCGTGTTCTCCCCGACCAGCTCCACCCCCGCCCCCGCCAGCGCTCCCATGTCGTCGGGCAGCACGTACTTGGTCGCAGCCAGGATCTCGACCTGCGGGCCGGCCGTCTCGCGGACCCGCTCCAGATTTGCGCGGATTCGCCCAGGGTCCAGGTCCGTGAACGGCTCAACCGCCATCGGCCGCGCCTCCCGCCGCATCGCCGCCTGCGTCGCGCTCCAGCCAAGCGATCCCGCACTGGCGGCCGGTGCGGGCGCCGTCGCGGCGATGGGAGAAGAACTGCTCGGGGTTGCAGCTGGTGCAGAGGTCGCTCGCCTCGACGCGCTCGACACCCGCCCGCTCCAGCAGCCGGCGGGCGACCGCGGCGAGGTCCAGCATCCGCCCCGCGGCGATGCCCTCGAGCCCATCGAACGCACGCAGGACCTCGTCGCCCACCTCGTAGCAGCAGGGCCCGATCCCGGGACCGATCGCGGCGGCGCGGGCGTCCACCGCCTCCGCGGCACGCGCCAGCACACCACCGGTGAGCCCGCGCCAGCCGGCGTGAGCCATCACCACGCCCCCGTCGCCGGCCAGCGCCACCGGCAGGCAGTCGGCCGTGACCACCAGGGGCGCCAGGCCCGGCTCGTTCGTCGCGTGGGCGTCCACGTCGTCCGGACTCGGCACCACATCGGCGTAGACGCGGGGACGCTGCGCCTGGTCGTGCCGGAGCAGCTCCGCCCCATGGACCTGATGCCCCATCAGCACGTTCTCGGGCGCCAGGCCCAGCGCGGCCACGAGGCGGCGTCTGTTGTCAACGACGCGGCCAGGCTCGTCCCCGGTCTTGATCGCGACGTTCAGGGAGTCATACGGCGGCTCGCTGACTCCTCCGACGCGCGTCGAGAAGGCCGCCCGCGCACCCGGCAGCTCTGCCTCGAGCCACTTGACGCCGTCTCGCTCTCGCCACTCCATCGCAGTTGAGGCTAGAAGGCGCGGCATCGCGGCCGTCCGGCGCTACCGGGCGGCCTCGAGCGCGATCCGAAGCTCGTCCTCGTGTCCGGCCGCGCGTCCGTCCAGCTTCGCCGCCAGGGCCGCGTTCAACCCTCGCCCGATGGCGGGCCCTTGAGGCACGCCGGCCTCGACCAGGTCGTAACCGGAGATCTCCAGCTCGACGTGGCGCAACCTGTTCACGAACTCGTCCAGCCAGGGCGCCCCCGCCACGCGCGCGATCGCCAGGACCTCGGGCACGTGGTCCTGGGCGAGCACCTGGATCTCGGCCGGCGACGCCGGCGGCGAATGACGCGCGAGCTTGGCGGCCCTGCCGCGCAGCCGCTGTGGATGCTCGCCGGGGGCGACCGCCAGCAGGATCGCCGTGTCGCGGCTTGCGAACTCGTTCCAGTCGGCGCTCGACTCGAACAAACGCTCGAGGGCCGCGGCCAGCCGTGGGCCCGTGCCCAGGTCCAGCAGGCCCCACTCGGAGATCAGCTCGAGGGCGCGGGCGGCGTGCCGTTCCCCTGCGATCCGTGCCAGTTCCGCGGTGATCCGGTCCTGGGAGACGGTCGCGAGGTCGGTCTCCCTCAGCAGGCGGGCCGTGTTCGCGTCCAGGCCCAGGTCCATCCGCGCCGAATAGCGCGCGGCACGCAGCGCACGGGTGGGGTCATCGGCGAAGGAGAGGTCGTGGAGAACCCTCAGCACCCCTGCGCGCAGGTCGTCGGCGCCGCCGTGCGGGTCGAGCAGCTCGGTTTCCCCCGCGAGAGGCACGGCCATCGCGTTGATGGTGAAGTCCCGTCTCGCCAGGTCCTCGTGGATCGTGGCGGGGCTGACGGTCGGCAGCGCTCCGGGACGCTCGTACTCCTCGGCCCGGGCACGAGCGATGTCGATCTCATGGTCGTCCACGGCGACCGCCGCGGTCTCGAACCGGTCGTGCTCGACCATTTGGCCGCCGAGCGCCTCCGCGAGAGGGCGAACCTCGGACTCGACCGCGATGTCTATGTCCGCGCGCTCGAGCCCGAGCAGCAGGTCGCGAACCGCCCCACCGACCAGGTACGCGGGCATCCCGGCGGTCGCGCGCCTGATGAGCTCGATGCCGGGCAGGGCTTCCAGCCGCTCCGGCAGCTGCGACTCGTCGATCTCGGGGTGGGCTGTCATCTGTCCGGGTCTCCTACCATGTTCGGCTCGTCAGCCCGGCGCCTGCCGCCGGCCCGCACATCATTCGACCTCAGGCGACGGGAAGTGAAGAACCTCTGGCAGAACCACAAGGTTGCGCTGCTCGCGGTCGCGGGGACGGTGGCGGTGGTTGCGATCGTCGTGGCCGGTTACCTCGTGCTGAAGCGCCCCGGGGACGTGTCCAACGAGGATGCCGTCTTCGTTCCCAAGGAGCAGAAGGCCGAGCCCGTGAAACTGGCCGACTGGCCCTTCTACGGGCTCGACAAGGAGCGGACCCGGTACCTGAACGCCGACGTGAAGCCCCCCTTCAAGGTGGCCTGGAAGGCGAACGGGCGCAAGCTCTTGGAGTACTCCCCAGTCCTGGTCGGCGGGTCCCTGTACACGATCAACAACAACGGCGAGGCGTTCGCGGTCAAGACGCGCACCGGCAAGATCCGCTGGCGCCGGCAGGTCGC
This sequence comes from Solirubrobacterales bacterium, assembly GCA_021323175.1. Lineage (GTDB taxonomy): Bacteria > Actinomycetota > Thermoleophilia > Solirubrobacterales > 70-9 > VGBV01. Next base: position 6,197 of record JAJTCK010000058.1, on the reverse strand, counting down.
CGGCCGCAACGCCTCATCGCCCGGCTACGGCGACGGGGTCCTCTACCTGTCGAACCTGGAACCCGGCCAGGTGCTGGCCTTGAACGCCAAGAACGGCAAACAGCGCTGGAAGCGCGAGCTGCCGGGGCGCACCGAGTCCTCGCCGGTCGTCGTGGGCGACAAGGTGCTCGCGGGATGCGAATGCGGCACGCTCTACGCGTTCGACAGGAAGAGCGGGAAGACCCTCTGGGAGACGGACCTGCCGGGTGAGATCAAGGCCGCCCCGGCCATCAGCGACGGAGTCGCCTACGTCGGCGACTACTCGGGGACCTTCACCGCCGTCAGCGTCAAGGACGGCTCCATCAAGTGGCAGTCGGGCTCCCAGGGTGGCGCGTTCGGCCAGGCCGGCGACTTCTACAGCACCGCCGCCGTGGCCTTCGGGCGCGTGTACGTGGCCAGCAAGGACGGGCGGGTCTACAGCTTCGAGAAGGACACCGGCTCGCTCGCGTGGAGTCAGACCGCCGGCGGTGAGCTCTATGCCGGCATCGTCGCCGCCGACACACCGAAGACCGATCCGACCGTGTACGTCGGGTCCTACGCCGGCGAGCGCTTCTACGCCCTCGACGCCCGCAGCGGCGAGGAGCGCTGGTCCGTGGCCGCGGACGGCCCGATCATCGGAGCCGCCAGCCTGGTCGGCGAGACCGTCTACTTCGCGAACCTGGAGACGACCCACACCACCGCCGTCGACGCCGCGACGGGGAACGTCCTGTGGACCTTCCGCGACGGCGCCTACAACCCGGTCATCTCGGACGGCGAACGCCTGTACCTGACCGGCTACAAGTACGTCTACGCGCTGCGTCCCGTCGAGAAGGGCGAGCGCGACAGCGGCGGGACCGAACCCAGGGGCAAGAAGCGGGACCGCTGATGCGGGCGCTCTAGGCCCGTGCGGAGCCGGCCGCCCGAACCGGTATCCCCGCCTGCCGCATCGCCTGCTTGGCCTCGGACACGGTGTGGCGACCGTAGTGGAAGATCGAGGCACAGAGGACAGCGTCCGCATTGCCCTGCTCGACGGCGTCCACCAGATGCCGCGGCTCGCCCGCGCCGCCCGACGCGATCACCGGCACGGTCACCGCGTCGGCGACGGCGCGGGTCAGCTCCAGCTCGTATCCGTCATTCGTGCCGTCACGGTCCATGCTGGTCAGCAGGACCTCCCCCGCCCCGCGCTCGGTCGCCTCGCGAGCCCACTCGACCGCGTCGCGGCCCTCGACCGGGGTGCGGCCGCCGTGGGTGTAGACGTCCCACTCGGGACGGTCGCAGGGCGGTGAGGAGACCACGGGCTCTCGCCGCTTGGCGTCGATTGCGATCACGACGCATTGGGCGCCGAACACGTCGGCCAGCTCCTCGAGCAGCTCTGGTCGCGCCAGGGCGGCGGAGTTGACCGAGACCTTGTCGGCGCCTGCGTCCAGGACTGCCTGGGCGTCATCGACCGTGCGGATTCCGCCGCCGATCGTGAAGGGGATGAAGACGTTGTCGGCGGTGCGGCGAGCCAGGTCGACGATGGTGTCGCGGCTCTCGTGGGAGGCCGTGATGTCGAGGAACACCAGCTCGTCCGCCCCCTCGGCGTCGTAGCGCTCGGCCAGCTCCACCGGGTCGCCTGCATCGCGGATGTCGACGAAGTTGGTTCCCTTGACCACGCGCCCGGCGTCGACGTCAAGGCAGGGGATGACGCGCTTCAGGACCACCGAGCGAGCGTAGCGAGGCGCCTGCGGCCGAACGGGCCGTCAGCGCACGAACACGAGGTGAAACGGAACGCCCTTGTCGGCCCACGCGCCGCCCGCGTCTATCCAGCTGCGAACGAGCATCCCGGCCAGCTCGGGGTCGCGCTTCCAGAGCTCCTCGCCGCGCGTCATCACGATCACGTGGCCGGAAGCCTCGAGCCACCCGAGGTCGCGCAAGGACTCGTCGAGTGCGTCCCAGTTGCCCCCGAACCAGTCCGGGAGCTCGAGGACGTCCGACAGGGCCGCCATCAGGCTCTGCTTGTCCTCGATCCGGGAGGCGTCGACCTCTGCGACCCGCACGCCCGCGGCCCTGAGGGCCTCGGCGTCTGGGGGCTCCTCTGCGAAGTGGACGCTCTGCCAGGTCGCGGGGGCTGGTCGGGTGAAATCCGGGATTTCGGTCACGGAAAGTCGGCGGGGTCGATCCGGACGAAGCTGTCGTAATGATCGCGGGTGAAGTAGGTCGCGCCGTCGGCTCCGATCACGAGCCGCCTGGCGCCGCGATCCGGCGAGCCGGGCGTCTCGACCGTGTATTCGCGGTAGTGCCCTGCCGGCCGGTCGGGCAGCAGGCCCTCGCGGTTGAAGAACGTCTCTCCATCCTGGTCATGTGGAAACGGTCCTCCCCGCTGCACCGCCCGCAGCGTCTCGGCGACCTCGGTTCGTTCGGACGACGAGAAACCGGTGGGATCGGACGCGGCGGGAGTCTGGCTCTCCTGGGCGCCCGGCCCCGGGCCGGGCTGGCCGTCGTCATTGGAGCACCCCGCTCCCAGGAGCGCGACGGCGACGGCTGCGATGGCGAGCGGCCGCGGGCTCGGGCCGCCGCCGCAAAGGGATTTCAGGCCGGCTCGTCCCAATCCCCGGCGGCATAGGCCCATGCGATGAAGAGGGCCTGCACGGGCAGCCTGCCCCACAGGGCGGCCTCGCCGCCGGGCACGTCATCGAAGTCCTGGGCGTTCAGCGCCATGTGGACGTTCGCGGGAAACACGGCCAGCAGCGTGGCGATGCTCCAAAGGCTGCCCGCGCGACGCGTCGCCGGGTGCAGTGTCGCCAGGCCGCCCGCGATCTCGGCCAGCCCGCTTGCGTAGACCAGCTCGCGGTGATGCGGGACGTATGGCGGCATGATCCGCTGATACCAGCGCGGCTTCACGAAATGCATGACGCCGGCGAAGATGAAGAAGAGGCCGAAGAGCCTGGGCATTCGGGCTGAATCTACCTCCTGCGGCCCGGCCGCCGATTCGCTAGGCGTCGAGTGCGGCCCTGGCCTCCGCGAGCCCGAAGCGCTGCTCGTACAGCGCCCGGCCGACGATCACACCGCCCAGGTTCGCGACATCCAGTGCGGCCACCTCGCGCAGGTCGTGCAGGGATCCGACGCCGCCCGAGTAGATCAGTTCGCCCGTGATCGCCCGCGCCACCTCGCGGAGCGCGTCCAGGTCGGGGCCCTCCATCGTGCCGTCCAGCTCGACCGGCGTATAGATGAAGCGCTTGATTCCCCGTTTCTCGAGCAGCTTGGCCAGCTCCCCCGGTCCGATCCCGGTCGGCTCGGTCCAACCCTCGGCGGCGACCTGACCGGCCCGGGCGTCCACCGCGGCCACGACTCGATCGCCGTGCGCGGCGGCGATCGCCTCGGCCATGTCGGGGTCGCGCGCAGCTGCCGTTCCCAGGACCACCCGCTCCACTCCCGCCGAGATCGCCGCCTCGACCTTCAGCGAGTCGCGCAGGCCGCCCCCGAATTGGATACGCAGCCCGACCGCCGCGGCGATGCGGCGCACATGATCGAGGTTTACGGGCTCCCCCGCCCTCGCGCCGTCCAGGTCCACGATGTGGAGCCACTGAGCCCCCTCGCCCGCCCACCGGCGAGCCGCGACGACGGGATCGTCCTCGTAGGTCGTCTCCCGGTCGTAGTCGCCCTGCGTCAGGCGGACGGCCTTGCCGTCGCGGATGTCGATCGCCGGATAGAGGATCAAGGGCGCCGGTTGCCCGCGGCCGCGCCGCTCACTCGACGCCGCGGCAGATGCGGGCGAAGTTGGCGAGCAGCCGGAGCCCGGCCGCGCTCGACTTCTCGGGATGGAATTGTGCGCCGTAGAGGGCCCCCCGCTCGACGGCGCACGCGAACCGCTCGCCGTATGCCGCCGTGCCCAGGACATCCCCCTCGTCTGCGGGCCTAGGGACGAAGGAGTGAACGAAGTAGAAGGGCGTTTCGTCGGGGATGCCTTCGGTCAGACCCGACTCGTGTCGCCAGCTGACGGGAGACCAACCGATGTGCGGAATCTTGTGGTCCCCAGCCTCCAGCGGGCCCACGACGCCCGGCATTAGCGCCAGGCCGGCGTCCCCCTCGTTCTCCGCTGACGAATCGAAGAGGAGCTGCACGCCGAGGCAGATGCCCAACACCGGCCGTCCCTCGGCGACCCGGCTGCGGACGAGCTCGTCCTGGCCGAGCTCGCGGACCCGGGTCACCGCACGCGGGAACGCTCCCACGCCCGGCAGGATCACGCCGTCAGCGTCGGCCGCCCGCTCCGCGTCGGGAGTGATCTCCGCCCTGGCGCCCACCCGCTCGAGCGCCTTCTCGACCGAACGCAGGTTGCCCATCCCGTAGTCCAGGATCGAGATGCGGACGCCCTGGGCGTCCGGCAACGGGCCGGCGGCCGTGCCACTGGATGTCCGGGTCGCGCTCACGAGGTAAGCGTCCCCTTGGTGGAGGGCACGCCCGACTCGTCGGGGTCGATCGAGACGGCCTGGCGCAGCGCGCGCGCGAAGGCCTTGAAGGCGGCCTCCACCATGTGGTGCGCATTCGACCCGTAACGGACCCGCACGTGCAGGGTCATCTTCGAGTTGTTGGCGACGGCGCGGAAGAACTCCTCGGTCAGCTCGGTGTCGAAGTCCGCGATCGCGACGTCAGGAAGGTCCGCCTCGTAGACGGTCAGCGGACGCCCGCTGATGTCGATCGCGCACTCGGCCATGGCCTCGTCCATCGGGATTGCTGCGAACCCGTAGCGCCGGATCCCGGCGCGGTCGCCCAGCGCCTGGTCGATCGCCTGCCCCAGCACGATCCCGACGTCCTCGGTCGTGTGGTGCGCCCCGGTCTCGAGGTCGCCCTTCGCCTCCAGCTGAAGGCCCAGCCGCCCGTGGCGGGCGAGCAGGTCGAGCATGTGATCCAGGAAGCCCACCCCCGTGGAGACGCTGGACTCCCCGCCGTCCAGGGACAGCTTCATGGAGATCTGCGTCTCCTTGGTGTCGCGCTCGATCTCGGCGGTGCGGGTCACTTCTTCCCCTCGTCTTCGACGCGAGCCGTGGCCGACTCCCCGTGGACGGGAAACCCCTCGGCCTCGGCCAATGTAGCGACGACCGGCGCCAGCTCACGGGCGCCCTCGGGCCCGATCCGGACCCTCGTGATCGAGCGCCGGAACGTGCCAGGGCCGAGTGGACCCTGGAAGCGCCCGGCGCCCCCCGTGGGCAGCACGTGGTTCGAGCCCGCGGCGTAATCGCCGAATGCCGTCGCGCCCTCGCGGCCGACGAAGACGCAGCCGGCATAGAGGACGTCCTGCGACAGGTCATCGGCGTCCACGCAGGCCAGCTCGAGGTGCTCGGGTGCGAGGGCGTTGGCCAGCTCGACCGCAGCCTGCGGCGAAGGTGCCATGAGGAGACCGAGCGGCGCGTCCTTGACCGAGTCGCGCTTCGCCGCGAGCGCCGTCGTCTGGGCTTCGATCTCCCCCAGCAGGGCCTCGGCTTCACTCCCCCCGCCGATCGCGCAGGCGACGAGCAGCCCGTCGGCCCCGTGTTCTCCCTGCGCGCAGAGGTCGAGCGCCACAAGCCGTGGTTGAGCGGAACCGTCCGCGATCACCATCAGCTCGCTCGGCCCGGCGATGCCGTCGATTCCGACCCGGCCGACCAGCTGCCGCTTGGCCTCGGTCACGTAGCGGTTCCCCGGGCCGACGATCACGTCCACCGGTTCGATGCTCTCCGTGCCGAGCGCCAAGGCCGCGATCGCCTGGGCGCCGCCGGTGGCGTAGAGATCGTGAGCACCCGCGATGCGGGCCGCCGCCACGATGGCCGGATTGATTCGCCCGTCGGCTCCCGGGGGAGAGGCGACCGCGACTCGGTCCACTCCCGCCAGCCGGGCTGGTACACAGCACATGACCACCGTGGACGGGTACGCACCGAGGCCCCCGGGCGCGTAGGCGCCCGCCGCCCGGACCGGCACATCCCGGCCCGTCATCGTGACGTCGTTCGTCCTGCCGGACCACCAAACGTCCTGTTCGGCCTCCGGCGGCAGCTCGAGGTTCTTCTCGGCCGCCCGTTCGGGCGTAGCGCCCGCCATCCTGCTTGCGGTGACGAGGTTCCGGGCGGCGGCCCTGAGTGCTGCGGCAAGCCTCGGCTCCACGGCGTCCTCATAGGCAGCCTGCTCCGAGTCAGGCACCCGTAGTGACGCTGGCGCGGCGCCGAATT
>JAJTCK010000148.1 GCA_021323175.1 Solirubrobacterales bacterium | reverse complement strand
CGGCGTGCTGTTCGCGGGAGCCGCGATCGCCACGTTCATCAGCCCCGAGGACACCTTCGTGGCGATCGCCGACATGCTCGGCTTCCTCTTCCTGCTGGTGGGCATCTTCTGGATCATCGAGGCGTTCATCGCACGCGAGGTCAATCCGCTCTGGTGGATGGGCCTCGTCTCGGGGATCCTGATGGTGATCCTCGCTTTCTGGACCGGCGGCCAGTTCTACATCGAGAAGCAGTACGTGCTGCTCGTCTTCGCGGGCATCTGGGCGCTGATGGAGGGCGTCCTCAACATCGTCCGGGCCTTCCAGGTCCGGGCGATCGGGAAGCTGATCTAGGGGTCGGAGGGCATGGAAGCTTCAGGCCAGAGCGTCACTCCACCGCCGCAGCGCAGCCACCGCAAGCTCTCGATCGGGCTGATCGTCGTCGCTGCGGTCCTCGCGTTCCTGGCCACGTTCTCGATCTGGGCTAACCGGCAGCTGCTGGAGACGGACAACTGGGTCGAGACCAGCACCGAGCTGCTCGAGGACGAGGCGATCCGCACTGAGCTGTCCACCTTCATCACCGACACGCTCTACGCGAACGTCGACGTGCAGAGCGAACTCGAGAAGCGGCTGCCGCCGGACCTGAAGCCCCTCGCCGGGCCGGCGGCCGGGGGCATCCGCCAGCTCACGAACGAGCTCGCGAACGAAGCGCTGCAGCGACCGCGAGTGCAGCAGGCGTGGGAGACGATCAACCGCGTCGCCCATCAGCAGCTGATCACCGTGGTCAACGAGGACACCGGCGAGCCCGTCACGCTCGACGTCGGAGACATCGTCAGCCAGGTGGGCCAGGAGGCCGGGCTGAACGTCGCCGACAAGATCCCGCCCGGCGCCGGTGAGATCGAGGTGATCCCCGCAGACGACCTCGACTCGGCCCGCACGATCGTGAACCTGCTCGAGAGCCTGGCCCTGTGGCTGACGATCGTCGCTCTGGGGCTGTTCGCGCTTGCCGTATACCTCGCACGGGGTTGGCGCCGCGAGGCGCTGCGAGCGGTCGGCTTCGCCTTCATCGTGGTCGGGATCGCGGTCGCCGCGGCGCGCGGACTGGCCGGCGACTACGTCGTCGACTCGCTCGCGACCACGGCCTCCGTGGAGCCTGCCGTGAGCGACGCCTGGGAGATCGGCACCTCGCTGCTCTCGGCGGGCGCGGGCGCCCTGATCTTCTACGGGATCGTGATCCTGCTGGGAGCCTGGCTGGCCGGACAGGGCTCCATAGCCACCCGGGCGCGCCAGGGCATTGCCCCGCTCCTGCACCAGCGCGCAACCGGCTATGCCGGGCTGGTGGTCCTGTTGCTCGTGCTGTTCTGGTGGGCGCCGACCGAGGGCTTCGAGCGGTTGGTCCCCTCGCTGCTGATCGTCGTGCTCTTCGTGGTCGGCTTCGAGGTCCTACGGGCGCAGACGGTCCGCGAGTTCCCGGAGGAGACGTGGGACAGGGCGGCGGAGCGGTGGCGCGGGGCGACCCAGTCGCTGCTCGAAAGGCGCAGGGGCGGGTAGGGCCCGTCATACCTGGGGGATGCTGGCGACGGCGGTCGCCGTCGCCGCGCTGGCGCTCATCCCGGCGGCCGCCCTGCGGGGGGAGGCAGGCCGACCTCAAGGCACAGTTTCCGCAGGGCCGCGTGCGCGGCACTGAGCCCCTGAGCTAGTCCGGGTCCCCGTTCCGTGATTCGGAGCCCCTTGCCGCCTGGGGGCTCGGCAGCGACGGCGCACCGCCGATCAGATCCTGGAACCGGCGACGACGACGGTCGTGCTTCGCCTCCCTGCGCTCGGCCCTGGCGAGGCGCCTGCTCCCGGGCTCGTAGAGGCGGCGCGCCCAGGGCGACCCCGGCCGGGCGACTCGGACCGCTCCAACCACCGCGACGAACGGGACGAACGCCCCGATCACGGTCATCCAGAACTTGCCCTTGGCCCCGGAGATGAAGCACGCGACGAGGACCGTCGCGATCGCCACCACGATCCCGCCATCCGCGTCGCTCACCGGGGTCAGCCCGAGCAGCACGGCGCCGGCGATGATCGCGGCGAAGATGACCGCGTCGACCGACCGCCTCCCCTCGTCCGACCAGTAGACGTCCTCCAGGTAGAGCCAGAGCGCGAACTCGTCCAGCGTCAGGCCGATCCCGACCCCGAACGCGGCCGCGAAGATCTCCAGCCACGGGCTGCCGGGCTGGAGCGAGAACTCCAGGAATCCCGCGAGCATCATCAGGACGATTCCGAACACAAGGTGGTGGACGTGCAGGCCGCCGGGGCTGACGTTTCCCGGCCACCACGAAACCTCGGCCCGGATCATCCGCGTGCTGAACCTGATGAACGCGAAGGACAGCAGCATCCCCGCGAGCAGGACCAGGCCGGCGCGCTGCCCGTCCCCCTCGAGGAAGGACTCGCCGCCTTTCAGTTCGATGGTCACCTCGGCCAGCGGCACCGCCCCAGCCTATTCAGTGAGATCGCCCTGGCCGACGCGGAAGCTAGGCCGCGACGGGGGTGCGCCTGCGCCGGGACGCGCGACGCACCTTGACCTCGGGCTGCACCAGCTCGGCCAGGAACTGGCCGGTGTAGGACTCGGGCACGGCGGCGATCTGCTCCGGGGTTCCGGTCGCAATCAGGCGGCCGCCCTCCTCCCCGCCCTCGGGCCCGAGATCGATGATGTGGTCCGCGGTCTTGATCACGTCCAGGTTGTGCTCGATCACGACCACCGTGTTGCCCGCGTCGACCAGGCGGTCGAGCACGTCGAGCAGCCGCTGCACGTCGGCGAAGTGCAGCCCCGTCGTGGGCTCGTCGAGGATGTAGAGCGTGTCGCCCGTTGCGACCTTGGAGAGCTCGGTCGCCAGCTTCACGCGCTGGGCCTCGCCGCCGGAGAGCTGGGTGGCCGGCTGGCCCAGCCGGATGTAGTCGAGTCCCACGTCGTGCAGCGTGCGCAGGCGCCGGGCGATCTTGGGGATGTCCGCGAAGAACTCGACCGCCTCGGCGACCGACATCTCCAGCACGTCGGCGATCGATTTGCCCTTGAAGCGCACCTCCAGGGTCTCGCGGTTGTAGCGCTTGCCGTGGCACTGCTCGCACGGCACATAGACGTCGGGCAGGAAGTGCATCTCGATCTTGATCTGCCCGTCGCCGCGGCA
>JAJTCK010000147.1 GCA_021323175.1 Solirubrobacterales bacterium | reverse complement strand
CGCGAGTCCCACCGCTGGGGACTCACCTGGGCGATCGCGAGTCTTCCGCCGGCTGCCACCGGCCCAGCATAAGCCCGGTATCGCGCGGGCGCAGGTGGGCTGCGCAGCCTTGCGCCGGCTCAGAGGCCGCGAACGACGCGGGGCGCGCCCCCGCTCTGAAGGCGCGCCCCGGTGAAGGACCAACGCCCTGGCCGGCTAGGCCTTGGCCCGCTTCTTGGGTTTCTTGGCTTGGGCCTCTTGGCCTCGCCGCCCGCCGGAAGCCCGCGCTGGCCCGAGTACTTGGCGATGAACTCCTCGGTCATCTCGCGGGCGAGTGAATCGGGCCGCTGGTCGTGCGGCGACTTCATCAGGTAGCTCGAAGGCCCGTCCAGCTGCCCGGCGACGCCGTGGTTCAGCGCCAGCTTGATGATCCGGACCGCGTCGATCACGATCCCCGCCGAGTTCGGCGAGTCCCAGACCTCGAGCTTCAGCTCGACGTTCAGCGGCACGTCGCCGAAGGACTTGCCCTCGACGCGGATGTGCGCCCACTTGCGGTCGGTCAGCCAGGGCACGTAGTCCGACGGGCCGATGTAGACGTCCTCGGCCGGCAGCTCGTGGTCCATGATCGAGGTGACCGCGTTCGTCTTCGAGATCTTCTTGGACTCCAGCCGCTCGCGCTCGAGCATGTTGTAGAAGTCCATGTTCCCGCCGACGTTCAGCTGGCTGGTGCGCTCCATGCGCACTCCCCGGTCGGCGAACAGCCTCGCGAGCTGGCGGTGGACGATCGTCGCGCCAACCTGGCTCTTGATGTCATCGCCGATGATCGGCAGGCCGGACTCTGTGAAGCGCTCGTCCCAGTAGTCCTCGCGGGCGATGAAGACCGGCAGGCAGTTGACGAAGCCGACTCCGGCCGCCAGGGCCTGTTCGACATACCACTTGGTCGCCTGCTCGGAACCGACCGGTAGGTAGCAGACCAGGACATCGGTCTGGGTGTCCTGCAGGATCCCGACGATGTCGGCGGTCTGGCCCGGCGCCTTGGTGATCTTCTCCTTCAGGTACTTGCCGAGCCCGTCGTGGGTCATCCCGCGGTGGACCTTGACCCCCATGTTGGGGACATCCGAGAACTTCATCGTGTTGTTCTGGCCGGAGAAGATCGCCTCGGAGAGGTCCTTACCAACCTTCTCGGCGTCGATGTCGAAGGCGGCGGTGAACTCGATGTCTTTCACGTGGTAGCCGCCCAGGTCCACGTGCATCAGGCCCGGCACCTGTTCAGCCGGGTCGGCGTCCTTGTAGTACTCGACCCCTTGGACGAAGGAACTGGCGCAGTTGCCGACGCCGACGATGGCCACGCGGACCTTGTCGTCGCGTGCCCCGTTGCGGGCCGCTCCGTTCGCCTTGCCATTCACGGTGCTCATAGCCTGGAAAGCCTCCTAGATGCGTTGCTGAACGCTGAAATCACACTCTCAGCCCGTCGCGGTTACACCTCCGCTGATACGCCTGACGCCCCTTCTGGGTGTTGCTCCTGCGTCCCGTCTACCTTCCTGAGCGCGTTCCTAACGTGCCAGACGCGCTGCACGACCGTGACGGCTGTGAGCACGGCCATCGCGTAGATCGCCGGGGCCAAGAGCTCGATGTCGAAGACGCCGGCCCCTTTTGCGAAGACGAGGCCGATGGACAGTATGACCACTCTCACGGGGCGTGTGGCGAGCCCGACCTTGCACTCCACGCCGAGCGCCTCGGCCCTGGCGCGGGTGTAGGAGACCATCAGGGAGCCCAGCACGACCACGACGCACATGGCGGCGGCGAAGGTGTCCCCGTTATCCGCGAAGCGGTAGGCGACGGCAGTCAGGACGATGCCCTCCTCGATTCGGTCCAGGGTGGAGTCGAGGAAAGCGCCGAACAGCGTGCCCTTGCCCGACGCGCGCGCGTAGCGGCCGTCGAGCGTGTCCATCACCGAGCCGAGGATGAACGCGATCCCGCCGAGGAAGTAGTAGCCCTGCCACACCAACACGGCCGCCGCGAGGTTTCCCGCCAGCCCGACCATCGAGATGGCGTTCGGGGTCAGCCGCGACTCGATCAGCCGGCTGCGGACGACGGCCGAGATCTCGGCCGCGCTGGTAGCGGGGCGGTCCAAACGGTCGTTCATGCGGCCACAACCGTACGGTCAACCGGCCCCCGGCTGTTCCCCCCCTCGTCCCCGCCCTCGCGGCCCTCGTCCTCGTCGCCGCCCATAAAGGCCCAGTCGGGATTGAGCCGGGACAGCAGTGCCGCGAGGCCGGCGGCCGCCGCCGCGATCATCGCCCCGAACAAGGCATCGAGCCACCAGTGGTTTCCGCTCGCGACTACTACGTAGGTCATCAGCAGCGGATACGCGAACAGGATGGCCTTGAGCCAGCGCGGGCGGACGAGCAGCCCCAGCGACCAGGCGAAGATCAGCGACAGGCCGACATGCATCGAGGGGACGGCGGCGAACGGGTTCAGGAAGGGGTCGCCTGGGTCGCTGATGACCGGCTGGTTCCCGGTGATCGCCGGGTCCAGCGAGAACTCGGGCAGGAAGCGGGGTGGCGCGGTCGGATACAGCCAGTAGCCGAGCGCAGAGATCGCCATGGCGGCGATAACGGTGTTCCGGACGAAACCGAAGCTGCCGCGATACCCGAAGTAGATCACCAGCAGGGCCAGCGCGCTGCCCTTGAAGTGCAGGTTGGCGTACCCCCAGCGCGCCACCTCGCCGGGCACCGCATTGTCCGCGGCCCAGGCGTGCACGTCCGGCTCGATGAAGAGATGGAGGGAGCGCTCGGCCGAGACCAGGTCGCGAGCGTGCGCCACCGAGTCGGCGAAGCTCCCGTCCACGGCCCCGCGGGCGTACCGCCACGCCGTGTAGGCGGCCGCGATCACGACGAATTGGACCAGTAGGTCGAGTGGCCCGCGCGGCAGCAGGCGAGCCCGCAGATCGGCGACGCTCAGAAGGTGACCGCTTTCTCCCAGCCGTCAATGGCCGGGGGCTTGTCAGCACACCGGACCCCCCCGTCCAGCGCCCGCCAGGGCGCGAAGTCGACGCCGACCCTGATCACGCCGGGCTCCTCCACGTAGACCCGTGTGAAACCGTCGAAGGACTGCTGCAGGCATCCGGTCCCCTGCGCGATCTGCCAGTAGGAGGTCCAGCGGACCTTGACCAGGGCGGACCCCACCGACTCGGCCATGACCACGAATCCCTCCGGAGTCAGCTTGGCGCTCTTCGCGACGCCGTTGGCCAGGGGCGCGGGTTCCTCGACCCGGTAGACCGTCCAGTCCGCACTGGTGAACACCTCCCTCAGGTAGGGCAGGCCGCGCGCGATCAGCCGGGCCTCGCCTTCGCCTGCGTAGTCGAGCTTGGTGTTCGGCACCGCGATGTGGCC
>JAJTCK010000057.1 GCA_021323175.1 Solirubrobacterales bacterium | reverse complement strand
TCCAACGCGCGCCGAGCGCCGTGGCGATCGCCCTGGGCGGTTGGCTTCTGGAACCGCGCGTACAAGGAGAACATCACCGGGATGGCGGGGATGGTCGCCTACAACCTGATGCTCGCGATCTTCCCGTTCGCTCTCCTGGTGCTGTTCGTCTTCGGGCAGGTCGTCGACAGCCCCGAGATCGAGGAGTCGGTGATCCTCGACATCCAGCGGCTGTTCCCGAACCTCGAGCAGGAGGCGCTCGCCACCGCGATCGACCGCGTGCGCGACAGCTCGACCACGATCGGCGTGGCGGCCGCCGTGGGCGGGATCTGGATCGGCGCCTCGTTCTGGGGGGCCATGGACACCGCGTTCTGCCGCATCTACCACGTCGAGTGCCGCGGCTGGGTCGAGCAGAAGCGCTTCGCCCTGGTGATGCTGTTCGCGCTGACCTTGCTGCTGGGGGCAAGCGTCGCGGTCCCCGCGGTCGAGAGCGCGGTGCTCGCCGGCGCCGACGACCTGCCCTGGGGCCTGGACGAGTTCGGGGCGCTCCGAACCGCGATTGTGGTGATCGGCGGCTGGGCGGTCACGTTCGCGGTCGTGTGCGCCATCTACTGGGCGGTGCCCAAGGGCCACATGCCGTGGCCGTCGGTCTGGCCCGGAGCGCTCTTCTTCGCCACAGCCCTGGCGATCGCCAATTACGTCTTCCCGTTCTACCTGACGAACATCTCCGACCTGACCCGGATCGGAGGGACGATCGGCTTCATCCTGGTCGCGCTGCTGTGGTTCTATGCGATCAGCCTGGGGCTGCTGGCCGGGGCGGTGATGAACTCGCTTCGCCACGAGCATGACGACACGGGCACCTTCCCAACGGATGGCTGAGCCGCAGGCGGCGAGGGCGCCTTCGCCTGGCGAGCTCACGGTGAGGGTCCTGCCCGATCCCGAGCGCGGGGCGGTGACGCCGAACGGGCCCCTGCGCTCGATCCAGGAGGCGGAGGTCGCAATGGACGCCGAGACCTTCGAGCGCTTCTGGAGGCCGCAGACGCTCGAGCGGCTGGCCCGCGGCTACTGGCGGTACCTGAACCGGATCTCGCTGGGGCTGCTGCGCGTGGCCTATACGGAGTCGTCCAGGTCGGTCATGCTGGTGAGCCGACACCTGGTACTGCTGCGCTTCCGCGCGCCGCGGTACGAAACCGGCCCCGGGTTCGGCCGCGTGACCTGGCCGATCGAGCGCGGCGTCCTGGTCTCAGCGGGCGGCCGCGGCCGGGGATACCTCAGCTTCGAGGTCCGGCGCGGTCAGGAGGGCAAGGGAGAGCCCCGGGTCCGGATCCGGGCCGTCGTCTCGAACTTCTATCCCTTTCTGCGAGGCTCGGGCCGGTTCGCGCGCTTCGGCGCCTTCCTCTACTCGAAGACGCAGCTGCAGGTGCACGTCAGGGTCACGCGCGGCTTCCTGCGCTCGCTGGAGAAGGGCGACCTGCCCCCGCTGCGGCCCGGGCGAGAGTCCGCCTACGACGAGGAAGCCTCGATGTAGCCGAAACGGGTCGGGCGCCGTCGCCCCGGCCAGAGGTCACTCCGCGAGGGCGCGGCGCATCGCCTCGTCCATCGGCGTGCGCTCCACCTCGAACAGCTCCATCCCCGACGGGTCCCTGACGATCGTCTCCGTCGAGGCTCCCTCGATCAGCGGTTTCGCGACGTCGACGTCGACCGGCGTCACCAGTCCGATCCACAGCGAGGACAGGTAGGGGGTCAGGAGCGGCACGGGGACCTTTCGAGGCGGGTGCCGTCCCATCGCCACTGCCAGCGCGTCCATCATGCCCCCGTACGAGGTCACGTCGGGGCCGCCGATCTCGATCGAGCGGCCCCTCGCCTCTGAACTGTCGGCGACCGCAACCAGATAGGCGATCACGTCTGCGATCGCGATCGGCTGGGTGCGGGTCGTCGTCCAGCGGGGCGTGATCATCACCGGCAGGCGCTTGACGAGGAAGAAGCATGTGCGGAAGGACTCGCTGCCGGAGCCGATCACGGCGGCGGCGCGCAGGTAGGTGACCGGGACCCCGGTCGAGCCCAGGTAGGAGGCGGTCGCGTGCCGGCTCTCGAGGTGCTTGGAGCCGCCGTCGGAGAGCCCCCCCAGGTAGACGATGTGCTCGACTCCCGCCTCGGCGGCCGTTGCAGCGAAGTTCTCGGCGCCCTGGCGGTCGCGCTCGGCGAAGTCGCCCTCTCCCCCGCGCCCCATCGAATGCACGAGGTAGTAGGCGACGTCCACCCCCTCGAGCGGCTCGGCGAGGGTCTCTCGCCGCAGCACGTCGCCGGGGACGACCTCGCAGCCGGCCTCGGCGAGGTCCTTGGCCCTACCCGGGCTGCGAGCCATCACCCGCGGCGGCGACCCCCGGCGAGCGAACTCCAGGGCAAGCAGCCGTCCTATGTAGCCGGTGGCGCCGGCGACCAGTACCCGCACGGAGTGCATGCTACGAGGGGGTGCGCGCGGGCTTCCCCGTCGCTTGAAGCCTGGCCCTATCCGTAGCGGCCGCCGGTGACCTCGCGCAGCTTCGGGCGGTCGTGGGTCGCCTGGATGCGGCGGACCGTGCCGGACCGCGAGCGCATCACGAGCGACTCGGTGGTCGCTGAGCCGTCGTCGAGTCGGCGCACCCCGTCCAGCAGATCGCCGTCGGTGACACCGGTGGCCGCGAAGAAGGCGTCGTCCCCGCCGACCAGGTCGTCGGTGTCGAGCACCCGGCTGATGTCATAGCCGGCGTTCTCGGCGGCCTTGCGCTCGTCGTCGTCGCGGGGCCAGAGGCGTCCCAGGATGCGGCCGCCCAGGCACTTGATCGCGGCTGCGGAAAGCACCCCCTCGGGCGTCCCCCCCACGCCCCACAGCAGGTCGATGCCGGTGTTCGGCATCACCGCGAACAGCGCGGCCGCCACGTCCCCGTCCGAGATGAAGCGGATGCTGGCGCCCACCTCGCGCAGGGCCGCCACGGCGTCCTCGTGACGGGGCCGGTCGAGCATGATCACCGTGACATCGCCCGGCTCGCCCCCCTTCCGCTCGGCGATCCTGCGGATCACGTCCTCGAGCGGATCGTCCAGGCTGATCAGGTCGGCGGCGCGCGGCCCGGTCGCGATCTTCTCCATGTAGACGCAAGGCCCTGGGTCGAACATCGTGCCCCGCGGAGCGAGCGCGATCACCGACAGCGCGGAGGGCATGCCACGCGCGGTCAGGGTGGTCCCCTCCAGCGGATCCACGGCGATGTCGACGACCGGCGGGCTGCCATCCCCGATGTGCTCGCCGTTGTAGAGCATGGGCGCCTCGTCCTTCTCGCCCTCGCCGATCACGACCACGCCGTCCATCGGAACCGTGTCGAGCATGAGGCGCATGGAGTCGACTGCGGCGCCGTCGGCCTGCTCCTTCTCGCCGCGCCCGACCCAGCGACCCGCAGCAAGGGCGCCGGCCTCGGTCACACGGACCAGCTCCATCGCCAGATTGCGGTCGGGCTTCGACCCTGAACGCTGATCGTGGGAGATGACCCCCTCGTCGGCCATGGCCGAAAGCTAGAACGTCGCGGGTGGTTTGCGCCGCGCGCCGCCGCCGCCGCTCTCCACCGCTCGGAAGCCGCCGGCGATGAAAATGCCGATCGAGGCGAGCAGCGCGAGGAAGTAGCCCCAGGACAGGCTGACGGCGATGTCGTTCGCGGAGGGCTTGTCCACGAACCCGTTGAAGCCGATCAGGACCAGGGCTGTCAGGCCGGCGATCGCGGTCAGCTCGCCGCGGGGCCAGGTCAGATGGTGCCCCCGGATCACGATCCAGCTCAGGATCAGCGGCGCGGCGGCGGCCAGCATCAGGAGCCACTTCAGGATCGGAAAGGTGCCCCAGGCCGTGCAGCTGTCGCTGCCCACGCCGCACACCCAGTCCGCCTCCTCGTCACGGACCACGTCGCCGCCCAGGGAGTACCAGGGCAGAAACAGGCTGATCGCAAGCAGCACCCCGGACACAACGCCGATCAGCTCCGAGCGATCGAGCTTCGAGAAGTCCATGGGCGGACCCTATCCGTAGCGGCACGTGCGTGCGTGCGGTTCCCGCCGCTCAGATAGGGTCGCCCAATGGCGAGCCGCTGGGGACTGACTCTGCCGCTGCCGGGCACGACGCTGGTCAACAGCAAGGAGGCCGTGCGGCGCGCCGAGGCCTCGGGATACACCGACATCTGGTCGGGCGAGACCAACGGCCCCGACGGCTTCACCCCCCTCGCCCTGAGCGCAGTGTGGACCGAGCGGGCGAGGCTCGGCACAGGCGTTGTCGGCGTGATGCAGCGGGGGCGGGCCCTGCTGGCACAGGAGGCCGCGGCATTGGCCGACGCCTCGGGGGGCAGGTTCGCCCTGGGCATCGGGGCGTCGTCGGACCGGATCATCGAGGGCTGGAACGGCATGCCCTTCGAGCGTCCGCGCTCCAAGGTCAGCGAGACGATCGACTTCCTGCGCACGGTGCTGGCCGGTGAGCGCGGCGAGGGAGGATTCAAGCTGGAGACGCCGCCGGCTTCGGAGATCCCGATCATCGTCGCGGCTCTCCGCGGAAAGATGCTGGAGCTGGCCGTCGAGAAGGGCGACGGCGCGATGACGAACTTCCTGCCGCTGTCGGGCCTTCCGCAGGTCGCCGGTCAGCTCGAGCAGGCGGGACCGCCCGAGGGGTTCGAGCTCCTCTGCCGCTTCTTCTGCATCCCGGGCGAGCGCGAGCAGGTCGAGCCGCTGGCGCGCTTCATGTTCTCGTCCTACATCACGGTCCCGGTCTACGAGAAGTTCTACCGCTGGCTCGGTCACGGCGAGAAGATCGACGCGATGGTCGCGGCCTGGACGGCGAAGGACCGCCAGAAGGCCGCCGCGGAGGCCCCCTGGGACCTGATCGAGGACACGTTCATCTTCGGAGCGCCCGGGGAGATGAAGGCGCGACTCGACGCTTACGTCGAGGGCGGCATCACGCTGCCGGTGATCACTCCGATCACGACCCCGGACAAGACCGCCGCGCTGATCGAGGCACTGGCACCGGACTGATCCACCCGGCTCCGCCTGGCGGCGTAGGATCGCTGCAAGCGGCGAAGTCAAGGAGGGGCTGATGGAGACGATCGCACCGAAGGCGACTGGGTCCTACACCGACGGGCTGAGGTCCCTGGACTCCGAGGTCCGCGTCGACTCGCTTGCGCTGGAGGGCGCGCTGCCCGAGTGGCTCCAGGGATCCCTGCTCCGCACGGGGCCGGCACTCTGGGAGGTCGGCGGCCGCACCATGAACCACTGGTTCGACGGCTTCGCGATGCTCCACCGCTTCGGGATCGCCGACGGCGGCGTCTCCTACGCCAACCGCTTCCTCGAGAGCACCGCCTACCGGGCGGCCGCGGAGAAGGACGAGATCGCCTACTCGGAGTTCGCCACGGACCCGTGCCGCAGCCTGTTCCAGCGAGTGTTCTCGGTCTTCGACCCGAAGATCTCTGACAACGCCAACGTCAATCTCGTGAAGCTGGGCGAGAGGTTCATCGCGATGACCGAGACGCCGCTGCCGGTCCAGTTCGACGCCGAGACCCTCGAGACCGCCGGCGTCGCTTACGAGGTTCCCGGCCTGCTGACCACGGCTCACCCCCACACCGAGCGCGCTACGGGCGGGATGCTGAACTACGCCGCCAAGGTCGGTCCCCGCAACAGCTACCGCTTCTTCCACCTCGGTCCGAACGCCGACGAGCCCCAGGTCGTCGCGCGGATGCCCGTGAAGCACCCCTCCTACCAGCACTCCTTCGGCCTCACCGAGCGCTATTTCGTCCTCGCCGAGTACCCCTACGTCGTCAACCCGATCTCGATCCCGCTCAGCGGCCGCCCCTACATCGAGAACTACCGCTGGAAGCCCGAGTTGGGAACGCGGTTCTGGCTGCTGCCCCGCGACGGCGGCGAGCCGCTCGGCCCGTTCGAGAGCGACCCCTGCTTCGGCTTCCACCACGTGAACGCCTACGAGGAGGGCGGCGAGGTCGTGGCCGACATCTGCGTCTTCGAGGATGCGCAGATCGTGGAGGACCTCTATCTCGAGCGCCTGCGCGCGGGAAGCCCTGTGCATCGGCCGGACGTGCGCCGCTTCCGAATCGACCCCGGCCAGGGGATCGGCGGCGGCACCGACTCCGCCGGCTCGGTCACCTGGGAGCGCCTCGTCGACGACGGCTTCGACCTGCCGCGCATCAACTACGGCCGCTGCAACGAGCGCCCCTACCGCTATACCTGGGGTGTCGGCGTCGGAGACTCCGGCTGGTTCGACGGGATCGTCAAGGCCGACGTGGTCGAGCGGACGACCACGTCATGGGCCGAGGACGGCTGCTTCCCGGGCGAGCCGGTGTTCGTCGCCGCGCCGAACGACCCCGCCGCCGAGGACGATGGGGTGCTGCTCTCGGTGGTCCTCGACTCGGCGAAGGGCAATTCGTTCCTGCTCGTTCTCGACGCGGCCGACCTGACCGAGCTGGCCCGCGCCGCGGCCCCGCACCACATCCCGTTCGGATTCCACGGCCAGTTCGCGCCGGCCTGAGTCGCGTCGACCCCGGTCACGCGGAGTGCTGGGCCGAACAGAACGCTGCGCCGCGGACGCACACCCCGCGCTACCGGTTACGCGCCTCGCCAGGGTCGGGGCGAAGGGTCCGTCCGGGTCGGTCCAACCGTGGCCGTCGCCCCGCCGGTAGGGTGCCGCCCGTGCGGATCGACGGACAAAGCGCTCTCGTCGCCGGCGGCGCCTCGGGGCTCGGCGCCGCGACCGCCCGTGCCCTGAACGAGGCGGGAGCATCGGTCGTGATCGCCGACCTGAACGCCGAGAAGGGCGAGGCGCTGGCCACTGACCTCGGTGACCGCGCGAGCTTCGTCGAGATGAACGTGATGGAGGCTGATCAGGTCCAGGCCGCAGTGGACGCGGCCGCCGGCCGGGGCGGCCTGCGGATCTCGATCTCCTGCGCCGGAATCGGCTGGGCTCAGAGGGTCACCGGCAAGCAGGGGCCACACGACCTGGAGATCTTCCACAACGTCATCAAGGTGAACCTGGTCGGCAGCTTCAATGTGCTGCGGCTGGCGGCGACCGCGATGAACGAGAACGAGCCGGACGGAAGCGGCGAGCGCGGTGTCTGCGTCAACACCGCCTCCATCGCCGCCTACGAGGGGCAGATCGGGCAGGTCGCCTACGCGGCCTCGAAGGGCGGGGTCGTCGGAATGACCCTGCCCGCCGCTCGCGACCTTGCGAGCCGCGGCATCCGCGTCTGCACCATCGCCCCCGGCCTGTTCGACACTCCCCTGCTCGCGGCGCTGCCCGAGGAGGCGCGCGAGGCGCTGGGCGCGACGATGCCGTTTCCATCCCGCCTCGGCCTGCCCGAGGAGTATGCGCAGCTCGCGCTGCAGATCGTCGAGAACCCGATGTTGAACGGCGAGACGATCCGCCTGGACGGCGCGCTGCGCATGGCGCCCAAGTAGCCACTGGCCTAGTCGGTTCCGCCGTACTCCGGGTCGAGCCAGACCCGCTTGCGCCACGGCGGCGTGACCGCGAAGGACCAATAGTCGCGCCGCGCGATGCGGGCCAGCGGGACGAGGTGCAGGCGGTGGTCCTTGGTCGCCCGCGCGACATCGTGGTCCGCGGCGCGGCCCGCGTGGCTTCCGCCCGCGACGTAGAGGCGGTCCGGGTCTGGCACCCAGCCGTCTCCATACCCGTGGTGCGAGCTGGAGCGCGCGAATCGCCGGCCGTCGGGATCGATGCGGACCTGGTGGCTCTCCCAGTCGTCGGGGTGAAAAGAGGGCTTTCCGGCCGCGGCGCTCGCCGAGCGGACCAGGCCCTTGAGCGGCGTGCTGCCCTCGCCCGTAGCGCTGCCCGGGTAGTACAGCCAGTACTGGATGTAGAGGCGCCCGGAGCGCTCGCCCGAGCAGTCGGCTCCACGGCGCTCGCTTGCGACACGCGCCGCCGGCCGGCAGTCGATGACGTGGGTGAAGGCGGTGACCGGCAGGCGGGCGAGCGAGCGGGTCGGATGCCCCTCCCCCGGCCCTTCGGCGCACGGGTCCTCGCGGCAGCTGCGGAAGTCCACGGGCAGCGCCCGCATCCCGTCCTCGTACAGGAGAGCGGGAGCATGGGCGCGCGCGAGCGACGCCACCTCGGGCCCGTAATCCGCGCGAAGGGCGGGCTCCTCGCGGCAATCCTCGGTCAGCCGCACCGCGCAGACCAGCCGCTCGAGCACCGCGCCGGGAACCGCCATTCCCAGGCCCAACAGGCGGGCCCCGGCCACCAGCGCGCCGAGAAGGAGGCCGGCCAGCAGGATCAGGCCGATCCATTCCACGGTCGCCTGGCCTCGGTCGCATGAGGGAGTCACGGGCCGACGCTAGGCCGGCGGGCCTGACTCGAGGCGCGCGCGGAGTCGCCATCCGCTCACGAATCGGCGCCAGGCCCCGTGGTAGGGTCGCCGCCTGGTGGAAGCGCGAACGACTCCGGCTACCGATGGGCCCAGGTGGCGCCTCTACGCGGCGATCGTGCTGGTCATCATCGCCGCGATCTTCATCCTTCAGAACTCCAAGGAGGTCACCGTCGACTTCCTGTTCGCCGAGGTCACGGCCCCCTTGATCTTCGCCCTGCTTCTGGCGGCCGTGCTAGGCCTGCTGATCGGCCTGCTGATCGGACGCACCGGCCGGCTCCGCAAGCTCGACGACTGACCCTAGAGGTCCTCGACCTCCCCCGCGATCTCCTGGGCCGCGGCCTTGGCGTCGCTGAACAGCATCGAGGTGTTGTCTTCGTAGAACAGGTCGTTGTCGATGCCCGCGAAGCCGGGGCTGAGCGAGCGCTTGATGACGATCACCTGCTGGGCCTCGTTGACCTCGATGATCGGCATCCCCGCGATCGGCGAATCGGGGTCGTTCTTGGCCGCCGGGTTCGTGACGTCGTTCGCCCCGATCACGACCGCCACGTCGGTGCGCGGCATCTCCGGGTTTATCTCGTCCATCTCGCGCAGCTTGTCGTATGGCACGTCGGCCTCGGCGAGCAGGACGTTCATGTGGCCGGGCATCCGGCCGGCGACCGGGTGGATCGCGTAATTGACGGTGACCCCGCGCTTCTCGAGCTCATCGGCCATCTCCTTGACCGCGTGCTGAGCCTGGGCGACGGCAAGCCCGTAGCCGGGGACGATCACGACGGAATCCGCGTAGGCCAGCGAGATCGCCGCGTCCTGTGCGCCGATCGACCTGTGCGGGCGCTCCTCCCCGCCCGCGGCCGCTCCCCCGGCGGGTGCGCCGCCGAAGCCGGCGAAGAGGATGTTCGCGACCGAGCGGTTCATCGCGGTCGCCATCTCCATGGTCAGGATCGTCCCCGAGGAGCCGACCAGCGTGCCGGCGACGATCAGCGCGACGTTGTCGAGCGAGAAGCCGGCGGCCGCGGCCGACAGACCCGTGAAGGCGTTCAGCAGCGAGATCACGACCGGCATGTCCGCGCCGCCGATCGGCAGCACCACGAGGTTCCCCAGGATCGCCGCGGCGATCAGGACGGCGATGAAGATTCCCTGATCCGGGTCGTCGTTGTTGATGCCCAGGTAGATGCAGGCCGCGACGATCCCGACCAGCAGCACGGCATTGATGAGCTGCTGGCCCGGCACCTTGACCGGCTGCGTCGGGATCAGGTCCTGAAGCTTCCCGAAGGCGATGAGCGAGCCCCAGAACGAGACCGAGCCGACGACCATCGCGAACAGGACCGGCACGAAGATCTCGAGCGGGATCTCGGCGATCGTTCCGTCGTCGATCAGATGCAGCTCCTCGCGGAACTCCGACCAGGCGATCAGCGCGACCGCTCCGCCGCCGACGCCGTTGTATAGCGCGACCATCTGGGGCATCGCGGTCATCTGCACCCTGATCGAGGCGACCGCTCCGACTGCGGTGCCCACGACGATCGCAGCGATGATCAGCTCCCAGTTCCCTATGCCGTCGAGCGCGAGGGTGGTCGCGACGGCCACCGCCATGCCGACGGCGGCGAGCAGGTTGCCGCGCTTGGCGGTGGTCGGATGCGTCCCCTGCCGCACGCCGACGATGAACAGCACGAAGGCGACGATGTAGAGACCGCGCACCAGATCCGAGTCGGGGGCGAGCGCGGCGAACGTCGTCACCTCTCACCCTCCTCCGCCGAGCTCTCGGGGGACGCCGACGCGTCACCCAGCGGCTCGGACCTGCTCTCCTCGATCGCCGCGGGCTTCGGCTTGCGGACGAACATCCCCAGCATGCGGTCTGTGACCATGAAGCCGCCGACCACGTTGATCGTGCCGAAGGCGACCGCGATGAAGCCGATCGTCTTCTCCAGCGTGTCGTCGGCGTAGCCCAGGACGATGAAGCCGCCCAGGACCACGATCCCGTGGATCGCGTTGGTCTGTGACATCAGCGGGGTGTGCAGGGTCGTCGGGACCTTCGAGATCACCTCGAAGCCGACGAAGGCGGCGAGGACGAAGATCGTGATCTCGGTCATCAGGTCCATCAGCCTGCAGCCTCCTTGGCGCGCTCGTTCACGATCTCGCCGTCCTTGGTCAAGCACGAGCCGGCGACGATCTCGTCCTCGAAGTCGATCTTCAGGCCACCCTCGTCGTCGAGCAGGAGCTCCAGCAGGTTCGAGAGGTTCTTGGCGTACAGGGCCGACGCGTCCTGGGCCATCTCGCTCGGCAGGTTGACCGGCCCGATCACCTGCACGCCGTTCTCGACGACGGTCTCCCCCGCCCTGGTCAGCTCGCAGTTGCCGCCGGTCTCGGCGGCCATGTCGACGATCACCGAGCCGGGCTTCATCCCACGCACGGCGTCGGCTGTGACCAGCAGCGGGGCCGGGCGGCCGGGAATCGCAGCCGTGCTGATGATCACGTCCTGGCGCACGGCGGCCTGGGCGAGCTCGCCGCGGAGGCGCTGGTTCTCCTCCTCGGTCAACGGGCGCGCGTAGCCGCCCTCGCCCTCGGCGTCCTTGACCGCATCGACCTCGAGGAAGCGACCGCCCAGGGACTCGACCTGCTCCTTCACGACCGAGCGGACGTCGAATCCGGTCACCACGCCGCCCAGGCGCTTCGCGGTCGCTATCGCCTGCAGCCCCGCGACGCCGGCCCCGAGCACCAGGACCTTGGCCGGGGCGATCGTGCCCGCGGCCGTGGTCATCATCGGAAACAGGTTTCCGGAGTCACGCGCGGCGATCAGCACCGACATGTAGCCGCCCAGGTTGGCCTGCGAAGAGAGGGCATCCATGGACTGGGCGCGCGTGATGCGGGGGATCGCCTCGACCGCGAAGCTCGTCACGCCCGCACTCGCGAGCCTCCGGGCGAGGTCCGAATTGGTCAGCGGCTGGAGAAAGCCGATCACGACCTGGCCCTGCCTGAGCCTTTCCACCTCGTCGTCGGTCGGCGCCGCAACCTTCAGCACCACGTCGGCACCCCAGGGATCGCCGATCTCACCTCCCGCACCGCCGAATTCGGCGTCGGGATATGACGCTCCCTCCCCCGCACCGGCCTCGACGGTCACCTCCAGCTCCTTGGCGGTGAGCTGCTTGACGACGTCCGGGACGAGGGCGACGCGCCGCTCGCCCTCGGCGACCTCCTTTGGAACTCCGATTCGCATCAGCGGCGCGGAAGGTTATTGACGATCCATCCGACGCGTCTCGGACGGCCCGCCCTCACCATCGGCCCCGCTACGGCGTGCGCCGCTTCAG
>JAJTCK010000056.1 GCA_021323175.1 Solirubrobacterales bacterium | reverse complement strand
GGCCTCCGGTGATCCCGCCGGCGGCTACCTCCCC
Source organism: Solirubrobacterales bacterium (assembly GCA_021323175.1). Lineage (GTDB taxonomy): Bacteria > Actinomycetota > Thermoleophilia > Solirubrobacterales > 70-9 > VGBV01. The sequence goes on along the minus strand of JAJTCK010000056.1, from coordinate 11,663 downwards.
CTCCGAGCCTGCGCCTCGGTTGACGACCGAGTACGCGCCTTCGCGAAGCTTTTCCACGGCGCCGCCGAGCCGATCTGCGAGCCACTCCTGAGCGCGCCCGCCAGAGGACTGGTCCACAGCCGGGCCGGTGGGCAACAGCTCGAAGACCCTATCGGGAATGGCGCGGAACGCCCTCAGCCTGGCGCGGCAAGTGGCGCAGCTGCGCAGGTGCTCACTGACCTCACCCGCCCCCGCGACGTCGCGCTCACCGTCGGCAAGGGCCGAGAGCGCGGTCGCGAGTTCCTCGCATCTGCGTCCCTGCTCGATGTCCGAGAAGACCTGGAGGAAACGCTTCCGCCCCTCGGCCATGCAGCGGTTTACCTTCGTGTAGGTCCAACCGGTGATCTCCCCGATCTCTGCGTACGAGTACCCCTGGGCCTTGAGGGTGAGCGCTCGGACCTCTTGCGGCTTCAGTGACTTCAGCGCCTCCCTGCTCCGCGCGACGCGCTCGCGACTGGCCGCGCGTTCGGTCGGGCCGTCACTGTCCGAGGGGATTGTGTCGAGCAGGTCGCGGTCGTCGTCCCGGTTGACAGAGTGCCCGCCGAGCAGACGCTCTCGCTGCCGGCGAACCGCGAGCGACTCGCGTTTCGTCACCACCTGCATCCAGCGAACGAGCGAGTCGCCTTCCAGCGGCGGCGCCTTGGTCAGCAGGATCTCCAGTGAGCGCTGATAGGCGTCCTCGGCATCCTCCGCGCAGAGCGAGTATCGACGGGCGGTTCGGCGGAAGACGGCATCGTGGCTGTGGATGAGGCGACTGGCCGCCTGGCGCCTGAACTCGGGCGTGGCCCGGGACTCCTCGGACTCGCCCTGCACGGTCTCAGCGTTCTCCGCCCTGGACCCTGAGACAAAACCTCCGGTAGCGGACACGCCCCTCTCTTTCATAAGAGCCTGAGCTGAGAAGTCTCACGCTTTCTCCCTCATCTGCGCTCTGCTCCAGTCGCAAATTGCGGAGTTGCCTGACGAGTTCTCCGGAAAAAGCGGGAAATTCTGCGGCGCGACGTCTGGGCGCTCTGGAGGGCTTTTAACGCAGACCCCGACGGGGTTAACGCGCAATCCCAACTCTGATCAATGGCGAGTTTGGGTGTCTATAGCGTCCCTAACTCGCCACTCGATCTCGACGCTCCTCGGACCGTGCCTTGCGGGTTCCCGAACGGCCCTCGACTACTCTCCTCCCCATGAGCACCTGTGTCGTCACCGGCGGGGCCGGCTTCCTCGGATCGCATCTCTGCGAGCTGTTGCTGGAGCGCGGGCACCAAGTGATCTGCGTTGACAACCTCGAGACGGGATCACTGCAGAACATCGAGCACTTGCGCTCGGCTGAGTTCCGATTCATGGACCACGACATCACCGAGTTCGTGGAGATCGAGGGTCCCGTCGACTTCATCTACCACCTCGCGAGCCCGGCGAGCCCGATCGACTATCAGCGGCTGCCGCTGCAGACGTTGAAGGTCGGCTCCTACGGCACCCACCACATGCTTGGGGTCGCGAAGTTCACGCGCGCTCGGTTCCTGATCGCCTCGACCTCGGAGGTCTATGGAGACCCCGAGATCCATCCTCAGCCCGAGGACTATTGGGGCAACGTCAACCCGATCGGGCCGCGCGGGGTCTACGACGAGGCCAAGCGTTATGCGGAGGCGCTGACGATGGCCTATCACCGCCAGCAGGGGGTCGACACCTGCATCGCCCGGATCTTCAACACCTACGGCTCTCGCATGCGCCCGCACGACGGGCGGGCGGTCCCGACCTTCCTGAGGCAGGCGCTCCAGGACAAGCCGCTGACCGTGTTCGGGGAGGGCAGCCAGACGCGGAGCTTCTGTTACGTGGATGACCTGGTGCGGGGCCTCATCGCCCTGGCCGAGTCCGACGCGCACCTGCCGGTCAACCTCGGCAATTCCGACGAGTACACGCTGCTGCAACTGGCCGAGGCCGTGATCGAGGTCTCGGGCGCCCGCTCGGAGATCGTCTACGAGGCGCTGCCGGTGGACGACCCCAAGGTTCGCCAGCCGGACATCACCAAGGCCCGCGAGCTGCTGGGCTGGGAGCCGCAAGTTGAGCTCCGCGACGGGCTTCGCAAGACGATCGACGAGTCAGGCGTCGAGCGGCTCGTCGGCGCAAACAGCTAGCTGATCCTGGCCGACTCCGTCGGCTCGCTCAGGGTCCGGAGCTTGGCCTGCTCAGGCGGGCGGCGGCGGCCCGCCCTTGCGCCAGCGCTTCGGCGCTCGCATGCCCACCATTCCCAGCCACTCCTGCGCGCGCGGGCCGAGCACGGTGTGGAGCGCGACCAGCAGGCGGGCGTCGGGACCGACCGGATAGCGAGCCCGCGGGCGATTCGCGCCCAGCGCCTTCGCGATGACCTTCGCGACGCGCTTGGGCGAGAGGGCGCGACGCTCGATCTGGCGGAGGTCCTCGGCCTGCCGCTCGAAGACCTCCTCGTAGTCACGCAGGGCGTCGGGGGGCAGGCTCTTGCGCAGCCGCTCGAAGCGAAGCTGTGAGGCGTTGTAGATCGAGGTGCGCATGAAGCCGGGCTCGATCGTGCTGACCGGGATTCCCCATGGCCGCAGCTCGACCCGCAGAGCCGCCGAGAGTCCCTCGAGCGCGTGCTTGGAGCCGGAGTAGGCGCCGACGAAGGGTGCGCCGATGCGGCCCGCCAAGCTCGTCACGTTGACGACGTGGCCGCCGCCGGTGCGCAGGGCGGGGAGCATCGCCTGGGTGACGGCGAGCGGGCCGAAGGTGTTGACCTCGAACTGCAGGCGGACGTCGTCGAGCGGCAGGGCCTCGAGCGGCCCGCCGACCGCGATACCGGCGTTGTTGACCAGTCCGCGCAGGCCGCGGCCGGAGGTGATCTCCGCGGCCCCCTCGGCGGCGGCTGCGATCGAGTCCGCGTCGGTCACATCGAGGTCCAGGGCGCTCATGCGCTCGCTGCCCTCGCGGGCGAGGCCGTCGGCGTCGGTGCCGGGCAGGTCGGTGGCGATCACGCGGTAGCCGAGTTGGTCGAGATGAAGGGCGCTGGCGCGGCCGATGCCGCTGCGCGCGCCCGTGATCAGGACGAAGCCCGGGTCGGCGCTCGCCTCCACGACTGGGAGCCCCTACCGGGCGGGCGGCGCGTGGTCGGGCAGCTTCAGCGACCGGCGCATCAGCTTGTCGAAGCGCTTGTCGCCCGCCAGGGACTGCAGGCGGGCCATCATCTTCGCGTCGCGGCCGACGATGTAGCGGGACTTCGGATCGCTCGAGCGGATCGCCTGCTCGATCACCTTGGCGACCTTGATCGGCTCCAGCCCGCGCGCGTCGGCCTCGCGGGTCACCTCCTTCATCCGGTCGAGCTGCGGACCGTACAACCGCGTGGCCTCGGGGTCCATCTTCTCGCGCGCGGCATCGAAGGCGTCGTTGCCCTTGTCCCAGATCGGCGTCGCGATCGAGCCCGGCTCGACCACCACGACGTCGATTCCCTCCCAGGGCTTGAGCTCGCGGCGCAGGGAATCGGCCATCCCCTCCAGCCCGAACTTGGCCGCGTTGTAGGGGCTGAAGAAGGGGCTCGCGACGCGGCCGCCGATCGAGGTGATGAAGACGATGGTGCCGTCGCCGCGGCGAATCTCGGGCAGGAACGCTTGGGTGACGGCGTACTGGCCGGTCAGGTTGACGTCAATCACCTTCCGGAACTCGGCGACGGGCAGATGCTCAACCGGACCCGCATTGGCGACGCCGGCGTTGTTGACGAGGCCGGCGAGGCCGTCCTTGCCGACCGCGTCCTCCACCTTCTCCTTCGCGGCGTTGATCGAGTCGGGCTGCGTCACGTCGAGCATCACCGGCGTCAGCCGCTCGGAAGCCTCCTCCTCGAGGCTGTCGGCGTCGGCCTGCTTGCGCACCCCGGCGAACACCCGGTAGCCGCGCCCGTCCAGATAGAGGGCCGTCGCCCGCCCGATCCCCGTCGAGGCTCCCGTGACCACGACCGCGCCCTTCTGCCTCAGAGCCATCGCGGCGAACCCTACAGGGACTCCATCGGCGGCCCGCGGTCTTTTCGGACCCGTGGGGACAGGTACCTTCGGGTCGTGGCGATGGACGCAGCCGAGGTGGCGAGACGGAGCTTCGACGCGATCGAACGCGGGGACATCGAGGCGTTCCTGGAGCACGTCCACCCGCGCGTCGAGTTCAACTCGCTGATCGCCGATGCGGACGCGCGCACCTTCCGCGGCCATGGCGGCGTGCGCGAGTGGTGGCGGACGGTCCGCGGCTCCCTGGGAGGCGTGCACTTCGAGATCCAGGGCTTCGAGCAGGTCAAAGACGACTGGGCGCTGATCAAGATCAGGGCGTCGGGCACCGTCAGCGAGGTCGAGGTGGAGCAGATCATGTGGCAGGCCGTGCGTATTCAGGACGAGAAGGTCACGCGGTGGGCCGTCCACCGCACCGAGGAGGAGGCACGGGCTGCCATCGGGCGCCCGTCGCCCGAAGAAGACCTGGCCTAGCCTGCCGCGCGTGGAAGCCAGGGTGCTCGCGGTCGTCGGCGCACGGCCCAACTTCGTGAAGATGGCGCCGGTGACCGAGGCGCTGGCGGCACGGGACGGTGTCGCCGTGCGACTGCTCCACACCGGACAGCACTACGACACGGCGCTCTCGGGAGGGTTCATCGAGCGGCTGGGGATGCCAGATCCCGACGCCAACCTCGGGGTCGGCTCCGGCAGCCACGCCGAGCAGACCGCGGCCGTGATGGAGGGAGTGGAGGCCGAGCTTCAGTCGGACCCGGCCGACCTGGTCCTTGTCGCGGGCGACGTCAACTCGACGATGGCCACGGCGCTGGCGGCGGCCAAGCTGAACATCGCGGTCGCCCACGTGGAGTCCGGGCTGCGCTCGGGGGACTGGACGATGCCCGAGGAGGTGAACCGGGTGGTCACCGACCGGGTCAGCGACCTGCTGCTGTGCACCTCGGCCGACGCGGTCGAGAACCTGGCCGGCGAGGGGATCACCGAGGTCGTGGCGCTGGTCGGGAACACGATGATCGACAGCCTCTTCCGGATCCTGGAGGGAACCGATCGCGCGGCGGTGCTGGCCGCGCAGGCGGTGGAGCCCGCCGGGTATGTCCTGGTCACGCTGCACCGGCCGGCGCTGGTCGACGACCCGGATCGCCTGGGCGAGGTGGTCGAGGTGCTGGGGGAGCTTGCCGCCTCTCTCCCCGTGATCTTCCCCGCCCACCCGCGCACCGTCGCGCGGCTCGTCGACGCCGGAATTCCGGTGCCCGCGGGACTGCGCCTGGCTGATCCGCTGGACTACGCCGAGTTCATCGCCCTCGAGGCGGGGGCGCGGCTGGTGATCACCGACTCCGGCGGACTCCAGGAGGAAACGTCCGCCATGGGGGTTCCATGCCTCACCTACCGCGACAACACGGAGCGGCCCGTCACGGTCGAGCTCGGCACGAACACGCTGGTGGGAGTGGACCCCGAGGCGCTGCGCGCCGCGGCGCGCGAGGCGCTCGCCGAGCCGCCGCCCACGGACCCGCCGCAGATCCCGCTGTGGGACGGGCACGCCGGTCCGCGGGCGGCCGAAGCAGCCCTATCCTTCCTCGCTCGATGAGCCCCGAGGGCCGAAAGCTGGCGATGGTGCCTGCGTTGAACGAGGAGGAGTCGGTGGGCACGGTCGTCGAGGAGCTGCGCCGCGAGGCGCCCGACTTCGACGTGCTCGTGGTGGACGACGGCTCGACCGACGCGACCGCCACCAGAGCCCGCGCTGCCGGCGCGGCGGTCATCTCGCATCCCTTCAACCTGGGCATCGGCGGCGCGGTCCAGTCCGGCTACCGCTATGCGTTCCTGCGCGGGTACGACGTCGCGATCCAGGTGGATGGGGACGGCCAGCACGACCCCTCCCAGATCGGGACGCTCGAGCAGGAACTGGAGCGGAGCGGCGCCGACCTGGTCTGGGGCAGCAGATACCTTGAGGAGGCGGGCTACCACGTGCCGAGGCTGCGCCGCGCGGGGCGCATCATCTTCGCGCGGATCGTCAGCGCGATCACCCGCGAGGCGATCACCGACCCGACCAGCGGCTTCCGCATCGCCAACCGCCGCGGGATCGAGTTGTTCGCGCGCGACTACCCGCACGACTACCCCGAGGTCGAGGCGATCCTGATGGCCCATTCCCATGACCTGGAGATCAGCGAGGTCCCCGTCACGATGCGCCGGCGCGAGACCGGCCGCTCCTCGATCAACATGCTGAACGCCGGCTACTACATGGTGCGCGTGCTGCTGGCAATCCTGGTCGGGCTGTTCCGCCGCCGCCCGATCCCCCCGCCGGGCGATGACTGGCTCGCCGCCTCGCCCTCCGGGGCGCTCGAGGGAGCACCGCGCTAGCGCGGGAGCGGTCAGATGGAGACCCTCGACGGCCGAGTCCAGTTCCTCGCCATCCTCGGCTCGGCGCTGCTGTTCGTCTTCGTGCTCGAGCTGCTGCGTCGGCGCCGCCTCGCCGAGCCCTACGCGATCCTGTGGCTGGCCGCCTCGGTCGTCCTGCTGATCCTCTCGATCTGGGACGAGCTGCTGGACTCGCTCGCCGACGCGGTCGGCATCCGTACCCCTTCGAACGCACTGTTCGTGGTCGGCTTCGGCTTCGTGCTGATCCTGCTGCTCAGCTTCTCGTCCGTGATCTCGCGCCTCTCGCGCGAGAACAAGCTGCTGGCGCAGGAGATCGCACGCCTGAACGACGAGCGCGGAACGCGCCCCGCCCCCGCTCCGCAGGAGGACCCGGGTGCGGGCGAGCGGCAGGAATCGCCCATTCCCTAGGGACGGGCAGGAGGCCCCCGGCCTAAGGCGAAAGCCCGCGCATGGAATCCGCAAGCCGCACCCTTGTGAAGTCTCCACCCGAGCTGTGGGAACTGATCAACCGGCCCGAGCGCATGCAGGGACTGATGAGCTCGCTGGTCGGTCGCGCGGCCGAGATCGACGTCTATGAGCGCAAGCCCGAGGAGTGCCTTGGCTGGAAGGCCGAGGACGGCGCGGGGCAGGCGTGGATCAAGGTCGAGCTGGCCGAGAAGGGCTGGGGCACCCACGTCGAGGTGAGCGCCGAGAACGGCGCTGAGGGCACCCGCCTTGAGGGCTGGCTCGAGGCCGTCATGGACGAGCTGGCCACACCCTCCAAGCGCCCCTTCGGCGGCGTCGCCTGACAGGCCACCGCCGGGGATGCCCCGTCCGCCCCCAGGATGGCGGGATCTATGCTTGAGCCATGGCGACGCGTCCGGGCGAAACGCCCAAGGTCGACCCCGACGGGAGCGGAAGCGCAGCAGCGAAGGAGGCGGTAGAGGAAGACCTCTACCGCTACATCGCTCCCACGGTCGGGCCTGACGACGAGCGGGTGATCACCGACTCGGGAATCGAGATCAAGCCGCTGTACGAGGAGGAGGACGTCGCACCCGGCCTGCAGGAGCGCCTGGGCGAGCCCGGCTCCTACCCCTTCACGCGCGGCATTCATGAGCGCATGTACCGCGACCGGCTGTGGACGATGCGCCAGTATGCGGGGTTCGCGAGCCCTGAGGACACGAACGAGCGCTACCGCTACCTGACTGAGCACGGCTCGACGGGGCTCTCCATGGCCTTCGACCTGCCCACCCAGCTGGGACGGGACTCGGATGACCCGCTCTGCCAGGGCGAGGTGGGCCGCACGGGCGTCCCCATCGACACCCTCGAGGACATGCGGATCTGCTTCGACCGGATCGGCCTGGCCGAGGTCTCGACCTCGATGACGATCAACGCCCCCGCGGCGATCCTGCTGCTGCTCTATGAGTTGGTCGGCGAGGAGCAGGGCGTCCCGTCCGAGGAGCTGCGCGGCACGGTCCAGAACGATGTGCTGAAGGAGTACATCTCGCGCGGCAACTACATCTATCCGCCCGAGCCGACGATGCGGCTCACCACCGACATCTTCAGCTACTGCGACCAGAACGTCCCGAAGTGGAACACGATCTCGATCAGCGGCTACCACATCCGCGAGAAGGGCTGCTCGGCCGTGCAGGAGGTCGCCTTCACCCTCGCGAACGCGATCGCCTACGTCGAAGCCGGGATCGAGGCCGGCCTTGACGTGAACCGCTTCGGCAAGCGCCTGGCCTTCTTCTTCAACGGCCACAACAACGTCTTCCAGGAGATCGCCAAGTTCCGGGCCGTGCGCCGGATGTGGGCGAGCACCATGAAGGACCGCTTCGGGGCCACCGAGGAGAAGGCCCAGATGGTCCGCTTTCACACCCAGACCGGAGGGGTGACGCTGCAGGCCCAGCAGCCCGAGGTCAACATCATCCGGGTCGCGCTGCAGGGCTTCGCCGCGGTCGCCGGCGGCACGCAGTCACTGCACACGAACGGCTTCGACGAGGCGCTCGCCCTGCCGACCGAGCGCTCGGCCCGGATCGCGCTGCGCACCCAGCAGGTCCTGGCCCACGAGTCCGGGGTGGCTGACACCGTCGATCCCTTCGCCGGCTCCTACTTCGTCGAGTCGCTGACCGACGAGATCGAGGCGCGCTCCTGGGAGCTGATGGGCAAGGTCGAGGGCCTGGGCGGGTCGGTGAACGCCCTGGAGTTCATGCAGCGCGAGATCGAGGAGTCGGCGGCCAGCTACCACGAGCGCTACCGCACCGGCCAGGACATCATCGTCGGCGTCAACAGGTACGAGACCGACGTCGTGGACGACGTGGACATCCTGAAGGTGGACCCCGAGTCCGAGAAGCGGCAACTGAAGCGGCTGGCCGAATGGAAGGCCAACCGTGACCAGGCGGACGTCGACGCCCGCCTGGTCGACCTCCGCAAGGCGGCCGAGGGCGACGCCAACCTGCTGCCGCCGATCAAGGAGGCGCTGCGCGCCGGAGGCTCGATCGGCGAGGTGTGCGGCGCCATGCGAGAGGTCTTCGGCGAGTACCGCGGCGGGGCGTTCTTCTAGACGCCGCGGCGACCCCAAACTGGGTGCCGCGGATGGGCAAGCTTGGGGGAGCTGAGGAGCGGTGGCGGACGCCGTCCGGATGCCCGTCCAACCTAGACTCCCCGGCCCATGAGGGAGAAGTACCCCGAGACCCACGAGGAGAAGCTGGCGCAGCTGCGCGAGCTGCGCCAGCAGGCTGTTCATTCGGCCTCCGAGGAGGCGGTCTCAAAGCAGCACGCCAAGGGCAAGCTGACCGCGCGCGAGCGGATCGAGAAGCTCCTCGACCCGGGCTCCTTCGAGGAGCTCGACACCTTCGTGCGCCACCGCACCCACGCCTTCGAGATGGACAAGCGCAGGCCGTACGGCGACGCGGTCGTGACCGGCTACGGGACGATCGACGGGCGGACCGTCTTCGTCTTCAGCCAGGACTTCACGGTGTTCGGCGGCAGCCTCGGAGAGGTGATGGCCGAGAAGATGTGCAAGGTCATGGACATGGCCGCCGAGGTCGGAGCGCCGGTGATCGGCATCAACGACTCGGGCGGCGCGCGAATACAGGAGGGCGTCGTTTCGCTGGGCGCCTACGGCGACGTGTTCGTCCGCAACGTCCAGTGCTCGGGCGTCATCCCCCAGATCAGCCTGGTCATGGGCCCCTGCGCCGGCGGCGCGGTCTACTCCCCGGCCATGACCGACTTCATCTTCATGGTCAAGGAGACCTCGCACATGTTCATCACCGGTCCCGAGGTGATCAAGACGGTCACCGGCGAGGAGGTTGAGTTCGAGGAGCTCGGCGGAGCCATGAGCCACAACTCCAAGTCCGGGGTCGCCCACTTCGCCTCCGAGGACGAGGAGGCGTGCCTGGAGGACGCGCGCTACCTGCTGAGCTTCCTGCCGCTCAACAACCTGGAGATGCCGCCGCGCGTCGAGCCGCTCGACGACGCCGAGCGCGAGGACCCAGAGCTCGACACCCTGGTTCCCGATGACCCGCAGAAGCCCTACGACATGCGCGACGTGGTCTCGCGCGTCGTCGACGACGGCGAGTTCTTCGAGGTCCATGAGCACTACGCGCAGAACATCATCTGCGGCTTCTCGCGCCTGGACGGCTATCCCGTCGGCGTGGTCGGGAACCAGCCCAAGCATCTGGCCGGCGTGCTCGATATCGAGTCCTCCGAGAAGGCCGCCCGCTTCGTTCGCACCTGCGACGCCTTCAACGTGCCGCTGCTGACCTTCACCGACGTGCCCGGCTTCATGCCCGGCACCTCGCAGGAGTGGGGCGGGATCATCCGCCACGGCGCGAAGCTGCTCTATGCCTTCACCGAGGCGACCGTCCCCAAGCTGACCGTGGTCACGCGCAAGGCCTACGGCGGCGCGTATGACGTCATGAACTCCAAGCACATGCTGGCCGACTTCAACTTCGCCTGGCCGACGGCCGAGGTCGCCGTGATGGGCCCCGAGGGGGCAGTCAACATCATCTACCGCAAGGACATCACCTCGTCCCCGACCCCCGACGAGCGCCGCGACAAGCTGATCGACGACTACAAGGCCCACTTCGCGAACCCCTACTCCGCTGCCGAGCGCGGCTACATCGACGACGTGATCGAGCCGCGCCAGACCCGCCCGAAGCTGATCAAGGCGCTGCGCGTCCTGCAGACCAAGCGCGTCGAGCAGCCCAAGCGCAAGCACGGGAACATCCCGCTGTAGGGCGAGGCTGTGACGCGCGTGACCATGGGAATGAGGACCTCGCTCGACGGGTTCGTCGCGGACGCCTCCGGAGACTCCTCGCCCCTGTATCCCGATCTGGACCGGATCGCCGAGAACGCGGTCGTCAAGGAGGCGATCGAGCGGACGGGGGCGGTGATCCTGGGCCGCAACTCCTACGACATGGCCGACGAGGACCTGACCGGCTACGAGTTCCAGGTTCCGATCTTCGTGCTCACTCACCATCCGCCGAACCGCGGCCCGAAAGGCGAGAACGAGTCCCTGAGCGTCACTTTCGTCTCGGAGGGCGTCGAGCGGGCGGTCGAATTGGCCAAGGCGGCGGCCGGCGACCTTGACGTGACGATCATCGGAGCGGACGTGGCGCGTCAGGCGCTTCGAGCCGGTTTGGTCGATGACGTCCAAGTGGGCATCGTCCCGGTGCTGTTCGGGCGGGGCAAGCGCTTGTTCGAGGATGGCGGTACGGACCGGATCGAACTCGAGCGGGTTCGGGTGATCGAGACCGACGTGGACACGGACATCCGGTTCCGGGTGCGGGGTGGCCAGCGTGGCCCGCTCTGAGCCTTTGGTGATCGGACCGGCGGACGGCGAGCTCATCGACATGAGCGGGTTCGGGATCCGCTTCATGCTCGACGGCCGACCGGGCCGCGCTCACCAGGCGGAGTGACGTGGCTGGCAGGAACGGCAAGCGCGCGCCAGCCAGGCCACGCATCGAGGTCCGCGCCGCGAGCGCCTCGCCCGAGGAAGCCGCCGCGATCGCGGCGGCGCTGGAGCGATTCCTGGCCGATACCGCCCGCCCATCCCCCCCATCGGCCGCGCAGAACCCGTGGCAACGCGCGGCGCTCCGCGAAGGGATCGCACCGCGGCAGATCGAGCCGAGCGGCTGGGGGCCGTCGGTCGGCCGTTAGCCCGGCGAAGGCGCCGCGGTTGTGGGGCCGGCCCGTTTGTAATAGAAACCCCTAGGCAACTCAGCGCTCGCGACCCGAGGAGGCCCAGTGGCGGTAGTGAAGATCATCGAGTTGGTCGGCAGCTCAAAGAAG
>JAJTCK010000146.1 GCA_021323175.1 Solirubrobacterales bacterium | reverse complement strand
CTTGATCTTGACCATGCCCTTGCGCTCGCCGGGCCGGTAGGGAGCGACGAGCTCCTTGGCGATGACGCCCTCGCCGCTGAAGAGCCACGGGCCCGCGGACTCCGCCGACTTCGTCAATGGGGTCAGCTCCACGGATCCGCTCGCCGACTTCTTGCGGCCCGGGGCGCCGGCGATCAGCTCCTCGAGCGCGTCACGGCGCTCGGCGAACGGGGCCTTCATCAGCTTCGCCTTGTCGACCGCGAGCAGGTCGAACGCGCGGAACAGGGCCGGGGTCTGCTCGGCCAGCATCTTCACCCGCGATTCGGCCGGATGCAGCCGCGCCTGGAGGTGGTCGAACACCTCACGGCCCTCTCGGTCGAGAATGACCAGCTCGCCGTCCATCACGTACCGCCCGCTGGGGAAGACGAGCTCGGGGAAGTAGCGCAGCAAGGGCTTCGCGCCACGCGACTGCAGGTAGACCTTTTCGCCGTCCACGAACGCCAGCGCGCGGAAGCCGTCGTACTTGGGCTCATAGGCCCACTCGACCCCCTCGGGGAGGACCTTGCGGGACAGCGCCAGCTGCGGCTTGACGGGTGGCTTGATCGGGAAGGGCATCGACAGCTCATGATCCTATGGAGGCGGCGCTGCCTCATACCATCGCCGCATGTCGGCTTCGGGAAGCGCGGACTTCGCCGTAGTGGGGGGCGGCATCGTGGGGCTGGCGACCGCTCGTGAGCTGCTGGCCCGCAACCCCGGCTCATCGCTGACGGTCCTGGAGCGCGAACGGGGCCTGGCCGCTCACCAGACGACGCACTCGAGCGGCGTCATCCACGCGGGCATCTACTACGCGCCTGGATCGCTCAAGGCGAGGCTGTGCGTGGAAGGGGCGCGCGACCTATACGGCTACTGCCAGGAGCGCGGGATCGAGGCGCGCCGCGACGGCAAGCTGATCGTCGCGGCCTCCCGTAGCGAGCTGGATGCCCTTGACGAGCTCGAGCGCCGGGGTCGCGCGAACGGCGTCGGCGAGCTCCGTCGCGTGAGTGCGGGCGAGATTCGCGAGATCGAACCGCACGCGCGGGGCGAGGCGGCCCTGCATTCGCCGGGCACCGGCGTCGTGGACTTCGGTCGCGTCGCGGCTGCCTACGCCGATGACGTCCGCTCGGCCGGAGGGAGGATCGAGACGGGCGCCGAGGTGACCGGAATCAGAGCGGCGGGGGATGGGCTGGAGCTGTCCCTGCGCGGATCCGGTGGCTCGAGGCGCTCCATTCGTGCCGGATTCGCCCTCTTCTGCGCCGGGGCGTGGGCTGACCGGCTGGCCGTGATGGCCGGCGCCCCGGCCGAGCCGCGGATCGTCCCTTTCAGGGGCGGATACCTGAGGCTTCGGCCCGAGCGCCGGGATTTGGTGCGCGCCAGCATCTATCCGGTCCCTGATCCGGCCCTGCCCTTCCTGGGCGGACACCTGACGCGGACCGTGGGCGGCGAGGTCCTACTGGGGCCGTCGGCCCTGATGGTCGCCGCCCGCGACGCCTATCGCCTGGGGAAGGTGGGGCCCGGCGACCTGCGGTCCACTCTCGCCTGGCCTGGGACCTGGCGCCTGATCGCCCGCTTCTGGCGGACGGGGCTGCGGGAGGTCTCACACGCCGCAAGCCGGCGCGCGTTCGCCGGCTCCCTGCGGCGCTACGTGCCCGAGCTGCGGGCGGCCGACGTCCTCCCGGGGCCAGCGGGGATCCGGGCGCAGGCCCTTGACCGCGACGGCCGCCTGGTGGACGACTTCGTCGTGCACAGGACCGAGCGGGCCCTGCACGTCCGCAACGCACCCTCCCCCGCCGCGACCTCGTCGCTCGCCTTGGCCCGGCTGATCGCCGACCGGGTGGACGAGGCGACCTGACCCGCCACGGGGGTCGCCGAGCCGGCTACTCCTGCTCGCCCTGGTAGCGCGCGGCCGGCATGCGCTCGTCGAAGCGCGGCAGCCCGTCGTCGGGAAGCTCGTCCCAGGAAGCCTTGTAGGCGACGAATTGGTGGAGTCCGGGGCGAACGCCCGGATCCTCGTCGAGCGCTCCCATCCGCACGCTGACCAGCTTCGGGTCCTCGTGGCTCTGCGTGAAGATCTGGCTGCCGCACCGTGAGCAGAAGTACTTGTGCCACCCCGGCGGGTCCTGCGGCTTGTGGACCCCGAGCAGCTCCTCGCCCTCGGTCACCTCGAAGGACCCGGGCACCGTCAGGGCGCTCGCCGAGAAGGCGGTGCCGGTGCGCCTCTGGCAGCGCTTGCAGTGGCAGTAGGCCGCGCCGAGCATCGGCTCGGTCACCCGGAAGCGCACCCGCTCGCACATGCACCCGCCCGTTATCGGGAGGTCCGGCATAGCCACAAATGTAGAAGAGCTCGACGTCCGCTACAGGGCCAGGCCGGCGAGGCTCCTGATGCGGTCGATCAGGTCCTCGATCGGCTGGAAGCCTCCGCCGGGCGGCGGTTCGACCGTGACCTCGGCGCCGACATCGGACACCTCGGCATCCAGCGCCAGCGTCCCTGCGGAGATCTCACCGGCACGCGCCCGCAGCGCCGCCGGAACCTCGAAGGCCAGCTGCACCCTGATGCGGCGAAGTACCCGGTCCTCCAGCCCGACCCAGGCTTCGGCGGGGCCACCCGCGACCCGGGCGGTGCGGAGGACGCCGGAGGGCAGCCCGACCGCCCCCGCCAGCGCGGCCAGGTCTCGAATCGCAGCCTCACGATCGGCCACCCCGGCGATCCGGACCGCCTCGACCCCTCCGACCTCCTCCACGTCCTCGTAGCGGGCGTCCCTGATCCATTCGTCGAACATCAGCCCACCCCCATTTGCGGCGAGCGCCGTCGCAACCTCGTTCTCGAGCTCCGCGGTCCGCTCGGCGCCGACACGGTAGTTCTCACCGAAGAACACGACGAAGGCGTCCTCTCCCGTGGACACGAGGCTGCCGTCCACACCGAACCCGGCCAGCTCGGCGTCCATCCCGAAGTCGAACTCGGGCAGCCCCCCATCGGGGTCCAGGGAGAAGGGCCCGTCCAGGCCGAGAGCGGAAGACCCGGCCAGAAGAGAGTCCCCCTCCAGGGCGAGGTCCACCCCGATCGCGGCGTCGCCACTGCGCGGCGGGTTCGCAGCCGCCTGGCGAAGCAGCGATTCGGGTGGGTCCTCGGGCGCCTCCGGGTCATCTCCGCCCCCGCACGAGGCGGCGAGCA
>JAJTCK010000055.1 GCA_021323175.1 Solirubrobacterales bacterium | reverse complement strand
GGTCTCGCGGTTGTAGCGCTTGCCGTGGCACTGCTCGCACGGCACATAGACGTCGGGCAGGAAGTGCATCTCGATCTTGATCTGCCCGTCGCCGCGGCACACCTCGCAGCGCCCACCCTTGACGTTGAAGCTGAACCGGCCGGGCTTGTAACCGCGGGCCCGCGCCTCGCGGGTTTGCGCGTACAACTGGCGGATGTGGTCGAAGAGATTCGTGTAGGTGGCTGGGTTCGACCGCGGTGTCCGCCCGATCGGGGACTGGTCGATGTTGATGATCTTGTCCACCTGGTCGGTGCCCTCGATCCGGTCGTGCGTTCCCGGCCGCAGCTTCGCCTGGTGCAGCCGGTTCGCGATCGAGGGGTAGACGGTCTCGTTGACCAAGGTCGACTTGCCCGAGCCCGAGACCCCGGTCACGCAGCAGAAGACCCCCAGGGGCATCTCGACGTCGATGCCCTTCAGGTTGTGCTGGCGCGCGCCCTTGACGAGCAGGCCGCCGCTGGGCTTTCGCCTGCGGTCCGGCACCGCGATCTGCCGCTTGCCGGCCAGGTACTGGCCCGTCAGGGAAGCGGGATCCTTCTGGACGGCGGACGGCGTTCCCTCGGCGATCACGTGGCCACCGTGCTCGCCGGCCCCGGGGCCGAGGTCAACGAGATGGTCGGCCGAGCGCATCGTCCCCTCGTCGTGCTCGACGACGATGACGGTGTTGCCTAGGTCGCGCAGCCGCTCCAGCGTGCGGATCAGCTTCGTGTTGTCGCGCTGGTGCAGGCCGATCGAGGGCTCGTCGAGGATGTACAGGACCCCGACCAGGCTGGACCCGATCTGGGTCGCGAGCCTGATGCGCTGCGCCTCGCCTCCCGACAGCGTCCTCGCTGCGCGGGCTAGGTTCAGGTACCCG
This sequence comes from Solirubrobacterales bacterium, assembly GCA_021323175.1. Taxonomy (GTDB): domain Bacteria; phylum Actinomycetota; class Thermoleophilia; order Solirubrobacterales; family 70-9; genus VGBV01. The sequence goes on along the minus strand of JAJTCK010000055.1, from coordinate 10,854 downwards.
ACGCCGACGTTCTCCAGGAACGCAAGCCGCTCGGTGATCTCACGCACCAGCAGGCGCGCGATCGCCTGCTCGGTCTCGGTCATCTCCAGCTCTTCGATCCACTTCAAGGCCGCACGCGCGGACAGCTCGGTGTACTCGCTGATCGAGATGCCGCCGACCTTCACCGCCAGGCTCTCGGGACGGAGCCTCGCGCCCTTGCACTCGGGGCAGGGCTGCTCCGCCATATAGCCCTCCACTCGCTCGCGCACGCCGTCGGAGTCGGTTTCCCCGTAGCGGCGCTCGAGGTTGTTGACGATCCCCTCGAAGCGGACGCTGTAGGAGCGCCTGCGGCCGAACCGGTTGGAGTAGGTGACCTTGTGCCGCTCCGAGCCGGTGCCGTAGAGGAAGATCTCGCGGTCGGAGCCGGAGAGCTCCTGCCAGGGCTGGTCGACGTCGACCCCCGCGCTCTCGGCGACGGCCTCGACGAGCCGCTTCCAGTAGCGGGAGTGCCCCGTCCGCCACGGCTGGAGCGCGCCTTCGGACAGCGACAAGGTCGGATCCGGGACGACCAGCTCAGGGTCCACCACCCGCTGGAACCCGAGCCCGTGGCAGCGCTCGCACGCCCCGTGGGGGGAGTTGAACGAGAAGATCCGCGGCTCCAGCTCGGGGATCGAGGTGCCGCAGTTCAGGCAGGCGAAGCGCTCGCTGAACGTGAGGCGCTCGGAGACGTCACTGGGAAGCTGTCCGGCAGACTTGGCGCCGGTGGACATCTCGCCGCGTTCCGCGGCCGCGGCTCCCGTCTTCACCACGTCGACCTCGACGACTCCACCGGCGAGTGCGGCTGCGGCCTCGACCGACTCGCTGAGGCGGCGCCGCAGGTCGGTCTTCATGACCAGTCGGTCCACGACCACCGAGATGTCGTGCTTGTACTTCTTGTCAAGCTTGATCTCGCCCTCGTCGAGTCGTCGGATCTCACCATCGACGCGGACGCGGCTGTATCCCTCCAGCCGGAACTGCTCCAGCTGCTTCCCGTATTCACCCTTGCGGCCGCGCACGACCGGCGCGGTCACCAGGAAGCGGGTGCCCTCCGGGAGGGTCATCACCCTGTCGGTGATCTGCTCGACGGACTGGCCCTCGATCGGATCGCCGCACTCGGGACAGTGCGGGTGGCCGATGCGGGCCCACAGCAGGCGCAGGTAGTCGTAGACCTCGGTCACCGTTCCCACCGTCGAACGGGGGTTCCGGGAGGTCGTCTTCTGGTCGATGGAGATCGCCGGCGAGAGGCCCTCGATCGAGTCGACGTCCGGCTTCTCCATCAGTCCCAGGAACTGGCGCGCGTACGCTGAGAGCGACTCCACGTAGCGGCGCTGTCCCTCCGCGTAGATCGTGTCGAAGGCCAGGCTCGACTTGCCCGAGCCCGAGAGCCCGGTCATGACGATCAGCGCGTTGCGCGGCAGCTCCAGGTCCACGCCCTTGAGGTTGTGCTCGCGCGCACCGCTGATCACTATCCGCTCCGACGGCGCCATCCGAACAAAGTCTAGGAGCCGAACAGGCGTTCCCTCTGCCGCGGCTCGGTTAGTCTCGCAACGTGCCCGATCCTCCCCAGGTCAGCGGCATCTCGGAGCTGGTGCTCGAGGTCTCTGACCTGGAGGCCTCACGCCGGTTCTACCGGGACGTGCTCGGGCTGGAGGAGACGCTCTACGGCGAGGGCGCCGAGGACCGCTACTGGTACCTGGTCGCAGACAGCGCCCGTCTCGGCATCTGGACCGAGCAGGTCGGCCTGGCGGGCGGACGCGGCGGCGCACACGTGCACTTCGCCTTCCATCTGCCAGACCGCGAGATCGATCGGATGCTCGGCCGCCTGAGCGACGCCGGAGCCGAGGTCGAGGGCCCGATCCAGCTCGGCCCCGGACGAGCGGTCTACGTCACGGACCCCGACGGCAACGTGGTCGAGTTCTGGAGCCAGGACATGCGCGACTACGCGGAGCGAGCCAGGGCGGGCGGCCCGCCCGGCACCCTCCCGAGCGGCGGGGCGGAAACCGGCTAGGAGCGGCCCGCGCGGGCCAGCACGTCGTCGAGCAGGCCGGAGCGGTCCGACGACCCGAACCTCGACTCCAGCTCAACCGAGATCTCGTCACGGCCTCGGCCGTCGAGGGCCAGCTTCATGGCGACCAGCCTCGCGGCCGGGTCGTCGCCGGCCCCGTTCTGGCCGGCCGTCGGCGCCGGCGGCGTCGCGAGGCCGTTCACGACGTTCGAAGGGGCCGGCTCCGGGGACGGCTCGGTGGAGAGCTGCGGGGGAGCGGGGTCGGGCTCGGTTGGCGGCTCGGGCTGGGGCTGGGGGGTCGGCGAGGGATCGGGCCGCGGAGTCGGCGGCGACGGCGTCGGCGCTGGCCCCGGGTCGGGTGTCTCGCCGACCAGCTCGCTGAGGGCACGTCGCGCGCGCTCCAGCTTGTCTCGAGCCGCCTCCTCGGCGCGGCCGCGGATCGCGGCGGCTTCTTCCTCGGCCTGACGGACGATCTCCTCCGCGCGTCGCTCGGCGTCGGCGATCAGCTCACGAACGCGATCGGCTGCCTGCGTCGCAAGTTCTTCGGCGGACATGCGGCGAGATTAGCGCGACTAGGGCCCGGTCGTTCCATCCTGCGTGTCTCGCGGCCTCTAACCGCAGCACCCTCCTAGGAACGGGTCACGCTGGGCGCGGATCGCGTCCAGCGCAGTCGCGCTAGGCCCGAATTGCCTCGAGGTCCGCGCGCAGCTCCCTCAGCTCGTCCCGAATGCGGGCCGCCTCCTCGAAACGCAGGTCCTCCGCGGCCGCGAGCATCTCCTCCTCGAGCTCGACGACCAGCTTCTCGAGCTCCTCGGGGGTCTTGGTCGCGGTCGAGTCGCGGCGGCGCCGGCGGCGCTGGGGGGCGTTCGACTCCATCGCCAGGAACTCGGCCATGTCCGAGATCCCCTTCTTGACGGTGGCGGGAGTGATCCCGTGCTCCTCGTTGTAGGCGACCTGGATCGCACGGCGGCGGTCGGTTTCGCCGATCGCCTTGCGCATAGCGTCGGTCTCCTTGTCGGCGTACATCAGCACCCGCCCCCGGACGTTCCGGGCGGCGCGGCCGATCGTCTGAATCAGCGAGGTCTCCCCGCGCAGGAAGCCCTCCTTGTCCGCGTCCAGGATCGCGACCAGAGACACCTCGGGCAGATCCAGACCCTCGCGCAGCAGGTTCACCCCGACCAGCACGTCGTACTCTCCCAGCCGCAGCTCGCGCACGATCTGGATCCGCTCGAGTGTGTCAACCTCGGAGTGCAGGTAGCGGACCTTGAAGCCGTGCTCCAGCAGGTACTCGGTCAGGTCCTCGGCCATCTTCTTCGTCAGCGTCGTGACCAGCACCCGCTCGTCCCGCTCAGCCCGCGCACGCACCTCATTCATCAGGTCGTCGATCTGGTTGCGCGTCTCGCGGACGTCCACCTCGGGGTCCACGATGCCGGTCGGCCGCACGATCTGCTCGACCGTGCGCGCGGCCTGGGCTCGCTCCCACGGCCCCGGGGTCGCCGAGACCAGCACCATCTGCCCCACCCGGTCCAGGAACTCGTCGAACTTGAGTGGGCGGTTGTCGATCGCCGACGGCAGCCGGAAGCCGAAGTCCACCAGAGTCGACTTGCGGGAGAAGTCACCCTCGTACATCCCGCCGATCTGGGGGATGGTCTGGTGCGACTCGTCGACGAAGCACACGAAGTCGTCCGGGAAGTAGTCGATCAGCGTGTACGGGGGGTCGCCGGCCGCCCGGCCGTCGAGGATGCGCGAGTAGTTCTCGATGCCCGGACAGAAGCCGAGCTCGCGCAGCATCTCCATGTCGTACTTGGTCCGCTGGGCCAGCCGGTGCGCCTCGAGCTGCTTGCCCTGGGACTCGAAGAGCTTGGTCTGCTCCACCAGCTCGTGACCGATCTCGCCGACCGCGCGCTCGATCGTGTCCTCCTGCACCGCGTAGTGGCTGGCCGGCCACACCGAGACGTGATCGATCACGTCCAGGATCTCGCCCGTCAGGGGGTCGAAGTGCTGGATCCCCTCGATCTCGTCGCCGAAGAGCTGGATCCGGTATGCGGACTCGGCGTAGGCCGGGTAGATCTCAAGTACCTCGCCGCGGGCGCTGAAGGTCCCGCGGGAGAGGCTCGTGTCGTTGCGCCGGTACTGCATCCCGATCAGCTTGCGGAACAGCTCCTCGCGGTCGATCCACTCCCCCACCTTGAACAGATGCATCTGCTCCCGGTAGAGCTGGGGGGAGCCGATCCCGTAGATGCAGGACACCGACGCCACGATGATCACGTCCCTGCGCGCGAACAGGGACGCCGTGGCGGCGTGGCGCAGCCGGTCGATCTCGTCGTTGATCGAGGAGTCCTTCTCGATGTAGAGGTCCTGTGCGGGGACGTACGCCTCGGGCTGGTAGTAGTCGTAGTAGCTGACGAAGTACTCGACCGCGTTGTTCGGGAAGAACTCCCGGAATTCGTTGCACAGCTGCGCCGCCAGCGTCTTGTTGTGCGCGATGACGAGGGCCGGGCGCTGGACCGCCTCGATCGTCGCGGCCATCGTGAACGTCTTGCCGGTTCCGGTGGCGCCAAGCAGGGTCTGGAAGCGCTCCTCGCCGACGAGTCCCTCGGCCAGTCCATCGATGGCCTTGGGCTGGTCCGCGGTCGGCGTGTAGGCGGGATTCAGCTCGAACTCGGGCACCGATTCAGCCTACCTGGGAGGCCCCACGCCTCCTCGGGGCGCGCTGCCAGGGCTAGCCGCTCGCGGCGGCGATCGCCTCGCCGGTCCCGCGCAACGCCGAAGCGATCAGCTCGACCAAAACCTCCACCTCGGGCTCCCCCGTGTCCAGCCAGGCCAGCATCGCGGCGTCCAGGTAGGCGATCCAACCGAGGAGACCGGCCCGCACCTCTGGGCGCGCCGGGTCGAGGCCCATCTGGGGAGCGATCCGCCCCACCGCGGACAGGCGCGCGGCGTCCACCTTCTCGCGGGCCTCTTTGAAGCCGATTCCGCTGGTCATCAGGAATCGGTATCCCCGGGGGTGGGCCGAGATCGTCTCCGCGTATGCGCGCAGGGACGTGCGCAGGCGCTCCGGCGGGGGCAGCGAGCGGTCGGGGGCGATGCGCGCGCGGAACTCCTCGATCAGCGGCTCGACCGTCGCGACGTAGAGCTCCTTCTTCGTACCGAAGTACTGGAAGATCAGGCCGTGCGAGACGCCCGCCGACTCGGCGATCTCGTCGACCGAGACGTCGTCGTAGTCGTTCTCCGCGAAGATTTCCAGAGCCGCCTGAAGCAGCTGCTGGCGGCGCTCGGTGGCGCGCTCGGTCGTCAGCGGTCTCTGGCCCATTCGGCCGTCAGTGTAAAGGTGGGGTTGACTGAGAGTTAGAAGTGCGGCTACGCCGCTTGCTATCTTCCTCGGACAGGGTTGACTCCGAGTCAGAGGCTCGGAACCTGCAAGGAGGAGACGTGACAGGAACGGCCAGAAAGCTGGCTGCAATCGCGGGAACGGCGGTGGGGCTGCTGCTTGCACCAGCGAGCGCCTCCGCGGTCGAGCGGGAGTTCGTGGGCGAGGTTCCGACCGGGACCGTCGGCCCCTACGAGGTGAAGCAGGCGGTCGAATTCCCGGTCCCGGCCCCGCCAGGTGGCGGCTATATCACCAAGATGGAGACCGACATCGTGGATGCGACGACGGGGCAGCCCGTCCCCATCTCTCGGTTGATGCTGCACCACATCGTGTTCGCGAGCATCGGCCGGCCCGACAGCACCTGCCACGGGCAGGGGTTCCTGGGCTTCGACTCCCGTCCCGACCCGCTCGCGGGCATCCCCATCCAGCGCTTCTACGCCGCCGGAGAAGAGCGCGCCAAGCTATCCATGCCGGACGGGTACGGGTACGAGATCGGCGCGAGCCCGGCGTGGGGGATGACCTACATGATCATGAATCACCGCAACCTTCCCGACAACGCGATCATCGAGTACAAGGTCACCTACGAGGACGATCCGGCCGGCGAGAACCTGACCGCGGTCACGCCGTGGTGGCTCGACGTAAGGGATTGCCGCTCCGACCCGATCTACAACGTTCCCGGCGTCAAGCCGAAGCCCAAGAAGAAGGGCAAGGCGCGGAAGCCCGCCTCTCACCCGATCCACACCGAGACGAGGAACTACACGGTCCCGGCCGCCGGGCGCATCGTCGCCGGAGCGGGCCACGTGCACGGCGGCGCCTACAAGCTGACCATCACCCAGCCGGAGTGCGGCAACCGCCAGGTCGCTGAGTCGAACCCCACCTGGGGCCTCCCCGAGCATCCCTTCTACACCGTGAGGCCGGTCCTGCACGAGCCTGGCCCGATCAACATGAGCGCCTTCCACAGCGAGCACGGGATTCCGGTGGGCGCGGGCGGCAAGCTGAGGCTCAACTCCGTCTATGACAACTCGCGGCCCCACACCAGGGTGATGGGGATCTTCGTCCTCTTCATCGCGCCGCCGGAGTCCGGACCGCCGCCGCAGAGCTGCGACCCGATGCCGGGCGACGTCCAGACCTTCGCCACAGACCAGCCGGGCCGCACCGGCGGCCCGATTCCCTACACCATCCCCCTCACCGGGCTCAACGCTGCGGGGCAGGCCGTCACGATCAAGAAGCCGCCGGGCAAGCTCAAGGCGGCGAAGCCGGGCGCGGTCGTAACCGTCGGGGACCGGTTCTTCGACAAGAAGAACCTGCGGGTGGCCAAGGGCTCGAAGCTGAAGTACCGGTTCAGCAGCGGAGAGCTCCACAACCTGACCCTGGCCAATGGCCCCCTGGGCATCGGGTCGGACAACCTCAACGGCAACCGCATCTATACCCAGAAGTTCACGCGCCCCGGCACGTACAACTTCTTCTGCGGCCTGCACCCCGTGCAGATGAGCCAGCACGTGGTCGTCAAGGGCAAGAAGAAGAAGGGCAAGAAGAAGCGAAAGTAGCGCCTAGAGCTGGGCCTGTATGAAGCCCAGCGCATCCGAGACGCGCGCGTAGACCGTCGGCGTCGCCCCATAGCCGCAGATGAAGCTGCCGTACGAGACCGTGCCGATGGCCACGGGCCCCGCGGGCCCGTCGCCCACGAGGGCGCCGCCGCTGTCGCCCGAGCAGCCGGTGGTGTGGATGGAGATCCTGCGGTAGCGGCGCAGCCGTCGCCCGAATGCGCAGATCATCGAATCGCCGGAGAAGACCGAGCGGTAGACCCGCTTGCAGCGCCGGCCTCTGCGCACCTTCTCGGTGGTCCGCATCAGGACTTTCGCGAGGGCTCCGCCTAACGGATTGCGGGCGCCCCAGCCCGAGACGCGAAGCAGGTGGCCCGGGACCGTGAACGCAGCGGCCTCCTCAACGGTTGGAAGCGCGATTGGCGCAGCCGAGGTGGGCGCCGCAAGCGTGATCACGCCGAGATCGTGCCTGAACGTGTCCGCGTAATCCGGGTGCACCACGCCATCGGCCACGGCGACCGACTGGCCCGATGAAGTGTCCGCAAGCCGGGTGCGGCCGGTGACGACGCTCATGTCCGCCAGCCTGTAGCCGAGCAGGCAGTGCGCCGCCGTCAGGACCTTCTTCGGGGCGATCACCGAGCCGCCGCAGTGCAGCCGGCCCTCGCGGAGTATGGCGACGGTGAAGGGCCAGCGCGACGCGTCGGCCACCCCGCCCCCGATGATGGAGGTTCCGGCGACCGGGCCCTCCTTGGGGGCCGCGTTCAGCTTCTCGACCGCACCGGCCGCACCGGCGCCGACCAGCGACGGCGATGCGCACAGCGCAAGCGCCAGGGCCGCGACCCCGACGGCGCCCCCTCTCGTCCCTGACCTCACCAGCACAGTTTGAAGCATCGGACCGCGAGCGGGTAGGGGGCGCAGCCGCGTGTGCCGCGGCCGAGTTCAGCTCCGCGGCGGTGACGCCACTGCTCGCACTCCCCGGTTCCCCGGCGGCCGAGGACTATCCCCGGTCCCGGGCGGGTACGGTTCAGCGGATGCCAGGGATGATTCTGGGGCCGCTGCTCCGATACGTAGACGAGGAACAGGCGACCGTCTGGGTCGAGACGGATGCCCCCTGCGAGGTCGAGGTCCTCGGGCGGACGGCTCGGACCTTCTGCGTCTGCGGCCACCACTACGCGCTGGTCGGGATCGAAGACCTCGAGCCCGGCACGAGCCATCCCTACGACGTGCGCCTGGACGGCGAGGTCGTCTGGCCGGAGCCGGACAGCGAGTTCCCTCAGAGCGTGATCCGCACGGTGGACCCATCGGACCGCCTGCGGATCACGTGGGGATCGTGCCGCGTCACGATGCCCCACACCCCTCCGCACAATCTCAGCAAGGACGAGAGCGAGCACGGGCGGGGCAACGACGCCCTGCGCACGTACGCGCTGCGCATGCTCGAGGGGGATTCCGCGGAATGGCCGCATCTGCTGTTCATGCTGGGCGACCAGGTGTACGCCGACGAGGACGCGCCGGAGACCCGCGCCTTCATCCGCAGCCGGCGCGGGACCGACGGCGACCCCGGCCTGCAGGTCGCGGACTTCGAGGAGTACACCCGGCTCTACCGCGAGAGCTGGAGCGAGCCCGTCGTGCGGTGGCTTCTGTCCACCGTGGGGGTGGCCATGCTCTTCGACGACCACGACGTCCATGACGACTGGAACATCTCGATCGACTGGGTCGAGGAGATGCGCAGCAAGTCCTGGTGGGACGCCCGCATCACGGGGGCCCTGGTCTCCTACTGGGTCTACCAGCACCTCGGGAACCTCTCGCCGAAGATTCTCCGCAAGCTGGAGGTGTTCGGGCGGGCGCAGGAGGTCGGTGACGCGTGGCCGATGCTGCGCGACTGGGCGCGAGAGGCCGACTCGGGCTCCGAGGGTCGCCGCTGGAGCTACTCGCGAACCCTAGGCGGCGTCGGCGTCGTGTTCATGGACTCGCGTGAGGGACGTGTCCTGGGCGAGAAGCCCCGGCGGATGTTCGACGAGGACGAATGGGACTGGATCAAGGACCGGATCACGGGGGACTGCGATCACCTGATCATCGCGGACACACTGCCGATCTTCATGCCGCCCGCGCTTCACGACGCGGAGGCGTGGAGCGAGGCGATCTCGGATGGGGCCTGGGGCCCCATCGGGAGCAAGGCCGGCGAGCGGATTCGGCGCGCGCTCGACCTGGAGCACTGGGGGGCCTTCCAGCACAGCTTCCGCCAGCTGACCGACCTGATCGCCGACGTCGGCGCCGGGCGCTGCGGCGAGGCGCCGGCGTCGATCATCACCCTCGGCGGTGACATCCACCACGCCTATCTGGCCGAGATCGCCTACCGGCGGGACCGCGAGGTGTCGTCGCCGGTATGGCAGGCGGTGTGCTCCCCCTACCGCAACCCACTCGACTCGCGCGAGAAGAGGATCGCCCGGCTGGGCAGCACGAAGGGCGCGGAGGCGGTCGGCAAGATGCTCGCGAAGTCGGCCGGGGTCCCCGACACCGACGTGCGCTGGAGGCTGGTGCAGCCGCCCACCTTCGAGAACCAGGTCGCGACCCTCACGGTCGACGGTCGAGAGGCCTGGCTGCGCCTCGAACGGGTCTGGCCGGGCGAGGATCCCGAACTCGAGACGTCGCTCGAGCGCCGGCTCGCCTGACACTCAGTCCAGGCCCAGCTCCTCGGCGTAGTTGCGCCGGTACTCCTCGCGCTTCTCGATCACGTCGTTGACGTAGTCCCGCGTCTCCGGGAAGCGAATGTCGTCGGGCCGCAGCGCCGAGCCTCCCCAATCCGCCACGTTGGTCTCGCCCGCGTTGTAGGCGGCCAGCGCGGCGATCGTGTTCTGGTCGAACTTGTCGAGCAGGTACCGCAGGTAGAAGGTCCCGTAGCGGATGTTGATGTCTGGGTTCGAGAGGTCGTCCGTCTCGAACGTCGATCCGCCGCTCAGGCCCTCGATCAGCTCTGCGGTCTCCGGCGTCACCTGCATCAGGCCACGGGCGCCGGCGTTTGACTCCTGGTCCCGGAACCTGGATTCGGCGTAGATGACCGCGGCGATCAGGTCGGCGGGGACGCTCTTGTCGGAGGCCTGCTGGCGGATGATGTCCTCGTGGCGAAGCGGGAGGGTCACCTCCAGCAGCGTCTCCCGGAATACCCCCGTCTTGGCCGCGACGACGCCGGCGACGGCAAGCGCGACGAGCGTGCCCCCGATCACCACACCGCGGGTCATCCCTGCTCCCGCGCGGACGACAGGTGGCGGAGGGTCTCGGAGACCAGCCGGTCGAGCTGCTCGAGCGACCCGTCGTTGCGGATCACGTGGTCGGCGCGGACGGCCTTGTCGTCCTGGCTGAGCTGGCGCGACTGTCGTCCGTCCAGACCCGCTTGGCCGCGCTCGGCCAGGCGGCGCTCACGGATCGCGTCGTCCGCGATCACGGCCACCGTGGCGTCGAAGGTCCCCTCCATCGCGGCCTCGAACAGCAGCGGGACCTCCACCACCGCGACGGGTACCTCCGGTCCGAGCGACCGCCTCCACTCCAGCACGGCCTCACCCACCCGGGGATGGGTCTGCGACTCGAGCCAACGCAGCTCTTCGGGCTGCCCGAAGACGATCTCCGCAACCCGTTCCCGGTCGACGCTGCCTCCGGACGCCACCTCGTCGCCCCAGCGCTCGACCAGGAGGTTGCGGACGTCTGGCCGGTCCAGCAGGTCGTGCGCAACCTGATCGGAGGAGAGCACCGCCGCGCCGGCTCGCTCGAACGCGGCGAGCGCCTCCGACTTCCCTGCCCCTATGCCTCCGGTTAGCCCGATGAAGCGAGTCAAGCCCGGGCGCCTAACGGTTCTCGGCGGGGGCCTCCTCGGGCGGAAGGTCCTCGGCGGGAGCTTCCTGCGGCGGAGCGTCCTCTGCGGGGGT
>JAJTCK010000145.1 GCA_021323175.1 Solirubrobacterales bacterium | reverse complement strand
CGGGGACGAATGCGGGCCGAAGATCTCGATGCCGATGCCTTCCTCCTGCTGCAGTGCCTCGCGCCTGCGCATGAACGTGGACAGCAGGAGATCCGAGAGAGCGCTGTCCTCGAACATCAGGTTCCTGATCACGTCCCGCTCGACCGCCAGATACCGGGTCGGCCTGGTCGCGGTCGCAGTCAGGAAGACCGTCTGCCCGGAGAGCAGGTTCATCTCCCCTAGGAAGACGTTGCGACCATGACGGATGATCTCCCGGCCGGTGGGGTTCTGGATCGCGATCTCCCCGTCCAGGATCACGATGAACGGATAGGTGCGGTCCCCCACCCTGAACAGGACATCTCCCGCCTCCGCGGTCCGCTCCTCGCCGTTCCGGGCCATCAGCTCGAGCTGCGACGGCGAGAGGACCGAACTGGCGGGGCTGGCCATGACGGCGAGGCTACCCCGTCCGGCTGATCCGGCCGACGGGCGGCGGCCGTACCCTGATTGAGATGCCCGACGGCTACTTCGACGACTCCTCGATGCTGCGACGTATCAACCGCGAGCGGGTGCTCGTGCTGTCGGGCCCCCGGGCGCTGCTGATGCAGGCGGCGCATCCCCTCGCCGTCTCGGGTCTGCTCGCCCACACCGAGTCGCTGGACGAGCCCTACGAGCGGCTGGAACGGGTGGCCCAGGTCCTGACGGCGATCGGGTTCGGCACCCGCGAGGAGGCCGACCGCATGACCGCTCCGGTGCGAGCGGCACACGGCCGGGTCAGCGGGAAGCTGAAGGAGGACGTCGGCCCCTACCCGGCCGGCACTCCCTATCGCGCCGACGACCCGGAGCTGCTGATGTGGGTCCTGTTCACCCTGATCGACTCGGCGCTGGTGGTCTATCGCCGATACATCGGCGAGCTTGACCGCCCCGCCGAGGCCGCGTACTGGGAGGACTACAAGGTGGTCGGGGAGCTGTTCGGCCTGGAGCGCACTGAGATGCCCGACACCCTCGATGACCTGAACTCCTACCGCCGCGAGATGCTCGAGGGCGACCGCCTCTACGTCACCGACTGGGCCCGCGAGAAGGCGCGCCGTATCGTGCTCGATCCCCCCGTCCCCGTCTACGCCAGGCCGCTGGTGGAGACCGCGAACTTCATCACCATCGCCCTGCTGCCCGATCGCCTGCGCGACGCGTACGGGTTCTCGCCGCTGGTCCCCATCGCGGCGCGGCGCGCCCTGGTCGCGGGCGGCGCGGCCTACGTCAAGCGGGCCCTGCTGCCACTGCTCCCGTCTCGCCTTCGCTACGTCCCGGCGGCGCAGGCCGGCTGAGGGTTCCAGGGAGCCGACCCGGGTAGGGTCGGCACATGGAAGAGGTAATGCCTGGGGTCCACCACTGGACCGCGAAGCATCCCAACCACGGCATGGAGGTGGGCTGCCACTACGTTGGCGGCTCCCGGACCGCGATCGACCCGCTGCTGCCGCCGACGGAGGGGATGGGCTGGCTCGATGAGCGAGGCGTTGAGCGGATCATCCTGTCCACCCGCCACCACCTCCGCCACTCCGAGCAGATCGCCGAGCGGTTCGGCTGCCCGATCCTGTGCCATGAGTCCGGCCTGTATGAGTTCGAAGAGGGCCCCGAGGTCCAGGGCTTCGCCTTCGGCGACCGCCTGGCCGACGACGTCCTCGCGCTGGAGATGGACTCGATCAGCCCAGACGACACGGTGCTCCGCATAGATGCCGGGCAGGGCGCGCTGCTGTTCGCGGATTCCGTCATTCACTATGGTCAGCTGGCGTTCGTTCCCGACCACTTGATCGGGGACGACCCCGACGGCGTCAAGGAGCAGGTCAGGGCACGCTGCAGGGTGCTGCTCGAGCGCGACTTCGAAGCGCTGCTGTTCGCCCATGGGAAGCCCCTGCTCGAGGGCGCACGCAAGGCCCTCTCGGGCTTCGCCTCCGCGTCAAGGCGGCTCAGCGGCTGACCGGCCGCGGGTCGATCTTGTCGACCTCGCCGAGTCGTTGCCTGGCCCGAGTCGGGCCCTTCAGCGAATTATCAGCGGGCTCTTGAACCGCCGGCCGTCGGGCTCTCGCAGCTCGATGAGCTCCAGCGAGCCAGCCTCGTTGACGTCGGCCACGGGGTGGACCACAGCCTGCTCCCTGTCGAGCTCGATGAGGAGGAAGTGAGCGCTCGCCGCCCAGGCGCGGGTCCCCGCATCGTCGAAGGCACTCGGTGCTTGGGCCCGGAGCTTGCCGCCGGCACCTGAGATCAGGTAGTGGATCCCGTCCACGACGGAATACTGAAAGTTGTGCTCGTGGCCGCTGAGAACGAGCCGCACCCCGGCCTCTGCATACATGGGCACCAGTCTCTCCACCATTCCAGGGGTTGAGCCGTGCTCGGGTCCCGCGCAGTACGGAGGGTGATGGGAGAACGGTATCCGCCAGCGGGGGGCGCCGCCCCGGCTCGCGAGCAGCGCCTGGCGAAGCCATTCGGAGTGTGCGGGATCATCGAAGTAGTGCTCGATCCCGGGGTCGCTCGCAAGCGATGTGTCGACACAGATGAACTCCGCGATCGCGCCGACCTGAAGGCGATAGAAGAGCCCCGGATCCAGCGAGGCGCGGCCGCTCTCCACCTCGGAGCGGAAGCGCAGATCCAGGTAGAGATTGTCTGAGAGCTGGTCGCGGTCGTCGGAGGCTTCGGTGTCACCCGCGTCGTGGTTACCGACCGTTGGAAAGAACGGCACCCGGTTGATCAAGTAGCGGTAGGGCTGAAAGAAGCTGGCGTACCAATCGTCGTCTTCGTCTCCCGTTCCGGAGACCGTGTCGTGAGGCCCGAGGTAGATGTTGTCGCCGGTCGTCAGGACGAGGGCGACGTCGCGGAACGTGCAGGCGCGCTCGAGCGCGCGCGCGATCCGCTGCTGACGAGCGCTTCCTTCGCCCGAGCCCAGAATCCCTACCCCGAAATCGCCCAGCACCGCGACAGTGACTTCATTTTGCGAGTCGCCCGCGGGGAATGTGCGGAAGCGGTTCTCATAGCGCCGGCCTTTGCGCGCCAGGGTGCGGCGATCGGTATCCCAGTCCCAGCGCTCGCCTGCTGCCCACTCCTCGCCACCGACTACACCCGGCGAAGCTCCTCGTCGTCCACGATCCGCCATTCGCCGTATGGCGAGTCGCCGCGGCGAAAGTAGAACCCGCCCCAGGCGATCAGCGCTTCCTCTGCTCCCAGGTCCGCCAGTTGCAGAAACGGCTCGAAATGGACCTCCAGAGCGGCCACGCGGCAACCGTAGCGACCCGCGTAGTCGAGGAATCAGCGGTCCGACGCCCGATCTACGACGCTTCGCTCCGTTACGGAGCGCGCGCGATGATGTCCTCGCCACCGACCCATTGAACCTAGCTGGCGGCGATCAAGAAGACGCTCTAGAGGGCTCCATCTCGACGGCCGATGTCATCGGTGACCCAGCCCGCATCGATCTGCGACGGCTACTCATGAGGTGACGCCGCCTGGGGCCATAAGAGTTGACCTCGCGTCGTTTGTCGCTTGTTCAGCGCCGGATGCTGTAGCGCATGTGGGTGACCCCGCCCTCCCCCTCGAGAATCCGGGTGCGCTCCAGCTCGATCTGCTC
>JAJTCK010000144.1 GCA_021323175.1 Solirubrobacterales bacterium | reverse complement strand
CCCGAGGAGGCCTCGAGGGAGATCGGGGTCTGGCTCGGACTGCTCGCCACGGCGGGAATCGCCATCGGCGGCTACCTGGGCATGCAGGAGGAGGACACCACCTTCGGCGAGCAGGCGGACCGTTTGCGCACCTAGCGCCGGCGTGCGAACGCGCGCCGCCCGGGGGGACCATCCACAGGGCGGTCGCAACGCGGCGCGTCCCGCCGCTGTAGGTTCCAGCGGCCCGCAGATCATCGCCATCGTCTCGGCGATCGCGCTGGTGGTCTCCCTGTTCCTCGCCTGGGGAGGATCGTCCGTCGACATTCCCGCCCTGCCCGAGGGCGTTCCGGGAGCCGCTGAGGCCGAGGACGCGGCAACGGTCAGCGGATGGGAGAGCCAGAACACCCTTGACATCTACCTGGCGATCCTGGGCGTACTCGTTCTCGGCAACGCGGTGATGATGTTCATGGGGAACCCCGAGGGCCTTCCATTCGCGCCCGCGGCCGCTGCCTTCCTGCTGGGAGTGATCGGGACAGTCCTGGTCGCCTATGTGGTGATCGACGTTCCCGAGGGCGCCGAGCGCGAGATCGGCCTGTGGATCGCGCTGGCGAGCGTGATCGGGGTGACCATCGGGTCCTACTTCCAGATGCGCGACGAGGTCTTCGAAGAGGCCTACTGAGCGGCAGCGAGGGTCCCCTCGCCGCCGGTGGCCACGCGCCCCGCCGCCCCGCCGGCCACCCCGTCCGCCACGCGCAGGGCGCAGGCGATGATCGAAGCGTCAGCGACGTAGAGCCCCGCGGCGCCCCGGACCGCGCCGTTCGGGTCGGTCACGCCACGGCCGGGGTCGGCGCTCATCCGCGCGGTGCTCATGGGATGGAAGGCCTCCAGGCGCAAGTCACCGGGCCTAAAGCTCTTGCCTTCGAATTCCTCGAGGCGGTCGCGCCTGATCACCGACACGGGGCCGGTGTTGGGATAGACCTCAGTGGCGCCGGCCGCGAAGTGGATCTCGGCCGCGCGAGCGATCCCGAACTGGATTGTCCTCGCCTCCTCGGCGCTGAGCGAGTAGGAGAGCCGCAGAGAGCCGTCGGAGCGCATCCCCACGCGGCCCGATGAGCGGTCGTGCAGGTGCACGCCGATCGAGGCGACGCGGTCGAAGCGCTCCACCCGAGACATGAAATCGGCTCCGACGCCGGGCAGCCACTGGGCGCCGAACGAGAGTGGCGTGAAGGTTGCCTCCAGCAGGAGCCCGCGGTGCTGCCACTCGTCGACGTAGTAGCTCTGCATGACGCCCTCCCAGCCGCGCACGTCCTCCCCGTACCGCCCTCCGATCCAAGCCGCCGGGTGCACGTGGAGGTTCCGCCCGAGCTCGGCATGGCGAATGCCGGAGCGAAGCAGCAGCTCAGGCGTCCCGAAGGCGCCGCCCGCGCTGATCACGGTCCGGGCACTCACCCGCCACGACCTGGTCTCGGCCAGGCGGTCGCCCCGCGCCATTTCCTCGGCCGCCGTGGTGGGCAGGCCCGCACGGCATTCGAGCCCGACGGCGCGACCGTCCTCGACCAGCACGCGCTCGGCCATGACCCCCGCGCGAACCCGGGCTCCGGCGGCGACGGCCCGCGGCAGGTATGAGACGTGCGAGGCGCGCTTGGCATCGATCCGGCAACCGAGCGGGCACGAGCTGCACTGGACGCAGTCACCCGCGTTGCGCGAGATCGGTCCTCCGCTCGCCCCGATCGCCTCGGCGCCCTGCATGCATAGCTGTCCGTTGCGCCCCATCGTCTCGGGGTCGAGCGGGCGGACCGCGAGCTGTTCCTCGGCGGCGGCGTAGCGGCCATCGAGCGCGCGCGCCCAGCCGATGCCGTCCTCGGCGGCCCATTCCTCCAGGACCTCCTCGGGAGCGCGAAAGCAGGTGCCTGAGTTGATGACCGTCGTGCCGCCCACCGTGCGTCCGACCGGGACCGGGATCGCGGGGCGCCCAGCCGCAATCGTGAGGCCGCCGTCCCGGTACATCAGCGGCAGCCCCTCGATTGGATCAGTCGGGTAGCTGTGCCGGTCCACGTACGGGCCTGACTCCAGGACAAGCACGTCTAGCCCCGCCTCGGCCAGAAGGGCCGCCGCCGCTGCGCCGCCGGCGCCCGAGCCCACGATCGCCACATCGCACTCCTCGCCGTCGCCGCGGGGCTCAAGGCCGCCGAGACCACCGGACTCAGGCGCAGGGGACCCCTCCCGCACGGCGCAGCGCGCTTCGAAGCCAACCGCCTCGCGAACCCGCTCGTCACGGGCCCAGCCCACCATCACCAGTGTCTTGGCGAGCAGCAGCAGGTCGCGGTAGACCGAGAGGCGCGAGCCCTCCATCCTGGCCAGGAAGCCCGAACGCGCTTCGACGCTCTGGCGGCTGAAGCGATGCGGGAAGGGCAGCCATTCGAGGGCCGCCAGACCGAGCTTCACCACCCGGACCGTGCGCGCGGGAAGCCGCTCGAGGAACGCGGCCACGGGCTCGGCGGCCGGGACCCCGCTTTCGGCGGCGGGCAGGACGACGCTGCCGGGGGCCACCGCCTCGGCGGCGGCGCGTAGGGTTCGCAGCGCGGCGGCGCCCAGCCCCGGCGAGCGCCTTCAGCCGGGCGACGCGGGCGCTCCCACCCGGCTGGCGAGGGCATAGAGCAGCAGCGTGGCGCCCACCAGTGACCCGTCGACGATCCCGTTCAGCAGGTAGGCGAAGACGTCGTCCTGGGCGAAGAACACGAAGGAGGTCGCCGACGAGGCCGCCTTGCCCGCCGCCAGGGCTAGCAGCATCGGGCGATAGCGGACGACGTCGGACGCTGCGATCAGCGCCAGAAACGTGATCACGACCATGTAGGCGAAGCCCAACGACAGCCACAGACGCTGGTCGGTCTCGGGAGCCGGCGCGAAGTCGCCGAAGTTGTCACCGAACTCGGTCAGGCGTGCCAGCGTGCCGTCCGGCCACGCGATGAAGAACAAGCCCACGAGCGCGAATCCGCCGGCCATCAGCAGCAGGTTGAAGCGGACGAAGCGCTCGGCCTTCTCGCCGGTCATCGGGAGGCGGATCCTAACCGCAGGGCCTCCACCTAGAATCCGCCGCATGATCGACCGCGACCAGGTCCTGCACGTCGCGCGCCTCGCGCGCCTGCGGCTGAGCGACGACGAGTTGGACCGCATGGCGACCGAGCTCAGCGGCATCCTCGGCCACGTCGAGCGCATCTCCGAGCTCGACCTGGACGGCGTCGAGCCGACCGCGCACGTGATCGAGCTGGAGAACGTGCTGAGGCCGGACGAGCCGCGGCCCAGCTGGCGCCGCGAGGAGGTCGTAGATCCCGCGCCAGACCCCGCCAGCGGGTCCTTCCGCGTTCCCTCGCCCCAGGCCTGATGCCGTCCGAGCTCCTGGAGCTGACTGTCGCACAGGCGGCGGAGCGGATTCGCTCCGGCGACCTGGCCCCGTCGGAGTACTTCGACGCCTATCGCGAAGCGGCGGCCGCCGATGACACGGGGTCGTTCCTATGGGTCGAGGATGGGGACCCGCAGGCGCGCCCCGGAGGCGACGCCGGGACCGGCTCCGGCGGCGAGCTCGACGGCATTCCCGTTGCCGTCAAGGACATCTTCTGCACCGAAGGGGTCGCGACCACGGCCGGTTCGCGGATCCTCGAGGGCTACGCCCCGCCCTACACCTCCACGGCGGTGCGCTCACTCCGCTCCGCCGGGGCAAGCGTCCTGGGCAAGACGAACATGGACGAGTTCGCGATGGGATCGTCCAACGAGAACTCCGGATACGGCCCCGTCAGGAACCCCTGGGACCCATCGCGCGTGCCCGGCGGCTCATCGGGCGGCTCGGCCGCGGCGGTGGCGGGCCGGGTGGCGCCCTGCGCAATCGGCACGGACACCGGGGGCTCGATTCGCCAGCCGGCCTCACTGTGCGGGATCGTGGGCATGAAGCCGACCTATGGGGCCGTGTCGCGCTACGGAATGATCGCGTTCGCCTCGTCGCTCGA
>JAJTCK010000143.1 GCA_021323175.1 Solirubrobacterales bacterium | reverse complement strand
TTGGCTGCCGCATCGGTGGCCTTGGATGCCGCGTCGGTGGCCGCACGACCGGTCGTCTTCGCCGTGTCGAGAACCTTGTCGGTGATCGATCCGGCACGCTTGCGGCTCTGCGATCCCGAGCGCGACTGCGACGCGCTTGCGCCCTTCCTCCGACTTCCACTCGAGCTGCTCCGGCTCGAGCTCGAGCTTGCCCGCTTCGCTCCGGTGTTGCGGCTCGAGCCCGTGGCTTTCCGCCGGGTGCCGGCGCGACTGCTTGAACTCTTGGTCTTCTTGGTGGATTGCGCCACTCTTCTCCCCTCGGTCTTTTTGCGCGGTCAGCTTTTCTTCAACTTTCTTCGCGCCGCGTGTCGTTCCCAGCTACCGAGTTCGTTACCCCGGGGCGGTGCCACGAAACGCGAAGATGCGACTGCAGCGACGGTTGCCGTCGAACCTCAGCTCAAGGCGAGTCGTCGTCTTCGCGGATGTCCTCGGCGACGCGATCCTTGAACGGCTTCAGCTTCTCGAACAGCTCATCGGGGTCCACCTCGTCGGTCGGCTCGGCATTACCGACCAGCCAGGGGGCGGCGTCGACCGCGGTGCGCCAGCTGGCTTCCTCGGGATCCGTGTCGTCCCCGCCGTCCGCACCCCCCGGCAGCGGCTCGATCTTGTCGAGATAGACGTTCGTGTACTGCCCACGCTGCTGCTCGTGATACTCCACCCGCGCGCGCGTTCCCTTGGCCCGCAGCGCCGCTTCGCCGATCGCCTCGCGAAAGGTCGTGTACTCGTCGCCGTCGGAGTTCCGCACGACGTAGCGCGTGTTGCCACCCTTTGTCTCGAAGGTGCGTACGTCCGTCACGAATACCTCCGCCTCCATGCATTCCGGATACCCCGCCCGGGGAGGCGGAACACACATGGCTCAGCGGCCGGGGGCGCCCTCGGGAGCTTGATAATCGAAGCGATCGAACCCACCACCACCAGTCAGGAGGCATGCCGACGTGTCTGACGAGCTCGCGAACGTTCGCTACATGGTCGACGACGTGGAGGAGGCCGTCGACTTCTACACCACCCAATTCGGCTTCACGGTGCGCTCGAACGCTGCCCCGGCGTTCGCCGACGTCGTGCGCGGCAACCTGCGGCTGCTGCTCAGCGGCCCGCAGAGCTCGGCCGGGCGGCCGATGCCCGACGGGCGCACGCCTCAGTCGGGAGGCTGGAACCGCATCCACCTCATCGTCGACGACATCGCCGCCGAGGTCCAGCGGCTGCGTTCGGCGGGCTTGAAGTTCCGCAACGACATCGTCAGCGGGCCCGGCGGCCAGCAGATTCTGCTCGAGGATCCCTCGGGGAACCCGATCGAGCTCTTCCAGCCGGCCGACGGCTGAGCCTTTCAGGAACTGAAGAGGCGGGCAGGCGGGGTCGACCTCGCGGAACTCGCCCGTAACCTTTGACGGCATTCTTGCCGTGGAGGGACGCTTGACCGAGCTCGCAATCGGATCCGACTTCGCTGGATTTCGAATCGAGGGGATCCTCGGCCGCGGCGGCATGGGCATCGTCTACCTCGCCGGCGAGCCGGAACTCGACCGCCAGGTCGCCCTGAAGGTGATCAGGGCGGAGTTCGCCGATGACCAGGCCTTCCGCCTGCGATTCGCGTCAGAGTCCCGCGCGGCGGCTGCGATCGAGCATCCGCGGGTGATCAGCGTCTATCGAGCGGGCGAGCACCGAGGGCGGCCCTATTTGGCGATGCGCTACGTCCCCGGTCGCAATCTGCAGTCCCGAATCGCTACGGAGGGTCGCCTGCGACCCGACCTCGCGGCCGCTCTGATCCACGAGGTGGCGGAGGGCCTCGACGCCATCCACGGGGCTGGCCTCGTCCACCGTGATGTCAAGCCGGCGAACATCATCGTCTCCGGCCGCAACGACCGGATGAGCGCGTACCTGACCGACTTCGGCCTGGCCAAGGCGGCGACCTCCGACGGCGGGGTGACCCGGACGGGCGAGGTGATCGGCAGCCTCGACTACCTGGCTCCCGAGCAGATCGAGGGCCGCCGGGTCGATGCTCGAACCGATGTCTACGCCCTTGGCTGCGTGCTGTTCGAGCTGGTGACCGGCGAGGTGCCGTTTCCCCGCCGCGAGAGCTCGGCCAAGCTGTGGTCACACCTGAACGAGCCGCCGCCGTCGGCGAAACGCGGAACGGAGCGCGCCCTGAGCGAGCTCGATCGGGTGGTGAGGCGGGCGATGGCAAAGGCTCCCGAGGATCGCTTCCCCTCGGCGGGCGACCTGGGTCGGGCCGCGATCGCAGCCGCCGCCGGCGAAGCCGTGACCGAGCCGGAGCGGCACGTGGGCGCCGGCGAGGCTGCCGCGGAAACCATTCCGATGGCGTCCGAAGCGGCCGGGACGACGCGCACACTGCCGACTGAGGTCGTGCCTGCCAAGAGGCGGCACCGTGGGCCTCCCAGGAAGCACCGACGACGAATACGCATCGTCGCTGCGATCGTTCTCCTGACCTCGATCGGCGTCGGAGGGGCGGCCGCGATCGAGGTTTTCGAGTCGAGCGATGGAACTGGAACAGGGAGCGGTAGTGGTGGCCCACGGACGATTGAGCTTCCCGGCCTCGAGGGCGAGCGCCTCGACCTCGCCGAGCGGGAGCTGAGCGGCCTCGGCCTACGCCCCCGAACGCTGGGTGGCGGTGTTTTAGGGATTCTCATCGCCGAGAACTGGGAGGTCTGCGATACGAATCCTGGTGGCGGCGAAGGGGTTCGCCCCGGGGCCACCGTCGAGCTCCTCGTCGACCGCCCAGGCGCCTGTTAGGTCCAGCGATTACTTCGGAGTACGTTCCAGGCCAACGGCTCCCGCCGGCAGTCGGTCAGCCACCGAGATAGTCGACGTGCCACCACTCGCCGGGGGCATGAATCTTGCCCCAGCCGTACTTCCAGCCGATCTCGTCGATCACCGAGCGCATCTCGGACGTCGGGACGTCGACGGAGACCCCGAGCTCGTGCGCTGACGTTCCGGGTGGATTCGCGGGTGCGCCGGCGCCGCTCAGGAAAAGCTCATAGAGATACACCTGCTGTTCGTATGTGCGGTAGGCCGACAACGGGCCGCCCGGGTATATGTCCACACCGTAGACCGAGAGCGCCTCCTCTCGCATCGCGTTCCACGCGTCGGCCGCAGCGGGGTCGAGATGCAGCTCGCCGTAGGGTGACGGGACGTGGCCCATCCCAGGAGCGGGGACGACCTGGGTCAGATCCGAGGAGCCGACTTCACCCCCTGT
>JAJTCK010000054.1 GCA_021323175.1 Solirubrobacterales bacterium | reverse complement strand
CGGTGATAGTGCCGACGGTGACTCCAGCGCGGGCGTCGGCCCTGCTCGGATCGCTGTCTCCTTCGGGCGGGCGGTTCGAGACCCTGGTGGTGGATAACGGCACCGCCTCGTCTGAGCTGGAGCGCGCGGTGGTGGCGCTCGACGGTGCCGAGGTGATGCGCGTTGAGTCCAACCTCGGCTACGGGCGCGCGGTCAACCTCGCCGCACAGCGGGCGGAGGGCGACGTGCTGGTACTGCTCAACGACGACTGCGTCGTAGAGGAGGGGTTCGTCGACCGCATCGCGGGCGCGCTGGATCCGGGCGCGGGTGCGGTTATGGCTGCGGGGGTGATGCTCGATGCCGCCGACCCGGCGCTGATCGACACGGCTGGGATGGAGCTCGACCGCACGCTGCTGGTGTTCGACTACCTGAACGGCGAGCCGGTTGATGCCCTCGATCGCGGCGTCCCGGACCCGGTCGGCCCCAGCGGCGCGGCCGCGGCCATCTCGAGGCAGGCGTTCCTGGAAGCCGGGGGGTTCGACGAGGCCCTATTCGCCTATTGGGAGGACGTCGATCTGGTGCTGCGCCTGCGGCGGATGGGTGGGGTTTGCCGGTTGGCGGCGGATGCGCGCGGCACCCACCACCACTCGGCAACCCTCGGCTCCGGCTCGGAGCGGAAGGACTTCCTGATCGGCTTCGGACGCGGCTATGTGCTGCGCAAGTGGGGCGTCCTCGCGCCTCGCCGTCTGCCCGCCGTGCTCGCGAGGGAACTCGCGCTGAGTGCCGGCCAGGCGATCGTAGACCGCAACCTGGGAGGGGCGCGGGGTCGGCTCCGGGGGCTGCGCGCCGCCCGGCGCTCGGAGCCCTATCCGTCCTCGGAGGTGCTGGGGGTTCCACCCCCTCTGGCCTCGACGCTTCGCCGGCGCTGGCGTAGGCGGGCGAGGCTCCGCGACAGAGCCGAGTGAGCGACGGCGCACGCCAGCTTCACGGCGACGCCCACGTAGACGGCGGCGTTGACGAGCGGGGAGCGCCCCGGCGCATAGTGCCGGCGGTAGAAGCGGTACATACCCCGGTGAAAGGCCCAGTTCAGCCGAGGTGAGCGCGCGCCGCCGGTGGTTCCGCTCTTGACGTGGATCACCGTGGCGGCCGGCTCGTACCAGGTCACCCATCCCTTGCGGACAAGGCGGTAGCAGAGGTCCAGGTCCTCCATGTACATCCAGTAGCCCTCGTCGAAGCCGCCGGCCTGCTCGAACGCCTCGCGCCGCATCAGCATGAAGGCCCCGTTCACCGCATCCACTGGGCCGGACTCGACCTCCGGCGCCCGGTAGGCCGCGAGGGCGCCCCGTGCGCCCCTCCGCCGGCCGATGCCGGTGAAGTGGCCCAGCGCGCTGAGCGGAGTGGGGAAGGAGCGCTTCGAGGCGTGGTCCAGGGTGCCGTCGGGGCGCAGGAGCCTGGGTCCGACGACCGCGACCTCGGGCCGCCCCGAGAACGCGTCGAGCGCGGTGTCCAGAGCGCCGCTCGTCACCGCGGTGTCGGGGTTGAGCGCCAGCAGTAACGGCGCCCGCCCGGCCCGCGCCCCGCGGTTGGTCCCGGCCGCGAAGCCGAGATTGCGGTCCGAGGCCTCGAGTTGTACCTCCGGATACTCGGAGCGCACCATCTCGGCGGACCCGTCGGCCGAGTCATTGTCGACGACGATGACGCTCATGCCCACGTGGGGCGGATGGGCCCGAAGCGCATCGAGGCAGCCCCGCAGGAGCTCGCGGCAGCGGTAGGAGACGATGACGACGTCCAAAGCCGGATCCCCGACGCGTTCCGCGGGCCGGCCAGGCGCGGCGCTCATCCGCCGTTCCCATCCACGTAGCGCGACGGCGGCGGAGCGGGTATCGAGGCGTCGCGCGGGAGCAGGTGGCCGGGCCGCTTCCGTCCCGCATTCAGCATCGAGACGGCTCGCGCGCGCCCGATTGCGTACGCGTAGAAGAGTTCACGGTCGAGGGTTTCGTCGTGGCCCCAGAGCCTCCGGGCCCTCCGGCCCATGAGCCAGGCGAGGCCGGGAAGGCTGTCGGCTCGCAGCAGCCGGTCGAGGGAGCGTCGCTTTCCCGGCTCCATCCGGTCCCGACACCGCAGCTCGAGCACCCGGGCCGAAAGCAGCTGCTGCAGCCAGTTGAAGTAGTAGGCGCGGCGCGACCCGGGCCCCGGGTTCCTGAGCCGCTCGAGCAGCTGCTTGCGCGGCGATCGAGGCTTGCGGTTGGCCTGGGAGTGGCCGATGACGGCGCCGCCGTGCTGGACGTAGTCGTAGAGGGGGTCGTCGATGTAGCTGATGTTTCCGAGCGCGAGTGCGACGACGGCGAGCCAGTGGTCGTGAAACGGCTCGTGCAGCTCGGGCGGGAAGGGCAGCACGTCGTCCAGCAGCTCGCGGCGGAACAGCGAAGCGGCGCCGGTGACCGAGTTGGCCATCAGCAGCGAGGCGAAGTTCGTGTGGTTGTTCCGCCGCTCGGTCCAATAGGAGGTCTGCAGAACAGACCAGCTCTCGTTGACGACCCGGGCGTCGCTGTAGGCGAGTTGCGCGCCTCCGATGCCCGCGATCAGCCGTTCGAGCTTGTCCCGATGCCAGCTGTCGTCCTGGTCGCAGAGAGTCACGAAGTCGGCCGCCGCCGGAGCCATCGACATCGCCCGCTCGAAGTTGCGGTAGAAGCCGAGCCGCTCGGGGCTGGGCGACAGGACGAACCGGGCGTCACCCTCCACGGCCGCGGCGAGCGACTCGTATCGCTCCGGGTCGGAGCGGTCGTCGCTGATCAGGCAGACCCAGTTGCCGTGCGACTGCGCCCGGATCGAGTCGAGCTGGCGGTGGAGCAGGTCCGGGGGCGGGTTGAAGGCCGCCATGCAGATGGCGACGCGCGGCCCGGTCCCGGTGAACTCGGCGGAGCCGGCCTCGGGCGGCACTTCGAGACCTGGGTCGACGCCGAGGTCCCCGACGCGGACGACGGCCTCTCGCCCCGAGCGGCCCCGGACGACGACGCTGAGCGGTCGCTCGCCCAGGGCCTGTCCGGGAAGCAGCTGCGGCAGCGCGACGAATCCGCTGCGGTAGGCGTGCGGCCTGGCCGGGTCGCCCTCCGCGAGGCGCTCGTAGACGTCCGTGCGGGGCAGCCCGAACCGCAGCGCCGGTTGACGTGCGTCGCCGACCTGCACCGCGACTGCGGTCGTCGGTTCGTCCGGGAGGTGACAATGGCCGGCGAGCACGAAGGCGCTTCCCCCGCCGACCGCGACGCGGCCGGGCGGGCCGATCTCGAGCACTGCGACGGCGCCTTCGGTTGATGATGCGTCCACGGCGGCTAGCTCCGCCTACTGAGCAGCTTCCGAGCGTACTCGTAGAGCTCCACGTCGAGGGGGTTGTCCTCGCGGATCCGTGCGCGGAACGAGTCAGGCACCGGGGTGGGCCGCGTGGCGTTCTCGTGGACGGGGGGACCGAGGTCCCAGCCGTAGCGGCGCTCGAGTTCCTGCGCAAACCCCTCCAGGTCCTCCTGCAATCCGAACGTGTCCAGTCCCTTCAAGGCCCGCTTGGCCTTGCGCAGCCGTCCGCGGTCGAAGTCGACCGGAGTCATCAGGCCGTTCGTCATCTCGCTGGCGTCGAGCGACAGCATCTTCACCATCTGGTTCTCAATGAACATCTTGAACCGCGGGGCATCCTCGTAGAGCTCCTCGAGGGGGGTATCCCTGTCCTTGGGAGTCGTGACCCGATGGTGGCGCAGGTAGCTCAGCGTGCGCTCCACCGGGTCGCGCAGCACGGTCAGGAAGCTGAAATCCGCGTTCAGGAGCTCGGCGGTGCAGAGCGGGAAGTGCCCCGTCACGATCCTGATCTCGTCCCGGCGGGCCCTCCAGCGCTCCAGCAGGATCCGAGTGAACAGCTGGGGTGCGACCTCGTCCGGGTCGCCGTCCGAGGGCGCCGGGTACACGCCCTCGCGGCCGAACTGGCGCTGCATGCGCATGTACAGGGAGATGCCCCCTGTCTTCTGAATGTGGACGAAGAAGAACCGCCGGGGGGTTCCCGGCCGATCAGGCACCAAGCGGTGCGTACTCCCCGGGGAAGGCGGAGGAGCCAAAAAACCAGCTCTCGATCGCCCAGCGGCTCTTCGGCATGTCCGGCTCCGCGGCCGTCGAGTGCAGGAAGAGCTCGTCGAATAGCAGCACGTCGCCGGGCTCGAAGATCGGGCGCAGGATGCCGGCGTCGCCTGCGGCCTGCTCGGCCATCTGGGGTGAGACCGACCACTCGAAGAGCGCTCCCTCGGTGCCGGTCTCCACGATGTGGTCCAGCCGCTGGGGCACAATGTCCATCCCCGGGGCCTCGTCGCCGCACCGGGAGAGCGAGAGCCAGACGTTGAGGGCGCGCACGTCGCCCAGGAAGGCGCCGTCCTGGTGCCATCCGGCGCCGGCGTCGGGGTCCACGCGGCGCAGAGTGCACTTCTGCACTGAGATCGACGGTGGCTCGCCGAGGTAGTCCCAGATGACGCGGCGGAGGCCGGCCCGCTCAAAGGCATCGAGCATCCGGAACATCACGCGGGGCGAGTCGGCGGCCCAGAGACCCCCGCCACCCTCGACCCAGTCGCGGCCGAGCGTTTCCTGGAA
The DNA here is from genome assembly GCA_021323175.1 of Solirubrobacterales bacterium. Taxonomy (GTDB): domain Bacteria; phylum Actinomycetota; class Thermoleophilia; order Solirubrobacterales; family 70-9; genus VGBV01. The sequence continues at coordinate 7,377 of JAJTCK010000054.1, read as the reverse complement.
TCGGGCATCCGGGACGAACTCGTCGTAGTACCCCGGGGACCCGGCGCCGCCGCCGATGACGGCGTCACGGGCATCGAAGGCCTGGTCGATCTCCTTCGCGAGGGCCCGCGCCTCATCCGGGTCCACCAGCCCGCGGATCAGCAGGCATCCGTCGCGCAGAATCCCGGCTCGGACCAGCTCGGGCGTGAGGGCCCCGGGCGAGACGCCGGCGAGGCCTCCGTTGCGATCGGGTAGGCGATCGAAGGCGGGCTCGGGGAAGGTGGGTTCGCCACCGTCGCCACCGAGCTGGCGGATTCCGACCAGGTGGCGGAGCTCCATCAGCCTGCGCTCGGTGTCAGGGTCACGGTGATCCCGGTTAACACTCGTCAGCTCGTCGATCTCGGCGCGCAGCTCATCGGTGCTGCGCCCAGCCGGGTCCGGCTGGCGGCCGGACAGCGCCGCCTTCAAGCTCTTCGCCCTGCGCATGATCACCGGACGAGAAGCTAGCAGCGAGTAATGGCAGGCGTTACGCCTTGGGGCGGGCGGGAGCCCCGACGACTGTGGCGCCCGGCTCGACGTCGTCCACGACGACGGCGTTCGCCCCGATCGTGGCGCCAGCGCCCACCCGGAGGTTGCCCAGGACCTTCGCGCCAGTGCCGATCTTGACCTCGCGCTCAATCGTGGGCCCGATCACGTCGCCGGAGCGCAATCCGATCGTGACGAAGGGTCCGATCACGACACCCGGATGGATCTCCACGAAGCCGTCGATTACGACCTGGCCGTGCAGCAGGCAGCAGCCGGGGTGGACCACGACCGGATCTCCGATGGACACCTGCCCGGTCAACACCGCCAGGTGGTGGGTCAGTCGCGGCAGGACGGGTACCCGCAGGGCCTGCAGCCTCGCCTTCAGCCGGTAAAGGACCTGGGCCAGGAAGGCGTCGTCGACCCAGAGCAGCCTGAGCACCGCCTGCAGGGTGTCGGTGCCGGGGTTCAGCCCGTGGCGCTCGCTGCGGTGGAACAGGGTCACACGGGCGTCCGCGGCCACCGCGTCCCTGAGTCGGGGGTGGCGTGCGCGGATCTCCCGCATCAGCGAGCGGGCGTCGGATTTGGCCTCCGAGTCGTACACGCGACCAGGAGCGTAGCCCGGCTGGCGGTGCGTACACTGCGGCCGGGCGCGAGGCGCCCGCCGCCTGCCCATGCAAGTCACGTCCTATTACCACCGGACCAACCCCGACGAGGCCGGCTACTCGCTCGGGAACCTCGCGGAGATCTGGGGGCCGTGCTTCGACGCCGCCGGCGTGCGGTCCGTAGCCGAGGTCGGAGCAGAGCGCGGCAGGCTCACCCAGGAGCTGCTCAGGTGGGCATCGGAGTCCGGGGCCAGGGTCACCGCGATCGAGCCGGAGCCGCTCGACGACCTGCTGGAACTGCTCGACGAGTACCCCAGCCTGAAGCTGATCGAGGAGACCAGCCACGAGGCCCTCGCCGACATGCCGATCCCAGACGCGGTGGTGCTGGACGGCGATCACAACTACTACACGCTGAGCGAGGAGCTGAGGCTGCTCGCCGAGCGGTCCGAGGAGGGCAGGATTCCCTTCCTCGTATTCCACGACGTCGGCTGGCCGCTCGCGCGTCGCGACCAGTACGCGGCCCCCGACCGGATCCCCGCTGAGCACCGGCACGAGTACGGGCCCGATGTGAAGCTGGTCCCCGGCAACTCCGGCGTGGCCGAACGGGGGCTTCCGTTCGAGTGGGCCGCGCTCCGCGAGGGCGGTCCCCGCAACGGCGTGTTCACCGCCATTGAGGACTTCATGGGGGTCCATGAGGGCCTGCGCCTGGCGATCATCCCGCTCTTCTTCGGCTGCGGGTTGATGTGGCCAGAGGACCAACCGTGGGCCGACGAGGTCGCCGAGATCGTGGCGCCGTGGGACCGCAACCATGTATTGGAGCTGGCCGAGAAGGCGCGGGTCATACAGCTGGTGCAGCGGCATTCCCGCGAACAGGAGATCGATGAGCGCTTCGAAGCGGCCGGCCGGCTCGAGGAGGCCGTCAGCCGGGTCGTCAACTCGAGCGCCTTCGTCGCGTCGGAATGGCTCTCGCGGCTGCGGCGGCGGGGCCAGCCCGCGTTCTCACGCGAGGAGCTGAGGCGGCTGCTCGACGAGAGCGAGTCTCAGCGCTGAGGACGGCCGGCGCGACCTGAACCGTTCCTCGACGCCAGGTCGGTCCGCTCGAACAGGCCCTTGATCCAGCGCAGGGGCTTGGTCAGGCGCCAGCTGAGGCTGTGCTGGATTGCGTCGAGCTGCCTCTCCATGTCCAACACCGCGGCGTCCCGGGCGAGCTCGGCGGCGTTCGCCTGCATCATCGCCGCGTCGCAGCGGGCCTCGGCCCACCTCGTCCGCTCCTTCCAGTCGCCTGGAATGGTCGCCGACGGCGACAGCTTGCCCTCCCACTTCTCGGCCACGCGCATATGGGCTGCCATCCAGCCTTCGACGTCGCCGATCAGCTCCAGCGAGTGATGGTGGATCACGCGGATGTGCTCGGTCACGACCTTCTTGCCCGCCGCCCGGACCTGCTGGCAGACGTCGAAGTCGTAGCCGTGCAGCTGGCCGAGCGACTCGTCGAAGCGGATGTTCTCGACGAACCACGGGGAGAGGCCCATCATGAACCCGTCGATGACGTCCACCTCGCCGGTGCGGGCCCCGGGGGGTGCATCCTCGAGGTTGAAGGTGGCGCCGAGGATCTCGCCGCCGCCGTACTCCTCGTAGCGATGGGCGAACGAGGCGAACGTGACAGAACCGTCCCACCAGGCGATGTTGCGCACCCCGATTGCGCCCGCGCAGCCGACGATCGCCACGTCCGCGTCCGACAGCCCCCTGCGGATCTTCTCGCAGAAGCGGTCGTCGACGATCTCGGCGTCCTGATGAATCAGGACCAGGGCCTCCAGGTCGTCGAGCTTCGACGCTTCCTCGAGGAGCAGGTTGTAGTTGCGGAATATCGTCGCGTCGCCAAGCCCGGCGGAGCTGAACGGGAGGATTTCGGAGTCCTCCTCCGCCGCGCGGGTGATGCCGGGGCCGGCGAACCTCTCGTAGAGCTTGATGTCGGTGACGGCGCAGCCGAAGGCGATCATGGCGCCGCTACGGTAGCCGCCCCGCGGCTGAGGAGCTGTATCGAGGCGATGCGCCGCATCGGGTACTCGTCGTAAGGGAGCGAGCCCCGCCACGCCTGGTGGGCCTCGGCCGAGACGAAGTACGTCTCCGGGTCATCGTGGAGCCGGTCGAGCGTGGTCTCCAGGTCCTCGGCCGTCAGGCCGGAGGCTCGGACGATCTCGGACAGCCGCTCCCGGTGATCCTCGGCGCCCCAGCCCGCGACAACGTGGTCGATCGCGTGGATCGAGCACCCGCCCGGGGCCAGGGCGGAGTGCGCCGCCTCCATCAGGCCTACGACGGCGTCCGCGGGCACGTGCTCGAGCACCGAGATCGAATAGACGCAGGCGAGCTCCCCGGCCGGCTCCTGGCCGGTGGGGAACCGGGCGCGGACGAAGCGGACCTTCGGATGGGCGGCCGCAAAGGCTTCGAACTCGAGCGGCCCGTCGCCGCTGCCGTCGTACGGGTCCACGACCGTCACCTCGTACCCGAGCCTGGAGAGCAGGTCCGCGACCAGCGGTTCACCCGCCCCGATCTCGAGCACGCGTCCTCCCGGCTCGACGTTGCCGAGGACCGCCTTGACGGCCCAGCAGCGCTGCAGGTTTTTCATGTCGAAGGAGGCGCGGGCCAGGCCGCCGAAGTTGTCGACGCTGTCGGCCCAGTCGCGGACCGTGCCGTAGGTGAGCGGTTCGACCTGCAAGCGCCCCCGATAGAGCTCTTCCAGCTCCCAAAGGCGCTCGTCGGCCACGGCACGGGACCCATGGCCCTGCGGAGCCGGGCTCACGCCGCCACCGCCGTTTCGTGGGATGAGATGACCTCCTCGTATAAGCCGGCCAGCTCGGATGCGTTTCGTTTCCAGCTCAGCCGCTTCAGCGCGAACTGGCGGGCGCCTCGCCCGAGTCTCTCGACGAGGTCGGGGGCCTCCATGAGCTGCTCGAGCCGGGCGGCGATCTCCAGCGCGCCGCCCTCGCTCAGGACCAGCGCATTCTCGCCGTCGGTGACCTCATTGCCCAGGTTGCACGCGGGCAGGACCACCGGTCGGCCCATTGCGAAGAACTCCGGCAGCTTCGACGGCAGGCGGTAGCGGTTGAAGTCATCCGGGGCGCCCGGCTGCACGAAGGCGTCGGCCAGCGCGAGGTAGCCGGGAATCTCCCGCCAGGGGACGTCGTCCAGGTCCGGGACGCCGTCGCGGAGCGCTTGGAAGACGCGGGGGTCCACGCCGCCTGGGGCCGTGACGCCGAGCCGCACCAGCTTCACGGGCCGGCCGCGCCGCTGCAGCAGCTTCACGGCGAGGTACAGGCTGAGCAGCTCGTGCTGGTTCGCGAAGTGCCCGACTCCGTGGTAGACGATCACGAAGTCCTCTGGGCGCAGCCCGAGCCGCTCGCGGCTCATGGCCGGCTCGAGGTCAGGGCGGAAGCGCTGGTGGTCGACCCCGGGCCGCGCGATGCGATGCGGCCGCCCCGCGCGGTTGAACTCGTTGAGCTCCTCGGTGATCATCGTCATCGCGGAAGCCCGCTCGAGCAGCCTCGGGTAATGAGCCGGGTGAGCGAACTCGTCGCCGCACAGCTCGTCCTGGCGCGCCCGCGGCAGACGGCGAAGCTCGTCGAAAGGGACCCCCAGCGATGCTGAGGCCAGATGCTCCTCGTTGTCTTCGAGGTGGACCACGTAGGGCGCTCCCAGCTCGCGCGCAGCCTCCTCGGTCGCCTGGCGTACGACCTCTCGTGGCGTCCAGGCGCAGATCACCGTGTCGGCCGGGTCGGCGGCCCATTCGCGGAGCTTCCCCTCGAGCCCGTCGTAGTTGATGCAGTCGAAGCTCGGGTCGCCGACGGTCCGGATCCTGTCGGTCGGCCCGATGCCGCAGAGCGTCACCTCCATGCCCCGCGCGGTCAGCTCCTCGCCGAAGTGGAACGCCTGGATGACGCTGTTCACGTGGAACTTGCCGAAGTGGAGGAAGAGGACCCTCATGCGGCAACCCCCGAGGCGACCGCTCGCGCTCCATGGGCCGCCGGCGTGTAGTCGGCGGCGGAGCGGCCGAATCCGCGGTTGTAGTACGGGTCCCCGGCGGCGAGCTCTCCGTACCACGAGTCCACGTACAGCCCCCGGTCGATCACGTCGAAGTCCGCGCGTCGAACCGCCTCGGTCCGGTGGGTGATCGTTCGCGGGGCCGGGGCGCAGATGGTGCTGAGCCCGCGCCCGCGGAGCTTCATGCAGAGATCGTAGTCCGCGTACTGGCGGCTGTAGGCCGGCTGGAACCCTCCGGCGTCCCGGAACCCCTCCGCGCTCACGAGCAGGCATTCCATGCTCGCCGCGGACACCTCGCGGGCGCACGACAGCGAGCCGTAGTAGCCGTCGCCGTCCGCCGCGAAGCCGGTCATCGCCGGCACGGCCGGGTCGTAGCTGCCAATGATGGCGCCCGCGGCGTCGACCCGTCCGTCGGGGCGGACGAGCGTCGGGGCGACCGCCCCGACGCCGGGCATCTCCGCGTACAGCAGCAGCTGCTCGATCCAGTCGGGCTCGGTGACCTCCGTGTCCTCGCTGAGGAAGGCGAGGTAATCGCCCGAGGCTCGGCTCGCCGCCAGCTGCCCGAGCCGGCCCGGGCTGAAGGTGGCGCCGCTGTCGAGTCGCAGGACGCCGTCCCGCTGCTCCTCGCCGTCGGCATCGGCGCACGCGGTGCTGATGATCTGCATCTTCGGATAGGTCGTCCGGCCCAGCACCGCCGACAGGCAGCGGTCGTGGGTCTTGGATCGGCCGCGAGAGACCACGACGACGCTCACCCGCGGATGCGAACGGCGCGGGGCGGGTCGCAGGCGGACCCGGTGGGGGATGTCCGGATGCGGGGTAGGTTTGGCCTCGATCCCACGCCGGCGCAGGTGGGCCGCGACCGCCCGCTGCTGGAGCTCCGGGATTCTCTGCTTGGCGGACGCGTCCGCGGCGATGCTGCCAGGGACGGCGCGCCAGTGGTAGAGCACCCTCGGGATGTGTGCGATCCGCTGCGTGTGCTCCGACATGCGCAGCAGCAGGTCAAAGTCCTGGATGCCATCCAGCTTGGGATCGAGACCGCCGGCCTCGGCGACCAGATCCCGTCTCGCCACCAGCAGGTGACCCACGTACATCGCCCCGAGCGCGTAGACCGGCGACCAGTCGGGCTTCAGGAACGGGTCGGTGCGCGCGCCGCGGGGGGTCAGCTTGTCCTGGTCGGTGTAGGCGACGTCGACCTCGCCGCGGCCGAAGGCGAGGGCCACCTTAAGCAGGGCGTCGGGCTCTAGCGTGTCGTCGTGGTCGATGAAGGCCACCAGCTCTCCCCGGCAGGCGGACAGGGCGCGGTTGGTAGCGGCGGAGATACCGGACCGGCGGTCCAGTCGGTCGACGCGGATGCGGGAGTCTCCGCCACCGGCTCGCTTCAGGACCCGGTGCGTCGCCTGGCGGCCGGAGCCGTCGTCGGCTATGCACAGCTCCCAGTCCGGGTAGGTTTGGGCACGCACGGAGGCGATCGTCTGCCGCAGCAGCGAGGGCTCCGTGTCGAGCGTGGGCATCACCAGCGAGATCAGCGGCGTCTTTTCCAGGGACTCGAGCTGCGCCCTGGCGACCGCCGCGCTCGATCGCCGCGACGCGAGGAGGGGCCTGCGGTGATGCGCCGACAACCGGCTCAGCCCGCTCGGAGGTCCCTCGCCCGCCGCAGGGCGCGTCCGGCCGCCCGCAGGGGCCGGGTGATGCGCCAGCTCAGGGTGGCCTCGTAGGCGGCCGCGAGATCCGTCGCGGGGGAATCGGGGCCCCTGGTGGCCCACTCCAGATGGGCAGCCTCGAAGGATTTCCGCATCAGCTCCCGCCCGAGTTCCTCACGCAAGGAGTCCATCTCGCCGCGGTGCCGCCGCGACGCATGCGACAGCTGATCGAGCAGCAGCTCCACGTTCGCGGCCGCGGCCGCCTGCTCCCGCTCCTCGCCGGGCTCGGGCCGGCGGAGCTCGGCCGCCGAAGGGGCCTGGGCTCGCCTGCGGAGGAGGACCCAAAGCTCGGCCCCCGACCGATCCACGCGCTCGACCTCGAAGGCGCGGCCCCAGTGGGCGCGCAGCCACCACTCGGAGTGGAACGCCACGGGCATCCCGTCGGGGCCCGCCAGGACCGTCATGCCGACCCTGTTTTCGTCCGCCTGCTCTCCGGCCAGGCCTTCGATGTCGTCCGGGCCGCCGAGTCCGGCGATCAGGAGGCCTTCGGGCGAGAGCAGGCGATGCACCTCGAGCAGGAGCTCGGGCCAGTCGGC
>JAJTCK010000142.1 GCA_021323175.1 Solirubrobacterales bacterium | reverse complement strand
GAGGCCATCGCGCTGGAGGACGCGGACCTCGGCGATCGGCGCTTCGACAAGGTCTTCGCCTTCAACGTCGCTCCCTTCTGGCAGCAGCCGGAGGCGGCGCTCGGTGCCGTCCGCGAGCACCTCGCCCCGGATGGGGCCATCTACATCTTCTGGGACGCGCGCCACTTCGCGCAGGAGGGAGCCCGGGACCTTGGGAATGAGCTGGCCGACCGGCTACGCGAGGGCGGATTCTCCGTCGACAGGGTGCTAGTCGAGGACCTGCGCCCGGTCCCTGCGGTCTGCGCGATGGGGCGGCCCAAGGGCGGATGAACACGGACCGCAACACCGTGTCGCGTTACGAGCGAGAAACGACTCGGGCCGCCGATGCGATCTTTCGGGGACCCACGGATCGAGCGCAGCCATGCCCAAAACCGGGCGCTACGCTGCCCGCATGGCCGCCCAGCTCACCCGCTCAGAGACGGATCGGGTGATCGCCGGCGTCGCGGGTGGGATTGCGGAGCGGTTCGGGCTCGACCCAACCCTCGTCCGGATCGCCTGGGTGGTGTCGATCTTCTTCGGCGGCTTCGGGCTCCTGCTCTACGTGATGCTCTGGATCGCCCTTCCGGCGGGCCCGGCTCGGGCGTCGGCGCTTCGGATCGCCGAGGAGCGTTACGCGCGCGGCGAGATTTCGACTGAGGAGCTGCGCCGAATCCGCGACGATCTGCAGTCGTCCGCGTGACCACTGCGCCCGTCACGTCCCCCCTCATCCTCGCCGAAATGTGGTGGGACGGCGGCTGGGGCATCGTCTGGGGACTGGCGGTAGCGGTGTTCTGGATCACCGTGATCGCGGTGATCGTCCTCATGCTGCGGGCCGTCGCAAGGAGGCCGAACGGGGTCGGCGGGCGATCAGCGCTGAAGCTGCTCGAAGAGCGCTACGCGCGCGGCGAGGTCACCCGTGAGGAGTTCCTCGACCGGCGCGCGGTCCTCGCGGACAAGGGGAGGGAGCGGCAAAGGTAGTCGGCCCCGGATCCGCTCCGATAACCCACGGACTGGTATCGCACTGCAATGGACATGCTCCCTTGCTGCGTGGAACAGCGAACACCTGAGCCGCAGCGGGCTCGCCGAAGCTGCTTTTCGTACAAAGCAGCTATCGGTCACCTCGACATCCGGGGGCAACTGAGTCAATCTGCAAGCAGTTGATGGCGCCCGGGAACGATGAGCAGATCGGCGTTCTGATCGTTGGTGCCGGGCCCACCGGCCTGGCCTTGGCGGCCCAGCTTCACTCGCTCGGGACCTCGTTTCGGATCATCGACCGGCAACTTGATCGGACCCACGAGTCTCGCGCGCTTGCGATTCAGCCCCGGACACTTGAGCTGCTGAGAGCGCTCGGGGTCACTGACGAGCTGACTCGGCGCGGGAACGACGCAGTCGAGCTTCAGATGCACGCCGGTGGGCGCGTTCGCGGCCTCCGACTCTTCGAAGTCGGTCTTGAAGACACCGCCTTTCCCTTCCTCCTCTTCGTCTCCCAAGCGGAGACGGAGCAGGTGTTGATCGAGTACCTGGCGGCAGACGGCGTCCGGGTTGAACGGGGCGTCGAGTTGGTTGACCTCGTGCCGAGCAGCGACGAGGTCAGATGCGAGCTTCGCCACGAGGGCGAGACCGAACAGGTCAGCGCTCGTTATCTGGTTGGCTGCGATGGCGCCCACAGCACGGCCCGCGAGCTCGCCGCGATCACCTTCGAGGGGGCGGCCTACCCGCAGACCTTCGCCCTTGGGGACATCGATCTTGCGGGCAACCTTGACCCGGAAGCGGTGCATGCCTTTGTCGGAGCCGAGGGGATCGTCCTCTTCTTCCCGCTCGAGCACCCGGCTCCCTGGCGGATGATCGGGATGGTGCCCGGCGGCGTTCCCGTTGACTCGAAGGGCAAGCTACCCGAGCCTTCACTCGAGGAGCTCCAGGCGATTGTGGCTCGCTATACCGGCGAGGTGGAATTGCGCGAGCCGGTTTGGCTCCGCTACTTCCGCATCCATCACCGCCACGCCAGCAACTATCGACGTGGGCGCGTCTTCCTCGCCGGCGACGCCGCCCATGTCCATAGCCCGGCCGGGGCTCAGGGAATGAACACCGGCATCCAGGACTCGTGGAACCTTGGCTGGAAGCTCTCCCTGGTCGACCGGGGCCGGGCGGACGCGGCCCTGCTCGACTCCTACGAGGAGGAGCGTCGGCCGGTCGGCGGCTTTGTCGTTCGCTTCACTGACCGCGCCTTCTCGCTGGCAACCTCGCGCAAACCGGTCTTTCGCATGATGCGCTCCCAGGTAGCGCCACGCTTGCTCACACTGGTGGCACATCTCGGCCGAGTGCGGGCCAGAGCCTTCCGCACCATCGCCCAGCTCAGGATCTGCTACCGAAGCAGTTCCCTGGTCGAGGAGGGCAAGCCGTCTCCCTTCGGCGGCCCGCGGGCCGGCGATCGCTTCCCCGACTTTCGCCTCGAGTGCGACGGGCGGGCGCTCTGGATCCAGGAGCTACTGGGACCGGCGAGCTTCCACCTCCTCCTCTGTGGGGGCCGAGAAAAGTGGGATCAGGCGCTGACCGCCCAGCTCGGGGAGTTCGAGGGCGTGGTCGGGGTGCATCATTTGGCGCGAGAAGGCGGGCCCGGTGTTCTCCAAGACCGAGACGGAAGGGGCTTGCGCCAGCTCGGAATCGCTGGCTTAGGCCAGTACCTCGTCCGCCCCGATGGCCACGTCGCCTACCGGGCCGCCGGCCAGGATCTGGCCGGTCTAGAGAGGTATCTGCGCCGGTGGATCGGCCAGCCCGGCCGTCCAAGGACGTAATCGAAATCAGCCCGCGACCGCGCCGAGTGCCCGGGAGGCCTGATCGGGCAGCTAATCGGATATCCCCTTTTCATGCAAAGCAGCACTGTTGGCGGCAGCCGACCGCGGCGTCGGGGTTCGCGTGAGATCGGAGCGCCAGCTTCTAGTTGGGGTGCCGAGTGGTCTCGCGGATCCGCGTGCGGTGGTAGCGAGAAACCGATCGGGCCCCCGCGGCCCCACGAAAGGGCCGGAGATCCCGGCCTTTCGTGGTGCTTGAATGACCGGATGACACGTACGCTCGACGCTGACTACCTGATAGTCGGAGCCGGAGCGTCGGGCATGGCTTTCGCCGATAGCCTGACCCGGAACGCGGACGTGAAGGTCGCCCTAATCGATCGCCGGCACGGGCCCGGCGGGCATTGGCTTGACGCGTACCCGTTCGTTCGGCTTCACCAGGCGTCCTCGTTC
>JAJTCK010000053.1 GCA_021323175.1 Solirubrobacterales bacterium | reverse complement strand
GCGAGGAGTTAGTCGGCGAGGTGCGAGAGTTCGATTCTGGCCCTTCCCATGACCCGACCACGTGCCGAGATCGTGACCCCGCTGGTAGGTGCACACGTCGCCCCCGGCAAGCCGCTGGCCGAGGCGAAGGCCCTGGATGCGGACTGCGTCCAGGTGTTCCTCTCCGACCCGCAGGGGTGGAAGAAACCGCCGCCACGGAAGGATGCCGAGGAGCTGCGATCGTCGGGGGTGCCTCTGTACGTGCACGCGCCTTACCTGATCAACGTCTGCTCACCGAAGAACAACGTCCGCTTCGGCTCGCGCAAGATCCTGCAGCAGACCTGCGAGGCCGCCGCCGATGTCGGTGCGGCGGCCGTGATCGTCCATCCCGGCCACGCCGAGGACGGGGTCAATCAAGGGTTCGACCGCTGGGTCCGCACCCTAGAGCGCCTGGAGTCAGAGGTCCCGCTCTACATCGAGAACACGGCGGGTGGCGACAACGCGGTCGCCCGCCGCTTCGAGAACCTGGCGAGGCTGTGGGAGGCGATCAGCGCCGCCGAGACGGACGTCAACCTGGGCTTCTGCTTTGACACGTGCCACGCCCACGCCGCCGGCGAGGACCTGGATGACGCGGTCGAGCGGGTGATGAAGATGTGCGGGCGGATCGACCTGCTGCACGCGAACGACTCCAGGGACCCGGCCGGCACGGGCGCCGACCGCCACGCCAACCTCGGCAAGGGCGAGATCGGGCCCGAGCCGCTGGCGCGGATGATCGCGGCCGCGGATGCGCCGGTGGTCTGCGAGACACCGGGCGGCATGGCGGCGATGAAGGCTGACCTGAAGTTCGTCCGGGAGGCGCTGATCCGGGCGGCCTGATTCCGGGGGCTCAGGGATCGTCGAACAGTGCCGGTGACGCCGGCGAAACTGTTTCCACCTCGGTCCTAGGAGCGGCGATACAGGCGGTTCGTCAGCGGCGCGAAGATCGCGGTGAACAGCGCGGCCGTCCCAAGCGCCACGATCAGGTTCTCGCTTTCCACGTTGCCCTCCATCAGCCCGCGCGAGGCGCTGACCAGATGCGAGATCGGGTTCGCGTTGACGAACGCCTCGAGCCCGGCAGGCAGCGTGTCGGGGTCCACGTAGACATTGCTCAGGAAGGTCAGCGGGAAGATGGTCATAAAGCCGGCGTTCATGACGGCGTTGGGCGAGCGCATCACCAGCCCCATCGTCGTGAAAACCCATGAGAGTCCGAACGAGAACAGGATCACGACGGCGACTGCGGCCAGGATGCCGGGCAGCCCGGCATCCGGCCGGAAGCCCAGGATCAAGCCGAGCACCACGATCACCGTCGCGGCCACGAGGTAGCGGACGCAGTCGCCCAGCAGCGAGCCGACCAGCGGCGAGGGCGACCAGATCGGCAGCGTCCTGAAGCGGTCGATCACGCCCTTCGTCAGGTCCGTGTTGATCGCGATCCCGGAGTAGACGGTCGTGAACAGCACTGCGATCACCAGGACTCCCGGCATGATGTAGTCCCGGTACTCGCCGGTGGAGCCCGCGATCGCCCCGCCGAACAGGTAGGTGAACAGGAGTACGAACATCACCGGGGTGATGGTCACGTCCAGCAGCTGCTCGGGCACGTGCTTGACCTTCAGCATCCCGCGCCACCCGAAGGACAGCGCCGCGCTCGCCGCGCTCGCGCGAGGGGGCCGCTCGGTCGCGGACAGGGCCTTGCGGATCGCCTCGGCCTCGAGCTTCGAACCGGCGGCCGGCGGCGCGCCCGTCGTTGTCGTGGTTCCGATGCCGTCGGGGTTCATGCCGCCTCCTGTCGGTCGTCGGTATCAGTCTGCCCTTCGCCCTCCGCCTCATCCGGGGGCCGCCCCGTCAGAGCCAGGAAGACCTCGTCCAGGCTCGGCTGCCCTAGCGAGAAGTCCGCGATCCCGATCCCTTCCGCCGAGAGGGCGGCGACAGCCTCGGCGCCGCGCTCGGCGTCCGAGCACGAGGCCGACAGGGCCGCCGGGTCATGCTCGCGGTGCACGGAGTCCAGGTTCCGCTGCAGGACCGCCTCGGCCCGGGGGCGGTCATCGGGGTCGAGGAGGCGGACATGGAGAGCACCCGATCCCACGGACGCCTTCAGCTGCCCCGGGGTCCCCTCGGCGATCACCCTGCCGTGGTCGATCACCGCGATCCCGTCGGCGAGCTGGTCGGCCTCCTCGAGGTACTGCGTGCAGAGCAGGATCGTCGTGCCCCCGTCCACGAGCGTCCGGATGATGTCCCAGACCTGATTGCGAGAGCGGGGGTCCAGCCCCGTCGTGGGCTCGTCCAGGAACAACACCTGCGGGGTGATGACGAGACTGGCGGAGATGTCCAGGCGGCGCCTCATGCCGCCGGAGTAGGTCTTGACCAGGCGGCCCGCGGCGTCGGCCAAGCCGAACGCCTCGAGCAGCTCGGCCGCGCGCGCCTTGGCGCGATCGCGCTTCAGGCCGTAGAGCCTGCCCAGGAGAATCAGGTTCTCGCGCCCCGTCAGGTCCTCGTCAACCGATGCGAGCTGGCCGGTCAGGCTGACCACGCCGCGGACCTCGTCGGGCTCCCGCTCGACGTCATAGCCGAGGACGCGCGCGCTGCCCGCGTCGGGGAGCAGCAGCGTCGACAGCATTCGGATGGTCGTCGTCTTGCCGGCCCCGTTGGGACCGAGCACGCCATAGACCGTTCCCGTGCGAACCGCGAGGTCCACCCCGTCCACGGCTCGCGTCTCACCGAACGACTTAGCCAGACCGCTGGCCTCGATCGCAAGCGTCTTGCGGTTTCCGTTCTCGCTCATGTTGCTCCTGGGGGTCGTTCGGGGCCCGTCGGCCGCTGCCGGTTTGTGGCATCAAGCCGGATTGAAGTCAAGGGGCTGGACCCCTCAAATCAGAGACCGGACCCTGGTCCGAATCTAATCGCTTGGGATCAGGCCGCCCCCTCAGCGCTTGGGCGCCGCAGATGGCACGACCTAGCGGCCGTCGGAGGCGTCGGAGGTGCGCGGGGCGGGAACCGGGCCGGGGCCCTCCTCCGCCGCCAGGGTGTCGATCGGCGGGCCCACGGGGCCGGTCGGCAGCCAGCCGTGGTTCATCCGCAGCAGCGCGAGCAGCCCGATCAGCCCCGCGAGCGCGGACAGCCCGCCGGCGTAGGCCAGGGTGCCCCGAGCTCCGATCAGCGCGACGAGGACTCCTCCCGCCGCGAACGCGCCGAGCTCGGCCGTGTTGCGAATGCCGTTGTAGGCGGCGAACGCGCGCCCGTGGAGGCGCTCGGGAACGCGCACGTGGATGAGGCTGCGGAACATCACGTTCTTCAGGCCATGGGCCATGCCGCCGATGAAGCCGCATGCGAGGAAGAAGCCGAAGCCGAGCCACAGGGCCGGCAGAGCCAGCCCGCTGCCCTGCACCGCGACGGCGGCGAGCCCGGTGGCGGCCACGGCGCCGGCGGCGATCCGGGGTGACAGCAGCAGCGCTCCCATCGCCATGCCGAGCGTCCAGATCGAGAGCCAAGCGCCGTAGGCGACGTCTCCCTTGCCCAGGACGTCATCGACGAAGAACAGCTCACCCACCCAGACGGCGGACATGAACAGCAGCGAGAAGAACGCCACCGCCATCGCAAGCGACAGCACCCGGTCGCGGAACAGGTAGGCGATGCCGTCGCGCGCCCGCGGGCTGCGCTCCGAGTCCTCCAGGGCGGACGGGTCCCGCCGGATACGCAGGGCGAGCGCGGCGCACGCGACGGCGGCGAAGGTCGCAGCGTCCACGAGCATCGCCAGCTCCAGGCCCCCGATCGAGAACAGCAGCCCGCCCGCGAGCGGTCCGATTCCGAAGCCGATGTAGCGGGCGGTCTCCATGTGCCCGTTGGCCTGCTGGATCCGGCGCTCTCCGGCCAAGGGAGGGACCAGCGCGAACTCGGCGGGTGAGGAGACCGCGAATACGATCCCCAGTAGGGCCGTCAGGGCCAGCACCGCGGCCGTGGCGTCCACGAAGGCCAGTACGCCCGCGATCACCGCGCCTGCGGCCGAGACGACGGCGAGCAGGCGGGTCGCCTCAATCCGGTCCACCAGCAGCCCGGCGTGTCCGGCGACGGCGACCGATGGGCCGAACAGGCAGATCCACAGGCCCGCCACCGCGTAGCCCGAGTCCGTGATCTCCTTGACGTGCAGGCCCAGTGCGACGATCGCGACCCAGTCGCCCAAGGCCGACAGGCCGACCGAACCGGCCACGAGCCTGAAGTCGCGATCGCGGAGGAGGCTGCGGTCGGCGTCCATGCCGCCGCCCGGGCTAGCGGGTCCGTCCGTAGACCGGGATTTCGGCCCCGGTCACAGCAGAGGAGTCCGGGGAGCACAGGAAGCGGATCACCCGGGCGATCTCCTCCGGGGCCACCCATCTCGAGTGGTCGACGTCGGGCATCGACCTCCGGTTGGCAGGCGTGTCGATGATGTTGGGGACGATGGCGTTAGCGCGAATCCCGTCGTCGCGGTACTCGACGTCCAGCGAGCGGACCAGGGCGAGTACCGCCGCCTTCGAGACTGCATAGGCCGCACCGCCGCTGAAGGGCTGCAGGGCCACCTTGGTTCCGACGCAGACGATCGCGCCGCCGCCGGCATCGAGCATCGCCGGCACCGCCGCGCGGGACGCGTTCACGGCCGTCGTCAGGTTCAGGGCGAGCATCTTCTCCATGCCCGGGGAGTCCTCTGCGTGCAGGCGCTCGCCGGCGGCGAACCCGCCGACCAGGTTGACGAGGGCCTTCAGCGGGCCCGCCTCGGCCGCCGTGCGCGTGGCGACGTCCCCCCCGTCCTCGAGCAGATTCGCCTCGACCAGCGTCAGCCCGTCGCGGTCGCCGAAGGCCTCCTCGGCCGCTTCGCGCTCGGAGTCCACCAACCACGTCGTGACGACGTGCGCCCCGGCGTCAAGGAGCTCCCGCACGACCGCCTTGCCCAGGCCGCCGGTGCCGCCGGTGACCAGCGCGACGCCCTCCACCCGCGCGGCATCCGTCATGAACCTCTCCCCAGGAACGACTCCATCAGTGATGAACCCTAGTCACAAACCCGTGAACGTCGGAAGAGTCCTGTCCGCTCGCGCCTCTACCTTCAAGCCCCTTCCGATGACGCAGGCGCTCTTCGACAGTGGGAAAGGCCCGGAGCCTCAGGCCGGTGGCGATGAGCCCCCCCAGGCGCTGCGCGGTCTCGGCGACCTGAACGACGGCGAGCAGTTCAGCGGCGCCTTCGTGGTCCGCGAGCGCGAGCTGCGCCAGAAGAAGAACGGCGAGGACTTCCTGAAGCTCCAGCTTGGGGACAAGAGCGGCAGCATCCCGGCGATCGCATGGGACCGGGTCGCCGAGTGCTTCCACGCATGTTCTCCGGGCGCCGTGGTCGTGGTCACCGGCAGGTTCGCGATCCATCCCCAGTTCGGCCGTCAGATCAAGATGGCCTCCGTCCGCGCGGCCGAGCCGCACGAGTACGTCGAGGAGGACATGGCCGAAGGCCCGGCCAAGAGCGCCGAACAGCTCGAAACCGAGCTACGCGAGCTGCTCGACACGCTCCAGAACCCGTCGCTGCGCGAATTGCTCGACCGCTTCTTCGGTGCCGAGAACCCGGCCTGGGAGCGCTTCCGCCAAGCCCCGGCTGCCAAGCATTACCACCAGGCCTACGCCGGTGGTCTGCTGGAGCACACCCTCTCGGTCGCCCAGGCCGTCAGTGCGGCCGCCAACTTCTTCCCGGGCATCGATCGCGAGATCGCGGTCACCGGCGCGCTGCTGCACGACATCGGCAAGACCGAGGCCTACAACGACGACCCGCTGGCGATCGACATGACCGACGCCGGCCGCCTGCAGTCCGAGATCCCCCTCGGCTACTACAACGTCCGCCGCGAGATCGAGGAGATCGAGGGCTTCGATGCCGACCTCGCCCAGGCCGTTCTCCACATCATCCTGAGCCACCACGGCCAGCTCGAGCACGGGTCGCCGGTCGTCCCCTGCACACGGGAAGCCACCCTGGTCCACTCGATGGACAACCTGGGCGGCAAGCTGGGCAGCTTCGACCGCCTCGAGAAGGCCTTGGGCGACGGCGAGTCCTGGTCTCGCTTCGACCGCGGCATCGAGTCCGCGGCCTTCTTCGGCGCGCGCGCGGCCTAGCGAGGTTTCCACAACGCAAAATGCGCACTTCCGTGCGTGGGAGCGGCGGGCCGCGGCGGGCTCCGGACTATCCTGCGACCCGGATGGCGAAGGACACCGAGAAGCTGATCAGACAGCTCTCGCTGATCTCCTTCCTCATGGCCCAGGGGAGGCCGGTCTCGGCGCTTGAGATCAAGCGCGAGGTGGAGGGGTACAGCGACATGAACGACGACGCCTTCGCACGCCGCTTCTACGCCGACCGCGCGGAGCTCGACAGCCTCGGCATCTCGCTGACCGTCGAGAAGCCCGGCGACAGCATGCAGGGCTATGAGTCCGAGCTCTATGCGCTGCCGCCCGAGAACTTCTACCTGGATGCGATCAAGTTCTCGGACAACGAGCTCGCCGCCTTGCAGACGGCGCTCCACCTGCTGGACGGGGAGTTCGCGTACGCCGAGCCGCTGCGCCTGGCGCTGCAGCAGGTCTCGTGGGGCCGCCCGAGCCCCCTGACCGAGGTGAGCGCGGTCGAGGTGCGGATGACCGCCAAGGCGGACGGCGCCGAGATCTCGCAGCGGCTCTCCAAGATCGAGACCGCGATCTCCCGCCGCAAGACGATCGAGTTCACGTACTACACGATCGAGCGCGACGCGACGGAGAGCCGCAAGGTGGACCCCTACCACCTGGTCTATCGCGGCGGTCAGTTCTATCTGATCGGCCACTCCCACGAGCGGGATGCGGTGCGGGTCTTCCGCCTCTCCAGGATCCGCGGCAAGGTCTCCTACGCCTCAAAGGCCGAACACGACTTCACCGCGCCGAAGGAATTCGACCGCCGGGACTATGCCCGGCGCTCGGAATGGCAGCTGGGCGAGATCCAAGGGACCGCCAAAATCTTCCTGCGCGACCGCGTCGCCTGGCTTGTCGAGCGCGACTTCGGCGAGTACGGGGAGTTCCGCCCCGCCGGCCGCGGCGACGGCGCTCCCGGAAAGGGGGCGATCTTCGAGACCGAGTACGCCTCGGCCAGGCAGCTCGTCGCCTGGGTCCTGCACTGGCGCCAGAACGCGACGGTGCTCGACCCGCCGGAGCTGGCAGACGAGGTCGCAGAGCGGCTCGACCTGCTGCACGCGCGCCATGAGGGCGACTTCGAGACAGCCCGCTCCAAGGGGACCTCGGCGGCCACCCTCCAGCGCGCCGGCCGCTCGTCCAATGGGCGCTCGGAGTCCTCGATTCGCCCCGAGCGCTTCGCCCGCCTGGTGACCCTGGCCGGGATGCTGATCGAGGCGGCCAAGGGCGAGGACCGGCTGGCCGTGTCAGAGGTGACCGAGAGCCTTAACCTCACAGGCGAGGAGCTGCGCGACGACATCGATCTGCTGAACGTTGTCAACTTCGGAGGCGGCACCTACGTCCTCTACGCGGAGCTGATCGGCGACGAGATCGAGGTCGACGCCGAGCCCTACGGCGACAACTTCAGCCGCCCGGCGCGCCTGCTGCCGCTCGAGGCCAAGGCGCTGGTCGCCGCGATCGACCTGTTCGGCGATCATCTGCCTCAGGGCGGGCTCGCGAGTGCCCGGAAGAAGATCGTGAAGGCGCTGGGCCACGATCCCTCCGAGGAGGGGCTCGAGATCGCCGCCTCCGGCGGGGACGACACCGACGCCGCGCGGATCGTGAACGAGGCGATCGGCAAGCGGAAGGTACTCGCGATCCACTACTACAAGGAGAACGAGGACGAGTTCACCAAGCGCGAGATCGAGCCTTACCGCCTGGCCAACGGACCCGAGGGCTGGTACGTCGCCTCGTATGACCGCAAGCGCCAGGACATCCGCCACTTTCGTTTGGATCGGATCAAGGAGGCGAGCGTCACAGCGGAGGCGTTCGAGCCGCGACCAGAGTTCGCCGACATCGCAGCGATCGAGGGCGGCTGGCTCTCGGGCGACCAGGTCCCCGCGGCCGACCTGGCCCGGGTCTGGGTCTCACCGGACCGCGCCCGTTGGGCCCGTGAGGAGCACACCGTGGTCGAGGACCTGGCCGACGGCGCGCTCGTGATCGAGGTTCCCTACGGCAGCCAGGACTGGCTGCTCCGCGAGATCCTGAAGGGCGCGGGCGACTTCGTGGTGCTGGAGCCCGAGGGCGCCCGCGACGTCGTGCGCGCAGAGCTCGTCACCGACAGCGCTGCCCAGCCGGCCACCGCCAAAGCCGCCTAGGAAACGTAAGCCTGCGCGGTCTACCCGTGGCCAACGAGCGGCTCACATTCGGCGAGGTGAGCATGGAAGTCCTCGCCACCGCCGACAGCACGGCCGGAGCGATGACGGCGATCGTCGAGACCCCGCCCCTGGCGGACACCCCGGCACACGTCCACGCCAACGAGGACGAGCTCTTCGTCGCGCTCGAGGGCGAACACGCGATCACGGTCGGCGACGAGGAGTCCACGATCGGCCCGGGCGAGGCGGTCTTCGCCCCGAGGGGCATCCCCCACTCCCAGCGCCGGGTGGTTGAAGGCGAGGGACGAATCATGTTCGTCTGCACGCCCGGCGGCCTGGAGGGCTTCTTTCGCGAGTTGGCCCGAGCCGACGCGGACGGGACCCTGGGGCCGGATACCTACGCGGCGGCTTCGGAGCGCTACGGCATCACGTGGCTCTGAGCCGGGGGCCGGGAAGCATCACCGTGTGCGGATGAACGACTCCGACGTTCAGCTGATCGTGGCGCCCAACCCCGGGCCGATGACCCTGGAGGGGACCAACACCTACCTGGTCGGCCGGGACCCGGTGATCGTGGTCGATCCGGGACCCGAGGACCCCGGCCACATCGAGATGGTCAGGGCCGCCGCCGAGGAGCGAGGCGGGATCGGCGACGTCCTGCTGACCCATTCCCACGAGGATCACATCGGGGGAGTTCCGCTGCTGGGAGTGGACCCGACCGTATTGGACCAAGGAGAGTCGGCGGGGCCGCTGACCTGCCTGCGAACGCCTGGGCACACCGAGGACAGCCGGTCATTCCAGATGGAGAGGACGCTGTTCTGCGGGGACCTGATCCTGGGTCACGGCTCTACGATCGTGCCGCCGGCCGATCAGGGCGGGTCTATGGCCGATTACATGGCCTCGCTGCACAGGGTGGCCGGGCTCGACCTGGAGACGATCAGGCCCGGGCACGGTCCGGAGATCACCGACCCGGCGGCGAAGATCGCCGAGTACATCGAGCACCGCCAGTTGCGCGAGCGGCGGCTGGCGTCGGCACTGGAGCGCGGGGAGCGCTCACGGATGGCGCTGCTTCGCGAGGTCTGGGACGACGTGCCGGAGGAGCTGTTGCCCGCCGCCGCGTCCGCGATGCAGGCGCACCTGGAGAAGCTGGAAGCCGAGGGCCGCGTCCCCAGCGAGCTGGGCGAGTGAGCCGCCCGGCCCTGATATGAAGGGCCGGTGGCAAACGGTCTGAACCGCGTGCTGACCGGCGCGTTCAAGGGAGTGGGTCTGGGCGGCGCGCTGTTCGGGGCGACCGCAGCGGGGCTGTGGTGGCGGCTCTTCAGGCGTCCAATGCCGCGCACCAGCGGCGAGGTCAGGGTGCGGGGGATCGAGGGGATCGTCGACCTCTCCCGTGACCGCTGGGGGATGGTCAGGGTCAGGGCGCAGAGCCCCCAGGACCTCTGGTTCGGCCAGGGATACGCGCATGCCCAGGACCGCCTGTGGCAATGCGACGTACAGCGCCGGATCAGCCAGGGCAGGCTCTCGGAGGTCGCGGGGCCCGACGCCCTGAAGGTGGACAAGCTGATGAGGACGCTTGGTCTCGCCAGGGTCTCAAGACGGGAGGAGCGCGAACTCGACCATGGCCTTCGCTCGCTCCTGAACGCCTATTGCGCCGGCTTCAATCGCGCCGCCGAGGCGCCCGGCGTCCTCCCGGCCGAGTTCCAGCTGCTGCGGCTGGAGTTCGAGCCGTGGAGGCCCGCCCACATCCTCGCCGGCTGCAAGCTGCTCTCGTTCGGGCTGTCCACCAACTGGGAGCGTGAGCTGCTCCGCGCCGACCTGGCTCGCGAGCTGGGAGAGGACCGCGCGGCAGTCCTCGACCCCACCTATCCCGCCGGCAAC
This sequence comes from Solirubrobacterales bacterium, assembly GCA_021323175.1. Classification (GTDB taxonomy): domain Bacteria; phylum Actinomycetota; class Thermoleophilia; order Solirubrobacterales; family 70-9; genus VGBV01. The sequence continues at coordinate 1,816 of JAJTCK010000053.1, read as the reverse complement.
CCCGTGGTGCTGCGCCCGGGCGAAGCCTGGCAGGGCGACGGGGCGGGCCTCGCCGAGCAGCTCAAGGCGGTCCGCGAGCACATCGGCCTGGCAGGGGCGGCTGGTGGGTCGAACAACTGGGCGGTCACAGGCAAACGTTCGGCCACCGGAGGGCCCCTGGTGGCCGGCGACCCGCACCTTCCCAGCGGCATGCCCGGGATATGGCACCAGTGCGCCCTGGAGCTGGGAGACCGCTTCTGCCGCGGGGCCACCCTGCCGGGGATCCCCGGGATCACGATGGGGCAGAACAACGACGTCGCGTGGACCTTCACGAACGTGATGGCCGACGTCGAGGACCTGTTCATCGAACGGATCGACGGCGACCGCTATGAGTTCCAGGGCGCATGGCGGGACCTAGAGCTGGTCACCGAGGAGATCGGTGTCAAGGGACGGAATGCGCCGTTGCAGCACCAGGTCCGGATCACACACCACGGCCCAATCGTCAACGAGGCGCTGGGCGCGGACGACTCGCAGCCTCTGGCGCTGCGCTGGGCGGCGCTCGACATCCCCGGGGTCGGACCGCCGCACTTCGAGATCTTCGAGCCGACCAGCGGCCCGGAACTGGTGCGACTGCTGGGAGACCTGACGATGCCGGTCTCCAACCTGGTCTGGGCCGACCGGCACGGGTCGATCGGCTACAAGACCGTCGGCCGCATCCCGCTCCGCCGCGGGCACTGCCCCGACCTGCCGAAGCCCGGCTGGACCGGCGAGTTCGAGTGGGAGGGAACGATCCCCTACGACGAGCTGCCCGAGCTGACCGACCCCGATGCCGGTTTCGTGGTCACGGCCAACAACCGAATCGCGGACGAGGACTATCCGCATCACCTGAGCAGCGACTACCTGGACGGCTTCCGCGCGAGGCGAATCGAGCAGCTGCTGGCGGCGACAGAGGAGCACGACCTGGACGGCTTCCGCCGGATGCAGACCGACCTGTACTCGATCCCCGGCGACATCGTCGCCCACCGGCTCGCCCGCCTGCAACCGCCCGGCCAGCGCGAGGTCCGCGCAGTCGAGCGGCTGAAGAGCTGGGACCGCGAGCTCGGACCGGAGACCGTGGCCGGCACTATCTACCAGGCGTTCCTGCTGCGGCTCGCTCGCGAGTTCGCCCGCGCGGCGATCGGTGACCGCGACCTGGCCGAGCGCTGGCTCGATCGCTCCGACAGCGGCTTCACGACCCACGTGACCTCGCCATGGCGCTGGCATTCCCACCTGCTCGACCTGTGGGAAGCGGGGGACGAGGAGCTGATCGGCCGCCCCTGGCACGAGCTGGCGCTCGAGGCCCTGCGCGGAGCACTGGATGACCTGGAGCAGCGCTTCGGCCCCGACCCGGAGGGATGGCGCTGGGGGCGTGTCCACGAGCTGCGCTTCTCCCACGCGCTGGGGGCGGCCAACCCGGCCTTCGAGTGGGTCTTCAACCGAACCCTGCGCCCGGGCGGTGCGCAGGAGACGGTCGCCCAGATCGCCTATGACCCCAACGACCCCTACCACGCCATCTGGGCGCCGAGCTGGCGGATGGTCGCCGACCCGATGGATCCCGCGCGCTCGATGTGGCAGGACTTCACCGGACAGTCCGGTCATGCCTGGAGCGAGCACTACGACGACCTGCAGCCGCGCTGGTTGGCGGGCCAGATGCAGTCCATGGCCGGGGAGGGCCCCTGGGAGACCCTGACGCTTCGCCCGGAGGCGGATGGAGCCCGGAAGCGCTGATGGCGGGGCGGCGCGACCAGATCAAGCTGAGCGATACCGAGCAGGCCGACCTGCTGGCCTCCGAGCGCGT
>JAJTCK010000141.1 GCA_021323175.1 Solirubrobacterales bacterium | reverse complement strand
TCAGAGCTACATGCTCGCCCTGGTCGCGGCCCTGGGGGCGCTCTACGCGCTCGCCCTGGCGGTGGAGCCGCTGCGCCACTTCTTCGAGCTGACGCCCCTGGCGGGAGGCCAGCTCTTCCTGTCGCTGCTCTCGGCGGCCGGCGGCCTGGTGCTGGCGAGCGCGATCTGGCGGCTGCCGCAGATCGAGGCCCTGGAGACCGAGGTGCAGGAGCACTCCCCGCCTTCGGATGGACAGACGCCCGCCGGCCGCATGCCGGCCCCGACGACCGCGCGCGAAGCCGCCCGGACGGCTCGCGCTGCGGCCCCGCCTCGCCATTCGCCGCGGCCGCCCGCCCCCCCGCGGGCGGAGGAGCCATGACGCCGGCGGTCATCTTCGACATCGACGGAACGCTGGTCGACACCAACTACCAGCACGCGCTGGCGTGGTTCCGCGCGTTTCGCCAGCACGACGTGATCGTCCCCGTCTGGGTGATCCACCGCGCGATCGGGATGGGGGGCGACCAGCTGGTTTCCGCGGTGGCCGGCGAGGAGGTCGAGGCCCAGAAGGGCGACGCCATCCGCGAGGCCGAGAAGCCGCTGTACATGTCGATGGTGGACGAGGTCCAGGCGTTCGAGGGCGCGACCGAGGTCCTGCGCGAGCTCGGGGACCGCGGCCACAAGCTGGTGCTGGCGTCGTCAGCGAAGCAGGATGAGGTGGACCGCTACGTGGAGCTGCTCGGCGCCGATGACCTGGTCGCCGACTGGACCAGCTCGGCAGACGTGGACGCGACCAAGCCGCAGCCTGACATAGTCGAGGCGGCGCTCGACAAGGCCGGCACCCGCGAGGCCGTGATGGTCGGAGACGCGGTCTGGGACGTCGAGGCCGCCAGGCGCGCCGCGGTCCCGACGATCGGGGTCCTGAGCGGCGGGTTCGCGAGATCCGAGCTGCTCGACGCCGGCGCGGCCGAGGTCTTCGACTCCATCGGCGGCCTCCGCGAGCGGCCCGACACAATCGATGCCGTCGCGGCGAAGTGAGGGCTGCGGCAAACTGATGCGATGGAGTCCGAGGCGCAACCCGAGCGCCGGACCAAGATCGTCGCGACCGTCGGCCCGGCCAGCCGCGAGCCCGAGATGCTGCGACAGCTGCTGGTCGCGGGTGTCGACGTCTTCCGCCTGAACTTCTCCCACGGCAACGCGGCCGACCACGCCGAGAACGTCCGACGGATCCGCGACGTGTCCGCGGAGCTGGGCACCGAGGTCGGGGTGATGGGCGACCTCCCGGGCCCGAAGCTGCGGCTCGGGAACCTGGAGGGGGACGTGGCCGTCCTGCACTCGGGATCGGAGGTCATCCTGCGGGGGATCGAGGAGGACGGGATGGGCGACGCCTCCCACCTGCCCGTCCAGTGGACCGGCTTCGCCCAGGCAGTCGGGCCGGGCGACCCCGTGTTCCTGGCCGACGGCCGGGTGCGGCTGCGCGTCAAGGAGGTGAGCGGCGGCCAGGTGACCGCCGAGATCGAGGCCGGCGGGGCCGTCAGCTCTCACCAGGGAGTGAACTTGCCCGGAGCCGATGCCGCGCTGCCCGAGACGACCGCGACCGACGTCGCCTGGGTGGACTTCGCGTGCGAGCAGGGGATCGACCTCCTCGCCGTGTCGTTCGTTCGTCGTCCGAGCGACCTGGATCCCGTCCGGGCGGCCGTGGAAGCGCAGGGCCAGGACATCCCGCTGATCGCCAAGATCGAGAAGCCCCAGGCCGCCGAGCGCGCCGAGGAGATCATCGCCGCGGCCGAGAGCGGGGTGATGATCGCGCGCGGCGACCTCGGCGTGGAGCTTCCCATCGAGGAGGTCCCCGAGATCCAGAAGCGCTTGATCAGATTGGCCGGGCAAGCCGCCAAGCCGGCAATCACCGCCACCCAGATGCTCGCGACGATGGTCCGCCAAAACCGACCCACGCGCGCCGAGGTGACCGACGTCGCGAACGCGATCCACGACGGCACCGACGCGGTGATGCTCTCCGAGGAGACCGCGATCGGCGAACACCCGCTCGAGGCGGTCCGGGTTATGGACCGGGTGGCACGCGCCGCCGAGCGCCAGCTCCCCTACGCGGAGTGGCTCTACGGCCGGGTCGAGGAGAAGTCCGGCGACGTCGGCGAGGTCGTGGCCCAGGTCGCGGTCGCGGCGACCTACAGGTTGAACCTCGCCGCGATCGTGGTGCCGACGGGTTCGGGCCGCACCCCCAGGCTCGTCAGCGCCTTCCGGCCGCGGGTCCCCGTGCTCGCCGTCTCCTCCAGGCTCGAGACGGTCCGGCGGATGAACCTGCTGTTCGGGACCAGCGCGGTCCGGGCCGACCCCTGGGAGAGCCTGCGCCTGCTGCTCGACGACTGCGCCGACCTGGCGCGCGAGGGCGGCTACGCCGAGTCGGGCGACCTGATCGCGGTCACCGCCGGGCTTCCCAGCCAGGCGCTGGGCACCAACCTGTTCGAGGTCCACCGGGTGCCCTGAGCATCCTCGGCCCATGTTGACTTTCCCCCAACATCGCGGCGATCTGCGTTATAACCCCGTGTCGTGAGGAGCAGGACGCAGGGACGCGCCCACATCCGCGGCATCGCGCTCGCGTTCGCCTGCGCGGCCGCCGCGCTGGCGATCGCGCCCGCGGGCGCTACGGCGGCGGTCCGGCCCAACACCTGCGTGCAGACCAACTCGCCCGCCCCGGGGGCTCCGACCGACTGGACGTGCTGGGGCCCCGAGGCGACCGTCTCCGGATACGAGGTCAAGCGCGGGAACGATCGGGTTCCGCTTCCGCAGGGGGTGGATGGGCACATCACCGACATGGAAGTCGAGCTGGTGGACGCATCGGAGGCGCCCGTCCCCATCAGCCGCCTGATGCTTCACCACATCGTGTTCCTCAACAGCGGCGCGAGCGACTCGGCATGTGGCGGACCCGAGCGTTTCTACGGCGCGGGCGAGGAGCGCTCGCGGATGGACCTGCCCGACGGCTACGGCTACGAGTACGACCACACCGACACCTGGTTCACAGCCTGGATGTACATGAACCACCGCGCCCAGACGGACTCCGCATTCGTCCAGTACAAGCTCACGATCGACCCGGATCCCGCGATCCGTCCCGTGCGGTCGTACTGGCTCGACGTCGGGAACTGCCAGGCCGATCCGATCTACAACGTGCCGGGCACCGGGCTGCCGGCCGTGCAGAAGTGCAAGAAGGTGGGCAAGAACGCCAAGCCGAAGGCGAAGCGACGCGCCGCCGCCTGCCGCAAGAAGGCCAAGCGCCAGCGGAAGGCGCGG
>JAJTCK010000140.1 GCA_021323175.1 Solirubrobacterales bacterium | reverse complement strand
TAGCTGGTGGTCGAGGAGGGGCGCTGGTCATACTCTTCGCGCTCGTCTTGGCCTTCTCGATCGCGACACCGGACTTCCTGACGGGCGCCAATTTGGTGAACATACTCCGCCAATATGCGGTCCTGATGATACTGGCTGTCGGTCAAACGCTCGTCATCGTTTCGCGGGGTATCGACCTGTCCGTCGCCTCCACTGCCGCGCTGTCGGGCTGCGTCATGGGTGTGTCGTTCGCGCACTGGGGCTGGCCAGAGCCGGCCGCCTTGCTTCTCGGGCTCGCCGCCGGTTTTGCCGTTGGCGCCTTCAACGGGTTCGTCATCACGAAGTGGAGCGTTCCGGACTTCATCGCCACGCTCGGGACCCTCGTGGCAGTTCGCGGCATCGCCCTGTTAGTGACCGGTGGCCTCCCCGTGCCTGACTACGAACGTGCGGTCGAGGGCCGCAACCTTCCCGAGTTGGTGTCGACACTTGGCGTTGACTCCATACTCGGAATCCCGCTCATCGCCTGCGTGGCGCTGGTCTGCGTCCTAATCGGCGGCCTGATCTTGTCGCGTACCAAGCTGGGTCGCTCCGCCTACGCGATCGGAGGAAACACCGAGGCCGCGCGGATGTCGGGTATCAAGGTCGGGCGGTCGAAGATGTGGATCTACATCATCTCCGGCTTGCTGGCTGCCGTAGGGGGCTTCATGCTCACCGGCAGGCAAGCGAGCGCCAATGCCCTGATGGCCGAAGATCTGGAGCTTCAATCAATCGCCGCCGTTGTTATCGGCGGTACGAACCTGTTCGGCGGTGAGGGCAAGATCAGCGGGACGGTCATCGGGGTACTCATCATAGGCGTGCTCTCTAACGGCCTGTTGATCCTGGGCGTCGCCGAGTTCTGGCAGCGGGTGGTGAACGGTCTGATCATAGTCGTCGTGGTGGCACTCGACCAGTGGCGCCGCCGGGCAGCGCGGGCGGCGAGCGCGTGAGCGCCACTACGCGGTTCACAGAGAACGCTCCCAACGGGAAAGGAGAACTGCGATGAGCACGCAAGCGCCCGATCCGTTCACGACGCTGCTCGACCTGAATAGCGGCTCGCTGGACCCGGAGCGCAAGGTTGTTGAGCGTCGGCTCTCGGATATGGCTGGCATGCACCTCGAGGGGTATGCCGACGGTACGGCAGACACGGTCATCTACAGCGTCCACGAGATCCCGGTGCCGACAACCAACTCAAACCTCATGTCTTCGACCACGGTGATACAGCCAGGCAAGGTCGGGCAGGAATACTACATGACCAAGGGACACTTTCATAACATTCGCGATCGAGCCGAGATCTACATCGGCCTCTCTGGCGAGGGATGCCTCGTGATGGCTACGGAAGATGGCCAATACACCGTGGAGACGATACGCAGGGGGACGATCAACTACGTCCCCGGCGGCTGGGCGCACCGGAGCGTCAATGTGGGGGACGAGCCGCTGGTCTTCTTCGCGGTCTACCCGGGCGACGCTGGGTATAACTACGGCACTATAGAGGAAGAGGGCTTTCCGGTGCTCGTCGTCGCCGGCGAAGACGGACCGGAGGTAGTCCCAAACCCTCGCTACAAGGACGCGGCAGCTAGCGAGGCGGGATGACCGAGCTCCTCGTAGGCGTCGACCTCGGGACCACGGGCACCAAGACGGCCGTGTACGATTCGGATGGTAATCCCCTGGCCGAGGCCAACGCCGAGGTCCCGTTGCGCTGGGAAGGTCCGGGCAGGGTAGACCAGGACCCCGACGACTTCTACCGGTCTACGGTGAGCACCATATCTCATTGCCTGGAGCAGGGCGGCGTGGACGCCGAGCAAGTGGTGGCCCTCGGTATCACGGGTCAGATGGCCGGCGTCCTTGGTCTCGGCGCTGACTGGAATCCATCGACGCCGTACGATTCGTGGTTGGACCTGCGTTGCTCCGAGGACGTCGACTGGCTAGAACGCGAGCTCGGCGACGATTTCGTCGAGAAGACTGGCTGTCCGCCGATGATCGACCACGCGCCAAAGATGCGCTGGTGGCGCCGCGAGCACCCGGAGGTCTTCGCCGCCACCGAGAAGTGGGTTATGCCAAGCGGGTACGTAGCGGGCAAGATCGCTGGTCTTCAGCCCGGCGACGCCTTTATCGACTCGACGTATCTCCACTTCACGGGACTCGCCGAAGCGCGCGGAGGCGCGTGGTCGGGCGAGCTCGCTGAGGCGATAGGCATCCCGACGGACAAGCTGCCCAAGATCTTCGAACCCTCGACGGTGATCGGACGCGTCAGCGAGGAGGCGGCCGCCGACTGCAGGCTCATGGAAGGCACCCCGATCGCGGCCGGACTCGGCGACACCGCCGCCGGGGCATTGGGAGCCGGTCTCGTCCGCTCTGGCCAGCTGCTTGACGTGGCCGGAACGGCCGCCGTGCTCGCCGCCTCCACTGGCGAGTTTCGGCCCGATGTCCGAGAGCGGACGCTCATCGCCATGCGTGGAGCCATCCCGGGACAGTGGATCCCACTCTCCTATCTCTCTGGCGGGGCGCTCCTCGGCTGGTTGGGAGAAGCGCTTGCTCCCGCGGGCGAGGAAGTCTACGAGCCCGACTTCGACGAGCTGACTGCCGAGGCAAGCGAGGTCCGGGCGGGCGCCGAGGGTCTCTTGTTCGTGCCGCACCTCGACGGGCGTTTGCTCCCGAACGACCCCGCTATGAGGGGCGCTTGGGTAGGTCTGAACCGGCACCACAAACGCCCGCACCTCGTGCGTGCGGTTCTGGAGGGAGTTGCTTATGAGTACGCGAACTACCTGCAAGTACTGCTTAAGCTCTATCCCGGGTCAACCTTCGATGAGGCACGCGTCATCGGCGGTGGCGCGCACAGCGACACCTGGAACGCTATCAAGGCCTCCGTTCTCGGCGTACCGTACGTCCGGCTCAACCGTGAGGAGTTCTCCTGCTGGGGTGCGGCGCTCGTCGCCGGGCATGCTGTCGGTCTCTTCGACGACTTGGCCGGTGCCGCCGAAAGAAGCACCCCGGCGAGGGACCGCTTCGAGCCCAATCCCGAAGACCACGCCGCCTACCGGCACATGGCGCAGCTCTATCGGGACCTGCTCGCGGCTCTCGCCAGTCCTTCACACCGGCTCGTGCGCCTAGCTTCGGAGATGTTGTGAGCCAGCTGAGGATCGCCATGGTCGGCGCGGGACGAGCCGGCCTTGTGCATGCTCAGAACCTCACCGAACACACCCCCGACGCCGTGGTGGTGGCGGTGGTGGATGGCGAGCCGGAGCGGGCGAAGAGTGTCGCAAGGAGAGTCGGCACGAC